>NZ_JBIDCW010000006.1:0-218599 GCF_043204795.1 Streptomyces sp. NPDC047706 | reverse complement strand
AGGACTCCTGCGTTCCGGGGGGCCGCGGTCGGTTCCAGGACTCCTGCGTTCCGGGGGGCCGCGGTCGGTTCCAGGACTCCTGCGTTCCGGGGGGCCGCGGTCGGTTCCAGGACTCCTGCGTTCCGGGGGGCCGCGGTCGGTTCCAGGACTCCTGCGTTCCGGGGGGCCGCGGTCGGTTGGACCCCTGCGCTCCGGGGGCCCGCGGTCAGTCCCAGGACCCCTGCGCCCCTGGGAGCCCCGAGAGCTCCGCCAGATCCTCCGCCGTCAGGCGCACCCGTTCCGCCCCGGCGTTCTCCGTCACCCACCGCTCCCGTTTGGTGCCCGGCACCGGCACCACGTGCCGTCCCTGGGCCAGCACCCAGGCCAGGGCCACCTGGGCCGGGGTGACGTCCTCGCCGTGGCGGGCGGCGACGCGGCGCAGGCCCGCCACTATCGGCTGGTTCGACGCCATCATCTCGGCCGTGAAGCGCGGGTGCCGGGCGCGCATGTCGTCCGGCTCGAAGCCCTCGCCCGGCGTGAGCGTGCCGGTCAGGAAGCCGTTGCCGAGCGGCATCGCGGCCAGGAAGCCGATGCCGCGCGCCTCGCACCACGGCAGCAGCGTCTCCAGCGCCTCCGGCGACCACACCGACAGCTCCGCCTCGACCGCGCTCACCGGAAAGACCTGCTGAACCCGCTGCAACTGCCGGAGCGTCGTGTCGTGCAGCCGCGTCCCGGACCGGCGGCCGCCGCGCGCACCCACGGCGCACAGCCCAAGCGCCCGCACCTTTCCGGCCCGTACGAGGTCCGCCATCGCGCCCCACGTCTCCTCGACGGGGATCTCGGGGTCCGCCCGGTGAAGCTGGTAGAGGTCGATCACGTCGGTCTGCAGCCGCCGCAGGGAGGCGTCGCAGGCACGCTTCACATAACCGGGACGGCCGTTGGCCACGATGTGCTGCTCGCCCACCAGCAGCCCGACCTTGGTCGACACGAAGGCATCGGCGCGCCGCTCCTTCAGCGCCCGCCCCACCAGCAGTTCGTTGGTGAACGGGCCGTACATGTCGGCCGTGTCCAGCAGGGTCGAGCCCAGGTCGAGCGCCTGGTGCACGGCCCTCAGCGACTCGTCGCCCCGCTGCCGTGACGTGGTGTACGCCCAGCTCATCGGCATGCATCCGAGTCCGACGGCCCCCACCGCGAGCGCCGCCGCGCCGATCGTCCTGCGCTCCACCTGCCCGTAACCCTCCCTCTCCTGGCCCCCCAACCTAACCTCCGCCGCTCCGCGCACCTCAATTAGCCTCGTGACCATGACTGCTGACGTGTGGCTGCCCATCCCGCCCAAGGACGTCGAGGGGCTTCCGGACGGGCTGACGTATCGCTTCTGGGACGGTGGAGAAACGTTCCCCGCGGACCCCGCCGACTGCTCCTTCTACGTCGTCCCCTACATGAAGCCCTCCGGGGTCGGCGTGCGGCCGCTGGCCCGGATGACCTCCGTGCAGGTCGTGCAGACGCTCTCCGCCGGGATCGATCATGTCGAGCCGGGGCTGGGACATCTGCCGCCGGGGGTGCGCCTGTGCAACGCGCGCGGGGTGCACGAGGCGAGCACCGCGGAACTCACGCTCACCCTGATCCTCGCGTCGTTGCGCGGGATTGCGGACTTCGTGCGGGCGCAGGACAGGGGCGAGTGGCTCAGCGGTTTCCGGCCGGCGCTCGCCGACAAGAACGTGCTGATCGTCGGATACGGCTCGATCGGCGAGGCCATCGAGGACCGGCTCACGCCCTTTGAACTCGCGCGGGTGGCGCGCGTCGCGCGCTCAGGGCGCACCACGGCGCGCGGTCCCGTGCAACCGCTCACCGATCTGCCCGCACTGCTTCCCGATGCGGACGTCGTGATCCTCTCCACGCCGCTGACCGAAACCACCCGTGGGCTGGTGGATGCCGAGTTCCTGGCGCGGATGAAGGACGGCGCGCTGCTCGTGAACGTCGCCCGCGGGCCGGTCGTGGACAGCAAGGCGCTGCTCACGGAGCTGGAGAGCGGCCGGATCACCGCGGCGCTCGACGTCACCGATCCGGAGCCGCTGCCGTCCGGACATCCCTTGTGGCAGGCGCCCGGCCTGCTGATCAGCCCGCATGTCGGGGGCCCCACGTCCGCGTT
The DNA here is from genome assembly GCF_043204795.1 of Streptomyces sp. NPDC047706. Taxonomy (NCBI): domain Bacteria; kingdom Bacillati; phylum Actinomycetota; class Actinomycetes; order Kitasatosporales; family Streptomycetaceae; genus Streptomyces; species Streptomyces sp. NPDC047706. The sequence goes on along the minus strand of NZ_JBIDCW010000006.1, from coordinate 216,471 downwards.
CCTGCCGCGCGCCAAGCGGTTGCTCGTGGACCAGTTGCACCGTTTCGTGAACCAGGAGCCGTTGCGCAACGTGATCCTTACGACGGGAGCGAAGGGCGCGTAGGGCGGTCGCCGTGGGTGGCGTGTGACCTCGTCCGGGCACCCTCCGCAGTCGTCCGGACGCGGTCCGTTCCGCATTCCCGCAGGTGGTCACGGAGCGTAGAGAAGCTATGTCCCTGAGTGACGAGACTGGTGTATCGTCCCGACAGGGGCTGCGCCGCGACCGTTCGGCGCCGGGGATGGACATTTCAGACGCGAGGGGGGCGACGGGCGATGCACGGCCTATGGACGAACGATCCGACGAGGCGGAGCCGCCGACGGCGGCCCTGGCGCACGGCCACGCGACGACGAGGCCTCCACGCCAGTCACGGCGGCCACCACAGCCACCGCAGGCACAACAGCCGCAGGAAGCAGGCGCAATGCGCGCCCCGGGACCCTCGGGACCGGGGAGTGGTACGGAGCGGGAGGTCCCGGTGAACTCGCCCTCGCCCACGACCACCTTCGACCACGCGCTGCGGCGGCCGCCCGTGCTGCGGGCCCTGCTGCCCCGGCCGCCGGCCTCCCGCGGCGGGTCGGGCATGTACCAGCAACTCGTCCTGGCCCTGCTGTGCGCGGGCTACGCCGTCGGCTCCGCGGTCGGCTGGGGCTCGCACCATCTCGCCCTCGTCATGGGCGACTTCGGACTCAGCGCCGCGGCCGCCGCGGCCGCCGTGTCGTGCTTCGTGTACGCGCACGGCAGGCGCGTCCGGTTCCGCTCCGCGTGGCTGCTGTTCGCCCTCTCCTCGGCGATGGCCGCCCTGGGCAACGGGGTGTGGGGATGGTACGAGGTCGTCCTGGGACAGCCCGTGCCCAGCCCCAGCTACGCGGACCTGTTCTTCCTGTGCTTCGCGCCGCCGGCGATCGTCGGCCTGCTGGTCCTCGCCAAGCGGCCGGTGACGAAGGCGGGCTGGGTCTGCCTCGGCCTGGACGCCTGGCTGATCGGCGGTTCGCTGGTCACGCTGTCGTGGAGCCTCGCGCTCGCCCAGGCGGCCAAGGGCGGCGGCCCCGGCGTGGCGCACACCGCGCTGTCGCTGGCGTACCCGCTGCTCGACATCGCGCTGGTCAGCATGGTTCTCGCCCTGCACTTCCGGCGCTCGAGCGCCAACCGCTCCGCGGTGAACACCGCGATCGGCGCGCTCGCCCTGACGGTGATGTGCGACGCCTTGTTCACCTCACCGCTGCTGCACGACAACTACAGCTCGGGCCAGCTGCTCGACGCGGGCTGGTTCGCCGGCTCCCTGCTCCTGGCGTACGCCCCCTGGGCCACCGCGCGCCCCGGGCAGCCCGGTGAGGAACCGCCTGCGCGCGTGGAGCACGAGCCCGTGCCCGGGCAGCGTGGGAGCACCCACCCGCGCACACCCGCCGGGCAGGGCGAGCACGGCCGGTACGCGGCCACCCGGCCGCTCACCGGCTCGCTGGCCGCCCTCACGCCGTACCTCGCCGCGGCCGTCTGCACACTGGGGATCCTCTACAACGTGCTCAACGGCCGCAGTGTCGACCGCGTGGTGCTGCTCACCGGCGGCACGGTCGTGCTCGCGCTGGTGGTGCGCCAGGGGATCATGCTGCTCGACAACATCACACTCACGCAGGAACTGGCGCAGAAGGAGAACCACTTCCGCTCCCTGGTGCAGGGCTCCAGCGACGTCATCATGATCGCCGCACCCAACGGCATCCTCCGGTACGTCTCCCCGGCCGCCGCCGGGGTCTACGGACGCCCTGCCGAGGAACTGGTCGGGACAGAGCTGGCCGAGCTCATCCACCCGGAGGACCTGGGCTGCGTGGTGCACGAGGTGCGCCGCTTCCTCGCCGCCAGCCCCCTGGAGGAACCCACCACGCGCATCGAGTGCCGTTTCCGGTCCGGCGACGGCGGCACCTCCCGCCCGGGAGAAGCCGGGAGCGGAGGAGGCTGGCTGAACGTCGAGTCGACGGTCAACCGGCACCACGGCGGCCTGATCTTCAACAGCCGTGACGTGACCGAAAGGGTCCGGCTGCAGGCGCAGCTGCAGCACAACGCCGAGCACGACCCGCTGACCGACCTGCCCAACCGCGCGCTGTTCACCAAGCGGGTCCAGCAGGCGCTGTCCGGCCGCCGCAGCACCGACCGCGGTGCCGCCCTGCGTGGTACGGCGGTGCTCTTCATCGATCTGGACGGGTTCAAGGCGGTCAACGACACCATCGGGCACCAGGCCGGGGACGAGCTGCTCGTCCAGGCCGCGCGCAGACTCCAGGACGCGGTCCGCAAGGGCGACACCGCGTCCCGGCTGGGCGGCGACGAGTTCGCGGCACTGATCGTCGGCGACGGTGCCCGGGACCGGACCGCCCGCGAACGGCACATCCTGGAGCTCGCCGACCGCCTCAGGGTGACGCTGTCGCAGCCCTACGCCATCGACGGCAACGATGTCCGTGTCGCCGCGTCCATCGGCGTCGCCTTCGCCGAACCGGGCCTCGGCGCGGGCGAGCTGCTGCGCAACGCCGACCTCGCGATGTACCGCGCGAAGTCGGCGGGCAAGGGCCGCGTCGAGCTGTACAAGCCGCAGATGCAGCAGGACGTCGTACGCAAGGCCGAGCTGGCCACCCGGCTGCGGGCCGCGTTGCACGACGGCGAGTTCAGGCTGCTGCACCAGCCGGTGGTGCGCCTGGAGGACGGCCGGATCACGTCGGTCACGGCGCAGCCGCGGTGGCGGTCGTCGCAAGGGGTGCTGTTCACGCCCGCCGAGTTCCTGCGCGTGGCCGAGGACAGCGGCAGGGCGGCCGAGCTGGGCCGCTGGGTGCTGGACGAGGCCGTGGAGCAGGCCGCCGAGCGCGCCGCGACGGGCCACGCCGTACCGGTGGGGGTCCGGATGACCGCCCGCCAGCTGCTGGACCGGTCGCTGCCCCTCGGCTCCGTCGAGGCGCTGCTGACCCGGCACGGGCTGCCGTCCGGGGCCCTGGTCGTCGAACTGTCCGACATCGATGCCAAGGTCTGCCTGGACGACCTGGAACGGCGCCTCGGCACCCTCAGGCGGCTCGGCGTCCGCATCGCGCTGGACGGCTTCGGCAGCGGCTGCCCGGCCGTCACGGCGCTGCGTCGGCTGCCGCTGGACGTGCTGAAGCTCGACCGGGGGCTGGTCGAGGGCGTCGTCGAGTCCGCGCGGCTGCACAAGATCACCGGCGGGCTGCTGCGGATCGCCGGAGATCTCGGCCTGCAGTCCGTGGCGGACGGTGTGGATCTGCCGGAGCAGGTCGTCGCCCTGCGCGCCATGGGCTGCACGCACGGGCAGGGCATGGCCTTCTCCGGGCCCCTGGACGAGTACCGGCTGCGCCGGGCACTGTCCTCCGGCCGTTGCCCGGTGCCGAACGGGTCGGCCGAACCCGCCTTCGCGAGCGGTGCCGCGGGCGGGTACCCGGGCGGCGTGGCCACCGTCTTCAGAGCTGGGGCACCCGTGACCACTCCCGTCGGCACACCCCTCGCCACTCCATTGCGCTCACATGATGAGACTCCCGTCCCACCCACTTGACACCGGGTGTGCGCCGGGGGAGGGTCTGTGCCATGCGCACCCGAATTCTCGTACTTGGACAGCGCGTCGGCTGAGCTGGGATCCACCGGAAGACGATCCGGAACACCCAGCGACCACACCGGCGCGCTCCCCTCGCTTGCCCCACGGCACGAGGGGTTTTTTGTTGCACAGGCACCTGCCGAACCGCAGTCGTACACCGTACAAACCTCGCAAAAACCCTCAGCATCGAGAAGAGAATGCCGATGACCGAGCAGGCCACCGGGGCCCATCACCCGCAGCCGCGGCCCCGATCCGGAGGACAGTCCGCCCCCGAGCACGTCACGGGCGCGCAGTCCCTCATCCGCTCTCTCGAGGAGGTCGGCGCCGACACGGTATTCGGCATTCCCGGCGGCGCGATCCTTCCGGCGTACGACCCGCTCATGGACTCCGGCAAGGTCCGGCACGTGCTGGTGCGGCACGAGCAGGGCGCCGGTCACGCGGCCACCGGCTACGCGCAGGCCACCGGCCGGGTCGGCGTCTGCATGGCGACCTCGGGCCCCGGCGCGACCAACCTGGTCACACCGATCGCCGACGCCCACATGGACTCGGTGCCGCTGGTCGCGATCACCGGCCAGGTCGCCTCCAAGGCGATCGGCACGGACGCCTTCCAGGAGGCGGACATCGTCGGCATCACCATGCCGATCACCAAGCACAACTTCCTGGTCACCAAGGCCGAGGACATCCCCCGGGTGATCGCGCAGGCGTTCCACATCGCCTCCACCGGCCGCCCGGGCCCGGTCCTGGTCGACATCGCCAAGGACGCCCTCCAGGCGAAGACCACCTTCTCCTGGCCGCCCACCATGGACCTGCCCGGCTACCGCCCGGTGACCAAGCCGCACGCCAAGCAGATCCGCGAGGCCGCCAAGCTGATCACCTCGGCCAAGCGGCCGGTGCTGTACGTCGGCGGCGGTGTGATCAAGGCCAGGGCCACCGCGGAGCTGAAGGTCCTCGCCGAGCTCACCGGCGCGCCCGTCACCACCACCCTGATGGCGCTCGGCGCGTTCCCCGACAGCCACCCGCTGCACGTGGGCATGCCCGGCATGCACGGCGCGGTCTCCGCCGTCACCGCCCTGCAGAAGGCCGACCTGATCGTCGCGCTCGGCGCCCGCTTCGACGACCGGGTCACCGGCAAGCTGGACAGCTTCGCCCCGCTCGCCAAGATCGTGCACGCCGACATCGACCCGGCCGAGATCGGCAAGAACCGGGATGCCGACGTGCCGATCGTCGGTGACGCGCGCGAGGTCATCGCCGACCTGATCCAGGCCGTGCAGAAGGAGCACAGCGACGGCAACCGGGGCGACTACGCGGCCTGGTGGAAGGACCTCAGCCGCTGGCGCGACACCTACCCCCTCGGCTACGACCAGCCCGAGGACGGCTCCCTCTCGCCGCAGCAGGTCATCGAGCGGATCGGCCAACTCGCCCCCGAGGGCACGATCTTCGCGGCCGGCGTCGGCCAGCACCAGATGTGGGCCGCGCACTTCATCCAGTACGAGAAGCCCGCCACCTGGCTGAACTCCGGCGGCGCCGGGACGATGGGGTACGCGGTCCCGGCCGCGATGGGTGCCAAGGCCGGCGCCCCCGGCCAGGCCGTCTGGGCGATCGACGGCGACGGCTGCTTCCAGATGACCAATCAGGAGCTCACCACCTGTGCTCTGAACAACATCCCGATCAAGGTCGCCGTCATCAACAACGGCGCCCTCGGGATGGTCCGCCAGTGGCAGACCCTCTTCTACAACCAGCGGTACTCCAACACGGTGCTGCACTCCGGCCCCGACGACGTCAACCCGGAGGCGCGGGGCACCCGCGTCCCCGACTTCGTCAAGCTGTCGGAGGCGATGGGCTGCTACGCCATCCGCTGCGAGGACCCCGCCGACCTCGACAAGGTCATCGAGGAGGCGAACTCGATCAACGACCGCCCGGTCGTCGTCGACTTCATCGTCCACGAGGACGCGATGGTGTGGCCGATGGTCGCCGCCGGCACCTCCAACGACGAGATCATGGCCGCCCGGGACGTCCGCCCCGACTTCGGCGACAGCGAAGACGACTGAAGAGAGAGCTGAGTCAAGAACATGTCCAAGCACACGCTCTCGGTCCTGGTGGAGAACACGCCGGGCATCCTGGCCCGGATCGCCGCCCTGTTCTCCCGCCGCGGCTTCAACATCGACTCGCTCGCGGTGGGTGTCACCGAGCACCCCGACATCTCCCGCATCACGATCGTGGTCAACGTGGAGGACCTGCCGCTGGAGCAGGTGACCAAGCAGCTCAACAAGCTGGTCAACGTGCTGAAGATTGTCGAGCTGGAGCCGGCTCAGGCCGTGCAGCGCGAACTCGTCCTGGTGAAGGTGCGCGCCGACAACGAGACGCGCTCCCAGATCGTCGAGATCGTCCAGCTGTTCCGTGCCAAGACCGTCGACGTCTCGCCGGAGGCGGTCACCATCGAGGCCACCGGCAGCAGCGACAAGCTGTCCGCCATGCTCAAGATGCTGGAGCCGTACGGCATCAAGGAACTGGTCCAGTCCGGCACGATCGCGATCGGCCGTGGAGCGCGTTCGATCACGGACCGTTCGCTTCGCGCGCTGGACCGATCGGCGTGACGATGTGAGACGGGCGGCCCGCCCGACACGGGCCGCCCGTATGGCGAGACCCCGAACCTTCCCTTCCCTCCACCGTCATACGGTGGGACGCACCATCTGCACTCCAAGGAGAGACCCAAAGTGGCCGAGCTGTTCTACGACGCCGACGCCGACCTGTCCATCATCCAGGGCCGCAAGGTCGCGGTCATCGGTTACGGCAGCCAGGGCCACGCGCACGCCCTGTCGCTGCGTGACTCGGGTGTCGACGTCCGCGTCGGTCTGCACGAGGGCTCCAAGTCCAAGGTCAAGGCCGAGGAGCAGGGCCTGCGCGTGGTCACCCCGGCGGAGGCCGCCGCCGAGGCCGACGTCATCATGATCCTCGTCCCGGACCCCATCCAGGCCCAGGTCTACGAGGAGTCGATCGCCCCGCACCTGAAGGACGGCGACGCGCTGTTCTTCGGGCACGGCTTCAACATCCGCTTCGGCTTCATCAAGCCCCCGGCCGGCGTCGACGTCTGCATGGTCGCACCCAAGGGCCCGGGCCACCTGGTGCGCCGTCAGTACGAGGAGGGCCGCGGCGTTCCCTGCATCGCGGCCGTCGAGCAGGACGCGACCTCGGGCGCCTTCGCGCTGGCCCTGTCGTACGCCAAGGGCATCGGCGGCACCCGCGCCGGAGTCATCAGGACGACGTTCACCGAGGAGACCGAGACCGACCTGTTCGGTGAGCAGGCCGTCCTCTGCGGTGGTACGGCCGCCCTGGTCAAGGCCGGTTTCGAGACGCTGACCGAGGCCGGCTACCAGCCGGAGATCGCGTACTTCGAGTGCCTGCACGAGCTGAAGCTGATCGTCGACCTCATGTACGAGGGCGGCCTGGAGAAGATGCGCTGGTCGATCTCCGAGACCGCCGAGTGGGGCGACTACGTGACCGGCCCGCGGATCATCACCGACGCCACCAAGGCGGAGATGAAGAAGGTCCTGGCCGAGATCCAGGACGGCTCCTTCGCGCAGGCCTGGATGGACGAGTACCACGGCGGTCTGAAGAAGTACAACGAGTACAAGCAGCAGGACTCCGAGCACCTGCTGGAGACCACGGGCAAGGAGCTGCGCAAGCTGATGTCCTGGGTCGACGAGGAGGCCTGAGCCTCACGGCCGCGGGGCCGGAGCGACCACTCCGGCCCCGTTGTCCACCTCGTCCAGCCACGGACGAGTGATCCTTCCGCAGAGGCGCAGGACGAGCCAGGAAGCGCCACTAGACTGCCGTACGTATACGCGTCAGGCCCACAGCGTCGTGCGTCTTCCACGCGGCTAGCCCCTCCTCCGCCTGCGGCCGTCGGGACGGCCGTCCGCATCGCACATGTGAGGACTCACGTGAGCTCGAAACCTGTCGTACTCATCGCTGAAGAGCTGTCGCCCGCCACCGTGGACGCGCTCGGCCCGGACTTCGAGATCCGGCACTGCAACGGAGCGGACCGAGCCGAACTGCTCCCCGCCATCGCCGACGTCGACGCGATTCTGATCCGCTCCGCGACCAAGGTGGACGCGGAGGCCGTGGCCGCGGCGAACAGGCTCAAGGTCGTCGCACGCGCCGGCGTCGGCCTGGACAACGTCGACGTCTCCGCCGCCACCAAGGCCGGCGTGATGGTCGTCAACGCCCCCACCTCGAACATCGTGACCGCCGCCGAGCTGGCCTGCGGTCTGATCCTCGCGACCGCCCGCAACATCCCGCAGGCCAACGCCGCGCTGAAGAACGGCGAATGGAAGCGCAGCAGGTACACCGGCGTCGAGCTGGCCGAGAAGACCCTCGGCGTCGTGGGCCTCGGCCGGATCGGCGCCCTGGTCGCGCAGCGGATGTCCGCGTTCGGCATGAAGGTCGTCGCCTACGACCCGTACGTGCAGCCCGCCCGGGCCGCGCAGATGGGCGTCAAGGTGCTGTCGCTGGACGAGTTGCTCGAGGTCTCCGACTTCATCACCGTCCATCTGCCCAAGACCCCCGAGACGCTCGGCCTGATCGGCGCGGAGGCGCTGCGCAAGGTCAAGCCCAGCGTGCGGATCGTCAATGCCGCGCGCGGCGGGATCGTCGACGAGGAGGCGCTGTACTCGGCGCTGAAGGAGGGCCGCGTCGCGGGCGCCGGCCTCGACGTGTACGCCAAGGAGCCCTGCACCGACTCGCCGCTGTTCGAGTTCGACCAGGTCGTCTCCACCCCGCACCTCGGTGCCTCCACCGACGAGGCGCAGGAGAAGGCCGGTATCGCCGTCGCCCGGTCCGTCCGGCTCGCCCTCGCCGGTGAACTGGTGCCGGACGCGGTGAACGTCCAGGGCGGCGTGATCGCCGAGGACGTCAAGCCGGGCCTGCCGCTCGCCGAGCGCCTGGGCCGGATCTTCACCGCGCTCGCCGGTGAGGTCGCCGTCCGCCTCGACGTCGAGGTGTACGGCGAGATCACCCAGCACGATGTGAAGGTGCTGGAGCTGTCCGCGCTGAAGGGTGTCTTCGAGGACGTCGTCGACGAGACGGTGTCCTACGTCAACGCCCCGCTGTTCGCCCAGGAGCGTGGCGTCGAGGTGCGTCTGACGACCAGCTCGGAGTCGCCCGACCACCGCAACGTCGTGACCGTGCGCGGCACGCTCGGCGACGGCGAGGAGGTCGCGGTGTCCGGCACGCTCGCCGGTCCCAAGCACCTCCAGAAGATCGTCGCGGTCGGCGACTACGACGTGGACCTCGCGCTGGCCGACCACATGGTCGTCCTGCGGTACGAGGACCGTCCGGGTGTCGTCGGCACGGTGGGCCGGATCATCGGCGAGGCCGGGATCAACATCGCAGGGATGCAGGTCGCTCGCGCGGCGGTGGGCGGCGAGGCGTTGGCCGTGCTGACCGTCGACGACGCGGTGCCCACGGCAGTGCTCACCGAGGTCGCCTCGGAGATCGGGGCGACGTCCGCCCGCGCGGTGAACCTCGTCTGAGGTTGCCGTCCCTGGGGCTGACGCCCCCAGGCCCCCGCTTCCGCCCTGAACGGGCCTGGTCCTCGAACGCCGGGCGGGCTGAGTCGTTCAGTCCGTCCGGCGCTTTGCCCGTTCCGCACCGGGTGCAGCGTCGCCGCCGCCGCGCCCGGTGCCGGAGCCGTCGCCGTCCGTGCGGGCCGCCCGCGGCTGAGCGCTGCGGCGGCGGCACGAACCGGTACGACGCCGATGAACAGGCTGACCCGGCAGCGCGCCGAGCGGGCCCGGGAGCGACTCGGAGCGACAGCCGGTCTCCATGCTGTCGCGGACCACGAAGATGCCGGAGAGCGGGAACGGCACGCCCCGTCGCCGCCGCTTCCCGTCACCGTGCGGCGGGCACGGTCCGGCCGGCACCGCTTCCCGTCACCGCGTCTCTCACAGCCGCGCCCCCTTCAGCGCCATGTGCAGCAGCAGGCGGTCCTCCCCGTCGTCCAGGTCGAGCCCCGTCAGCTGTTCCACCCGGGACAGCCGGTAGTACAGCGTCTGCCGGTGGATGCCGAGTTCGGCGGCGGTCCGGGCGGCCTGGCCCGCGCGGTCCAGGTAGACCTCGGCCGTGCGGGCGAGCTCGTGGTGGGCGCGGGAGAGCAGCGGGGCGATGACGGGGTCGTGGGCCGTCTCCGGGGGGAGGGCGGTCAGCAGGCGGTACGGGCCGATGCGGGACCACTCGGCGACCGGCCCGAGACGCGGTTCGGCCAGGGCCGCGCGGGCCGCGGCCGTCGCCTCCTGCCAGGCCGCGCCCAGGTCGGCGAGGCCGGTCAGCGGGTCGCCCACGCCGGCCCGGGCGCCCTCCCTCAGCAGCCGGTTCGCCGCCGCCAGCACCGGGGTGCGCACGTCCGCCGAGCGCAGGCGGACCAGTGCCGCGAGGCTCTGGGCAGTCGTGCCCCAGGGGATCGTGCACAGCGCCGTCGTGTGCGGCACCGCCCGGGCCGACGGGGCGTCCTCGGGGTCGGCGGACGGCCAGGGCGCGACGCACACCACCGCGTGCGGGCCCTCCCCGCGCGTGCCGAGTGCGGTGCGCAGGGCGGCCACCGCCATGTCGCGCTGCCAGCCGCGCTCGGCCGTCAGCACCGCCCGGAACTCGCGGGTGAGGTCGGCGCCCGCCTGCGCCTCGTCGGCGAGCAGCGCGCCGATCCGGCCGGTCACCTCCATGGCCGCGGTCAGCTGGGCGTCCGTGGGGCCGGGCTCGTCGTCGAGCAGCCAGACGTAGCCGAGGACGACCCCCCGGTGGCGTACCGGAAGACAGATGCGGCCCCGGTGGACCCCGGCCTCGGGGGTGCGCGGGATGCGTACCGGGCCGGTCGCCCGGGTGATGCCGAAGCCCTCGAACCAGGCGCGGACGGCTGCCGTGGAGCGGCGGGTCAGGATCGAGCGGGTGCGGACCGGGTCCAGGGCGGACGGATCGAGGTCGCCCTCGCTGTCGTACGCGCCGAAGGCGATCAGCTCGAAGTCTCGGTTCTCCAGCGTCGCGGGGGCGCCCAGGAGCTCGGAGATCTCGTCGACCAGCTCCTGGTAGTCGTTCCGGTAATCGGCCGTCACCCGGGCATTCTCTCCCATTTCCCGAGGGCCTTCATACATCTGTCTGAGATCCGCGGCACGGATGCGTGACAGCTGTCGATGGCCGACGATCGGAGGGATCCCTAGTTTTCACGGTGGTTCTCCGTGCCGTCCCCGGAACGTCGGGTGCCGGCCTTGTGTTGGTTGTGTCTCTGGAGGTGCCCCGTGCTGGGTCCCGTGATTCTCGCCGCGTCGCGCAGCGACCGGATGCGACGCCTGATGACGGCGGCACCGGGGACGAAACAGGTCGTCGACCGTTTCATCCCGGGTGAGCGCGTGGACGACATCGTCCCGGTCATCGAGGGGCTCACGGGCCGGGGCCTGGAGCTGACGATGGACGTCGTCGGCGAGGACATCACCACCCGTGAGCAGGCCGCCGCGGCCCGGGAGGCCTATCTGGAGCTGATCGACCGCCTCAAGCCGCTGGAGCTCGGCGAGCGGGTCGAGATGTCCGTGAAGCTGTCGATGTTCGGCCAGGCGCTCGACGGCGGCCACGAGCTGGCGCTCGCCAACGTCCGCCCCGTCGTCGAGGCCGCCGCCGGGATCGGCACGACGGTGACGCTGGACGCGGAGGACCACACCACCCTCGACTCGATGTTCGCCATCCACGAGGAGCTGCGGAAGGACTTCCCGCAGACCGGCTGCGTCATCCAGGCCTACCTCTTCCGTACCGAGGCCGACGCCCGCCGCCTCGCCGCGGACGGCAGCCGGGTGCGGCTGGTGAAGGGGGCGTACAAGGAGCCCGCCGAGGTCGCCTACCAGCAGAAGCACGAGATCGACAAGGCGTACGTGCGTGTCCTGCGCACCCTGATGGAGGGCGAGGGGTACCCGATGATCGGGTCCCACGACCCGCGCCTGATCTCCATCGCCCAGGAGCTCGCGCACCGCGCCGGGCGCAAACTGGACGAGTACGAGTTCCAGATGCTTTACGGCATCCGGAGCGAGGAGCACCTCCGGCTCGCCGCCGAAGGTCACCGCATGCGCGTCTACACCGCGTACGGCACCGACTGGTACGGCTACTTCATGCGCCGGCTCGCGGAGAAGCCCGCCAACCTGCGGTTCTTCCTCCGTTCCATGGTCACCAAGGGCTGATCCCGAAACACCCGCTCGATTCAAGGAGTTACGGAACACATGGACGCTGTGACCCAGGTCCCCACCCCCGTCAACGAGCCGGTGCACGGCTACGCCCCCGGCTCGCCCGAGCGCGCCCGCCTGGAGGTCAAGCTCAAGGAGCTGGCCGAGAACCCCATCGACCTGACCTGCACCATCGGCGGTGAGCGGCGGATGGGCGGCGGCGAGGAGTTCCAGGTCGTGCAGCCGCACAACCACAAGGCAGTGCTCGGCACCTACCGCAACGCCACCCAGCAGGACGCGCAGGACGCCGTCGACGCCGCCCTCGCCGCCGCGCCGGCCTGGCGCGCGCTGTCCTTCGACGACCGCGCGGCGATCATCCTGCGCGCCGCAGAGCTGCTGGCCGGCCCGTGGCGCGAGACGCTGGCCGCCTCCACCATGCTGGGCCAGTCCAAGACCGCCCAGCAGGCGGAGATCGACACCCCCTGCGAGCTGGTCGACTTCTGGCGCTTCAACGTCGCCTACGCCCGCCGGCTGCTGGCCGAGCAGCCCCCGGCCAACTCCCCGGGTGTCTGGAACCGCCTGGACCACCGCCCCCTGGAGGGCTTCGTCTACGCGATCACGCCGTTCAACTTCACGGCCATCGCGGGCAACCTTCCGACCGCGCCCGCCCTCATGGGCAACGTGGTCGTGTGGAAGCCGAGCCCGACGCAGACCCACGCCGCCGTGCTGCTGATGCGGCTGCTGGAGGAGGCCGGTCTGCCCAAGGGCGTCATCAACCTCGTCACCGGTGACGGCATCGAGGTCTCCAAGGTCGCCCTGGAGCACCGCGACCTCGCCGGCATCCACTTCACCGGCTCGACCAAGACCTTCCAGTACCTGTGGAAGACGGTCGGCAACAACATCGAGAAGTACCGCACCTACCCGCGCCTGGTCGGCGAGACCGGCGGCAAGGACTTCCTGGTCGCCCACCCGAGCGCCGACCGCGCCGTCCTCAAGACGGCCCTGACCCGCGGTGCCTTCGAGTACCAGGGCCAGAAGTGCTCCGCCACCTCCCGTGCGTACATCCCGGCGTCCCTCTGGAACGACGGCTTCAAGGAGGAGTTCGCCGCCGAGGTCGACTACCTCACCATGGGTGACGTCACCGACCTGTCGAACTTCATCGGCGCCGTGATCGACGAGCGTGCCTTCGCCAAGAACAAGGCCGCGATCGACCGGGCCAAGGCCGACCCGAGCTGCACCGTCGTCGCGGGCGGCTCCTACGACGACTCGGTCGGCTACTTCGTCCGCCCGACGGTCATCGAGTGCACCGACCCGGAGAACGAGGTCTTCACCACCGAGTACTTCGGCCCGATCCTCGCCGTGCACGTCTACGACGACAGCTCGCCCGAGAAGTACGACGAGATGCTGACGCAGATGGAGTCGGTGTCGGACTACGCGCTGACGGGCTCGGTGATCGCCGGCGACCGTGCCGCCGCGGCGTACACCGCGAACAAGCTGCGCTACGCGGCCGGCAACTTCTACATCAACGACAAGTCGACCGGCGCCGTCGTCGGCCAGCAGCCCTTCGGCGGCGGCCGCGCCTCCGGCACCAACGACAAGGCCGGCGCCCCGCAGAACCTGATGCGCTGGACCCTGACCCGCGCCATCAAGGAGACGCTGGTCCCGCCGACCGACTACACCTACCCCCACATGGGCTGACCACCGGTCGAGCCCCCACCGGGCCAGGGCGCCTCCTTCCCCCGGGAGGCACCCTGGCCCGGGTGCGTCCGGCCCGGCCTGGAAGCGGGCCACGGCCGCGTCGCACTGCTCCCGGGTGGGCATGCCGGGCAGATGGCGGCGGACCTCCGGGTCGGCGTCGAGCGCGGCCCAGGGCGCGAGGGCGGACTCCCGCACTCGCGGAGCAGCAGGCGTCCGGTGCGGAGTCGGGGCATCGCGCCAGGGTGGCGAGGGCCCGGCGGGGCAGCCACCGAATTGCCCCCGCGATACTGGCCCCATGACCACCCGCACCGTCCACACCTCCGGCCTCGCCGCCGCCGAGCTGAGCGCCCTCCGGGACTTTCTGCACGATGCCTTCGACGGCGACTTCGACGACACCGACTGGGATCACACGCTGGGCGGCATGCACGCCCTCGTCCACGACGTGCGCGGGCTGGCCGCGCACGGGGCGGTCGTCATGCGGCGGGTACGCCACGGGCAGCGGTGGCTGCGGGTCGGATACGTCGAGGCGGTGGCCGTACGCCAGGACGTGCGGCGCACCGGACTCGGAGGCCGGGTGATGGCGGCCCTGGAGGAAATCATCGGCCGCGCCTACGCGCTGGGTGCCCTCTCCGCCAGCGACGACGGAGCCCGGCTGTACGAGGCCCGGGGCTGGCAGGTGTGGGGCGGGCGGGTCTGCGCGCTCGGACCGGACGGGGTGGTCCGGCTGCCCGAGGAGGAGGGCTCCACGTACGTCTGGCCCGCGTCCGCCGCGGCCGGGGGCGAACTCGTCCTCGACTGGCGGGACGGCGACGTCCTTTGACGGAACGCGCAGGTCGGTGCCGTGTGGCGTAGTCGGCCGTCTCAGATAGTAGGAAGCCCAAGTAATTGTGCAGACAGACGCTCCGTCCTCGCCTAGTTTTGTAGGAGCCGAACGTCTCGCTCGATCCAGCGAATGGCGGTCGTGAGCCGGGCCCCGTGCAGGCAACCCCTGCGGCACCGCTCCCCGCCCCACCCGGCGTCTCGAAACCCCTGCCGTACTCCACGCATTCGAAGGAGTCGATTTCCCATGGCCGAGACGACCTCCCGCCGCCGAGTCCGTCACGTCGCCCGTACGAGCGACTCCGACCGCAAGAACGCCGCGGCCGCTCTCCAGCGCGCCCTCGACCGCCGGGACAACGGCGGCGAGACCGGCCACTGAGGCCGGCCGCCCGACCGTCCGGGAGCCGCACCCGGCGAGGTGCGGCGCGGACAAGTGCCGCCCGCGCCGCACCTCGAAGTGGTCGACGCGCCCGCCGCCGCCGGCGCCCGGACCCGCAGCCGCGCCCCGTCCGTATCGCGGACATGCCGTGTCATCCCATGGGACGAGGAGTAGGGTGCCCGCATGTCTCGCAGCATCGATCTCGCAGTGATCCCCGGTGACGGCATCGGCCAGGAGGTCGTGGCCGAAGGCCTGAAGGTCCTCTCCGCCGCGCTCCCGCAGGATGTGAAGCTGGAGACCAAGGAGTACGACTTCGGCGCCCGGCGCTACCACGCCACCGGTGAGACCCTCACCGACGCCGACCTCGACGCCCTGAAGCGGCACGACGCCATCCTGCTGGGCGCCATCGGCGACCCGAGCGTCCCCTCCGGCGTCCTGGAGCGCGGCTTCCTGCTCAAGCTCCGTTTCGCCCTCGACCACCACGTCAACCTGCGCCCGTCGAAGCTGCTGCCCGGCGTCGCCACCCCGCTCGCCGGTGAGCCGCAGATCGACTTCGTGGTCGTCCGTGAGGGCACCGAGGGCCCGTACACCGGCAACGGCGGCACCATCCGCAAGGGCACCCCGCACGAGGTCGCCACCGAGGTGTCCGTCAACACGGCCTACGGTGTCGAGCGCGTCGTCCGGGACGCCTTCGCCCGCGCCCAGGCCCGTCCCCGCAAGAAGCTCGCGCTGATCCACAAGAACAACGTGCTGACCTTCGCGGGTCACCTGTGGACCAACGTCTTCCACAAGGTGGCCGAGGAGTACCCCGAGGTCACCACGGAGTACATGCACGTCGACGCGGCGACCATCTACCTGGTCACCCAGCCCGAGCGGTTCGACGTCATCGTCACCGACAACCTCTTCGGCGACATCATCACCGACCTCGCCGCGGCCGTCTCCGGCGGCATCGGCGTCGCCGCCAGCGGGAACATCAACCCCTCCGGCGAGTTCCCGTCGATGTTCGAGCCCGTGCACGGTTCCGCGCCCGACATCGCCGGCCAGGGCAAGGCCGACCCCACCGCCACGGTCCTCTCCGTCGCGCTGCTGCTGCGTCACCTCGGCCTGGAGGCCGAGGCGGCCCGGATCGAGGAGGCGGTCGCCGCCGACCTCGCGCAGCGCGTCGGCAAGCCGTCCCGCAGCACCTCCGAGATCGGCGACGCGCTCGCGGTACGGGTAGCCGGCTGACCCTCCCCACTGCCCTGAGGGCGTGGGGGACGACCCCCGGGCCACTCGGAACAACGCTGCAGCGCGACTGCAGACTTCGAAGCCGCCGGGTCGCAATCCGCACCCGGCGGCTTTTCACTGTCCCCGCCGGGTGCGACCATCAACCCTGGGCCGCATTCACGCCGTTTTTCGTCCACGGCCACCCGCGCGCGATAATCGGACGCGGAGCCGCGGAATGAGGGAATGCTCGGACGTCCTAGCACTGGCCACTGGCAGTACGGGCGTGAGCGCGGCCCGTCACTACCAACGGTGAAGGACAAACCACTGATGACGACGCCCACGATCGAGCTCAAGCCCTCCGCCAACCCGCTCTCCGACGCGGAGCGCGAGGCGATCCTCGCCAGCCCCGGCTTCGGCCGCCACTTCACCGACCACATGGTCACGATCAAGTGGACCGACGGCCGCGGCTGGCACGACGGACAGCTCGTCCCGTACGCGCCGATCTCCCTCGACCCGGCGACGAACGTCCTGCACTACGCGCAGGAGATCTTCGAGGGCCTGAAGGCCTACCGCCGCCCCGACGGCTCGGTCGCCACCTTCCGCCCCGACCAGAACGCCCTGCGCTTCCAGCGCTCCGCTCGCCGGCTCGCGATGCCCGAGCTGCCGGTCGAGACGTTCATCGAGGCCTGTCACGCGCTGGTCCGCCAGGACCAGGCGTGGGTCCCGGCGCACGGCGGCGAGGAGTCCCTCTACCTGCGCCCCTTCATGATCGGCACCGAGGTCGGGCTCGGTGTGAAGCCCGCCAACGAGTACCTCTTCCTGGTCATCGCCTCCCCGGCCGGCGCCTACTTCCCGGGCGGCGTCAGGCCGGTCTCCATCTGGGTCTCCGAGGACCGCGTGCGCGCCGTCCCCGGCGGCATGGGCGACGCCAAGACCGGCGGCAACTACGCGGCCTCCCTGCTGGCCCAGGCCGAGGCCGCGACCAGGGGCTGCGACCAGGTCTGCTACCTCGACGCCGTCGAGCACAAGTGGGTCGAGGAACTGGGTGGCATGAACCTGTACTTCGTGTACGGCA
This sequence comes from Streptomyces sp. NPDC047706, assembly GCF_043204795.1. NCBI lineage: Bacteria > Bacillati > Actinomycetota > Actinomycetes > Kitasatosporales > Streptomycetaceae > Streptomyces > Streptomyces sp. NPDC047706. The sequence continues at coordinate 199,485 of NZ_JBIDCW010000006.1, read as the reverse complement.
ACAGGATCGTCACGCCCACCCTCACCGGCTCGATCCTGGAGGGCGTCACCCGCGACAGCCTCCTCGCCGTCGCCCGCGACCTCGGCTACGAGGCCGAGGAGGGCCGGATCTCCGTCGACCAGTGGCAGCGCGACTCGGAGAACGGCACCCTCACCGAGGTCTTCGCCTGCGGCACGGCGGCGGTGATCACGCCGGTCGGCACGGTCAAGCGGGCCTCCGGCGAGTGGCAGCAGTCGGGCGGGGAGCCCGGCGAGGTCACGCTGCGCCTGCGCCGGGCCCTGCTCGACATCCAGCGCGGCACTGCCGAGGACACGCACGGCTGGATGCACCAGCTGGCCTGAGCGGCCGCCCGGCGGCGGGCGGTCGGGCGGCCGGCCCGCCCATGCCCGAGAGCCGCACAGCGCACACAGCCCCGAGGCCCTAGAGGCAGGCTGTCGCCCGGGCCGTGGTGGAGTTGCCCTCCTCCGCGGCCCGGGCGCGCTGCGGGAGCGGCACGTAGGCGAGGCCGCCCACGGCCCCGGACAGCAGGAAGCTGCAGTCCACCCCGCCGGTCAGCGCCAGCAGCGGGCCCTGGTACGACGGCAGCGACACCGCCAGCACGCCCACGCCCGCGCCCAGTGCCCAGGAGACGGTTGCCGGCACGTTCCAGCCGGACCGGACCGGAACCAGTAGACCCCGCCCCGCGCCCGGCGGTTGTGGACCTGGAGCGCCTCCGCGTCGTACACGCCGCCGCAGCGGACGAAGCCGATCAGGGTGATCACCGCCCAGGGCGTGCCGATCGCCGTCAGGAACAGGACGAAGGACGTCATCGCGGCCTGTGCCTCCCAGGCGTAGTGGCCGGCGAAGACACAGGCGGTGGCGAGCACCGCGACCGCGCAGGTGGCCCGGGCGCGGGAGGCGCGCGGCAGGATGGCGTCCAGGTCGAGGCCCATCGAGTAGAGCATCAGGCCCGCGTTGCCGACCGAACCGGCGAAGGCGGCGAGCAACAGCGGGATCAGGTACCAGGCCGGGGCGGCCGTGACCAGCGGCCCGGCGTAGTCGAGGGCGGCGCGGGCGGCGTACGCGGTGAAGGTGCCGAAGAGCTGTGGGACCAGCAGCCCGAGCAGCAGGCCCAGCCAGGTCGCGCGCAGCACCCGGCGGGAGGAGTGGCGGGCCGGGGAGAGGTAGCGGGTGTGGTCGCCGAGCAGGGTGATGAACGCGATCGGGCCGGACAGGCCGGCGGCCACCGTGGCCAGCACCCAGGTGGGCCAGAAGCCGCCGAGCAGGAGACCGCCCGCCTCCGCGAGCGCGCCGGTGGTGAAGTCCGGGGCGTAGGCGATCAGCCCGAGCGCCAGCAGGCCGGTCATGCCGATCGCGAGGACGCGGGAGAGGGCGAGCAGCACACGGTAGCCTCAGGCCGCGATCCGCCTCGGCGACTGCGGCCTGACGATCCGCGTGGAGTCCGACTCCCAGCGCCACGGCGACGAGTTCCTGGCCGGGTTCGGCAAGACCGCCCGCGACGGACTGCACCTGAAGGCCGCCGCCGTCCGCGAGACCTGCGACGTCGTCATCAGCAACGTCGTCGTGATCGACGCGGTGCAGGGGATCCGCAAGGTGTCCGTAGGCATCCGCGAGGGCCGGATCTGCTCCATCGGGCGGGCCGGCAACCCCGACACCCTCGACGGGGTCGACGTCGTCGTCGGCACCGGCACCTCGATCGTGTCCGGCGAGGGCCTGATCGCCACCGCCGGGGCCGTCGACACCCACGTCCACCTGCTGTCGCCGCGGATCATGGAGGCCTCGCTGGCGTCCGGCGTCACCACGATCATCGGCCAGGAGTTCGGGCCGGTCTGGGGCGTCGGGGTCAACTCGCCCTGGGCGCTCCGGCACGCCTTCGGCGCGTTCGACGCCTGGCCGGTCAACATCGGCTTCCTGGGCCGGGGTTCGTCCTCCCACGCCGCCCCGCTGGTGGAGGCGCTGGCCGAGGGCGGGGCGAGCGGATTCAAGGTGCACGAGGACATGGGCGCCCACACCCGCGCCCTCGACACCGCGCTGCGCGTCGCCGAGGAGCACGACGTCCAGGTCGCCCTGCACAGCGACGGCCTGAACGAGTGCCTGTCGGTGGAGGACACCCTCCGTGTCCTGGAGGGCCGCACCATCCACGCCTTCCACATCGAGGGCTGCGGCGGCGGACACGTCCCGAACGTGCTGAAGATGGCCGGCGTCCCCAACGTCATCGGCTCCTCCACCAACCCCACCCTGCCCTTCGGCCGGGACGCGGTCGCCGAGCACTACGGCATGATCGTCTCCGTCCACGACCTGAAGACCGACCTGCCGGGCGACGCCGCCATGGCCCGCGACCGCATCCGCGCCGGGACCATGGGCGCCGAGGACGTGCTGCACGACCTGGGCGCCATCGGCATCACCTCGTCGGACGCGCAGGGCATGGGGCGGGCGGGCGAGACGGTGCGCCGTACGTTCGCCATGGCCGGGAAGATGAAGGCCGAGTTCGGCGCGCCGGACGAGCACGACAACGAGCGCGTGCTGCGCTACATGGCCAAGCTGACCATCAACCCGGCCGTCGCCCACGGGCTTTCGCACGAGGTCGGCTCCATCGAGGTCGGCAAGCTCGCGGACATCGTGCTGTGGCGGCCGGAGTACTTCGGCGCCAAACCGCAGCTCGTGCTCAAGGCCGGCTTCCCGGCGTACGGCGTCGTCGGCGACCCCAACGCGGCCACCGACACCTGCGAACCCCTGGTGCTGGGCCCGCAGTTCGGCGCGCACGGCGCCACACCCGCCGAGATCTCCGTCGCGTTCGTCGCCCAGGCCGCGCTCGACCAGGGGCACGACACCATGCCGACCCGGCGCCGCAGGGTCGCCGTGCGCGGCACCCGCGGGATCGGCCCGGCCGACCTGCGCCTGAACTCCCGTACCGGACAGGTCGACGTCGACCCGCGCACCGGACTGGTCACCCTCGACGGCGACCCGCTGCGCTCCGAACCGGCCGAGTCCGTCTCCCTCAACCGTCTGTACTTCCTCTAAGGACCCGCCAGATGACCACACCCGCCGCCGACGGCTTCCGCATGCCCGCCGAGTGGACCCCCCACGAGCGCACCTGGATGGCGTGGCCGGGGCCGAACCCCACCTTCGACGACCCGGACGACCTGCTCCTGTCCCGCATGGCCTGGGCGTCGGTGGCGCGCGCCGTCCTGCGGTTCGAACCGGTGACCGTCGTGTGCGGCCCCGGCCGGTCGGCGGAGGCGCGGACCTTCCTCGGGCCGGGCGTCGAGACCGTCGAGCGCGACCTGGACGACGCCTGGATGCGGGACGTCGGCCCCACCTTCCTCACCGACGGCAAGGGTGGACTGGCCGCCGTGGACTGGACGTTCAACGGCTGGGGCGCCCAGGAGTGGGCCCGCTGGGAGCACGACGCCAAGATCGCCGCGTACGTCTCGGACCTCGCGGGCGCGAAGACGTACGCCTCGAAGCTCGTCAACGAGGGCGGCGCGATCCACGTCGACGGCGAGGGCACGGTCCTGCTGACCGAGACGGTCCAGCTCGGCCCCGAGCGGAACCCGGGCTGGACACGCGAGCAGGTCGAGGCCGAGATCCACGCCCACCTCGGCACCCGCAAGGCCGTCTGGCTGCCCCGCGGCCTCACCGGCGACTACCCGCCCCACGGCTTCGGCACCCTCGGCCACGTCGACATCGTCGCCGCCTTCGCCCGCCCCGGCGTCGTCGTCGCCCACCACCAGCCCGACCCCGCGCACCCCGACCACGAGGTCACCAAGGAGGTCATCGGCATCCTGAGGTCCGCCACCGACGCCCGCGGCCGCAGCCTGGAGGTCGTCGAGGTGCCCGCGCCGACCGTCCTGGAGGCCGACGGCCACTGGGCCGGCTACTCCTACATCTACCACTACCTCTGCAACGGCGGCGTCGTCCTGTGCGCCTTCGGCGACCCCCGCGACGAACCGGCCGCGGGCATCTTCCGCCGGCTGTTCCCGGAGCGGACGGTGACCCTGGTGGACGCCCGTACGATCTTCGCGGGGGGTGGAGGCATCCACTGCATCACCCAGCAGGAGCCCAAGATCTAGAGGAGTCAGGGATGGCCGGTGCGGCTCGCGCGCGGAAGAACGCACCGCCCCGCGAGGACGTTCTCGCCGCCGCCATGGAGATGATCGCCGAGCGCGGTCTGGAGAAGCTCACCATGGCGGCGCTGGGGCGGGAGGTGGGGATGAGCAGCGGCCATCTTCTGTACTACTTCCGCAGCAAGGACGAGTTGCTGCTGCGGACCCTGGAGTGGAGCGAGGGTCAGCTGGGTGCCGAGCGCGGACGGCTGCTCAGCCGTGCCGGCGGCGCGCGGGAGCGGCTCGACGCCTACGTCGACCTGTACGTGCCCGACGGGCACCGCGACCCGCACTGGACGCTCTGGCTGGAGGTCTGGAACCGCTCGCAGAACGCCGACGACGACGCCCGCGCCCGGCAGGCCGCCATCGAGGGCGCCTGGCACCGCGACCTGGTCGCGCTGGTCGCGGAGGGGGTGTCGCGGGGCGAGTTCCGCGCCGTCGACCCGGACCGCTTCGCGGCCCGGCTGCGCGCGCTGCTCGACGGCTTCTCCATCCATGTGGCGATCGGGCTGCGCGGGACCGACCGGGCCCAGATCCTCGGCCATGTCCGGGAGTTCCTGGACGACGCCCTGATGCGGGGCGGCGACGGGGCGTAGGCCCTACGGCGGCCCAGCCCACGCCCCGCCCTGCGGGTCAGCCCTTCAGCCACCAGGGGCTGCTGTAGGCCACGCCCCAGTCGTTGCACGGGTGGCCGGCCGGACCCGGCGAGGCGTTGGCCCGGCCCGGGTCGGAGACGCGCAGTACCACCCAGGTGCCGTCGGCGGAGTTCAGCGGCACGGTGAAGTCGGTGATCCGGCCGGAGGCCGTCTCGATGACGTCGACGACCTCCGGGGCCCGGCTGCCCGGCCGCAGCACCTGGATGTGGAGCGGTCTGCCCGCCCACGCGGTACCCCGGTCGAGGTCGACGCGGAAGTTCACGTCACCCGCCGGGAACGGCAGCAGGCCGCCCATCCGCACCCCGGCCGCCGTGGCGTCCAGCCGCAGCCCGGAGACGCGCGTGGCGAAGAAGCGCCGGGCACGCATGGCCTCCAGCACGCCCGCGCGAGTGTTCTCGGTGACCCACAGACCACTGCGCCCCTTGCCCTCGGGGAACCCCCAGTCGGTGCCGTGCTCGTCGGTCACGCCGGTCAGGCCGGTGCGCCAGCCCGCGTTCAGGCAGGCGACCAGCGGCGAGGACCTGCCGGAGGACCAGCCCTCGAAGAGGTAGTCGTCGGTGCGGTTGAACATCTCCAGGCTGACCATGCGGTCGTGCACGGCCGCGTTGTGGCCGAACTCGTTGAACCGCAGCTCCTCGCGGCCGGGGTGGTTGAACCCCGCCACCGCGTCCTTGTCGTCCAGCCAGTTGAAGAGCGCGTTCATGCCCGGCGCTGCCGACATGTCGACATAGCTGTCGGAGAACCAGACGTTGGCGTGGCCGAGCAGCGCGTGGGTCCACTCGAAGCCGCGGATGGCGGTGTAGACGCCGGGCACGTCGGCGGCGTCGGCCAGCTCGCCGGTGCGCCGCCACTCCGAGGAGCTGAGTCCGCCGATGGTGAAGACACCGCTGTGGTCGGTGAGCGCGGCCACGTCCAGGCCGGCTTCCCGCATCGAGCCGAACGCCAGCGCCGGGTCGCCGTCGCCGTCCGACATGGCGGTGTGGTTGTGCAGGTCCGCGTGGACCAGCGTGGTGCCCTGCGTGATCAGCGAGGCGCGGCCGGCGCCGCTGCGGGTGGCCGCCGCGACCGCCCGGCCGTCCTGCGCGGTGCGGGTCGTGGCTGCCTGCGCGGTACCCGGCGCCGCGGCGAGGAAGAGCAGACCCCCGGCGGCGCCGAGCAGCGCCCGGCGGCTGGTGGCGGACGGCGGCCGCCCGGGGGCGTGCGCGGGTCGGTGTGCGGGGCCGTGCCCGTGGGGTCCGTCGAAGTGTCCGTGGTGTCCGTCGAGGTGCTCGTGGTGTCCGTGGGCGTGCCCTTGGTCTCGGTCGAGGTGTCCGTGGTGTCCGTCGAGGTGCTCGTGGTGGTGCCCCAGATCTCCCATGCCCCCACTCCACGGGATTGGCAGGAACATGGTCATACCGGGTGGCGTGCGAGGGGTGAACGCCGGATGAGCGTGACCGTGGAACCCCTGCCCGTATCCTGAGACAGCGGTGAGACAAAGGGCGGCTTGTGCCAGACTGCCCCCGTGCTCTCGTTCGCCACGACGATTATTGGCAGCAGGCGCGCCGGTCCGCAGTGACCGCCACGTACGACCAGGTACGGGCGGCCACCGTCGTCCTCGACCCGCGCGCAGACCTCTCGCACCCGCGAGAGGTTTTTCGCTTTTCTGGCCCACCATCAGCCGGGAGCTCGGCGCGAGGGATCATGGGGGACGGTGGAGCCGGTCATTCCGGTACAGACCGAGATCCATACATCAGGAGCCTTCAGACCATGACGGAAACCAGCGAGCTCGACGACTCGTTCCACGTCTTCGACACCACCCTGCGGGACGGCGCGCAGCGGGAGGGCATCAACCTCACCGTCGCGGACAAGCTGGCCATCGCGCGGCACCTGGACGACTTCGGCGTGGGCTTCATCGAGGGCGGCTGGCCGGGCGCCAACCCGCGGGACACGGAGTTCTTCGCCCGCGCCCAGCAGGAGATCCGGTTCCGCCACGCCCGCCTGGTCGCCTTCGGCGCCACCCGCCGCCCCGGGGTCAGGGCGAGCGAGGACCCGCAGGTCAAGGCGCTCCTGGCGGCCGGCGCCCCGGTGATCACCCTGGTCGCCAAGTCGCACGACCGGCATGTCGAGCTCGCCCTGCGCACCAGCCTGGACGAGAACCTGGAGATGGTCCGCGACACGGTGTCCTACCTGAAGGACCAGGGCCGCCGCGTCTTCGTCGACTGCGAGCACTTCTTCGACGGCTACCGCGCCAACCCCGAGTACGCCAAGGCCGTCGTCCGCGCCGCGTCCGAGGCCGGCGCCGACGTCGTGGTCCTGTGCGACACCAACGGCGGCATGCTCCCCGCCCAGGTCCAGGCCGTCGTCTCGACGGTCCTCGCCGACACCGGCGCCCGGCTCGGCATCCACGCCCAGGACGACACGGGCTGCGCGGTCGCCAACACCCTCGCCGCGGTCGACGCGGGCGCGACGCACGTCCAGTGCACGGCGAACGGCTACGGCGAACGGGTCGGCAACGCCAACCTCTTCCCCGTGGTCGCCGCCCTGGAACTGAAGTACGGCAAGAAGGTCCTCCCCGAGGGCCGTCTGCGCGAGATGACCCGCATCTCGCACGCGATCGCCGAGGTCGTCAATCTGACGCCCTCCACCCACCAGCCGTACGTCGGCGTCTCCGCCTTCGCGCACAAGGCGGGCCTGCACGCCTCCGCCATCAAGGTCGACCCCGACCTCTACCAGCACATCGACCCCGAGCAGGTCGGCAACACGATGCGGATGCTGGTGTCCGACATGGCCGGCCGCGCCTCCGTCGAGCTCAAGGGCAAGGAGCTCGGCATCGACCTGGGCGGCGACCGCGAGCTGGTCGGCCGCGTCGTGGAGCGGGTCAAGGAGCGTGAGCTGGGCGGCTACACGTACGAGGCCGCCGACGCCAGCTTCGAGCTGCTGCTCCGGGGCGAGGTCGAGGGCAAACCGCTGAAGTACTTCGAGGTCGAGTCCTGGCGGGCGATCGTCGAGGACCGCCCCGACGGCAGCCACGCCAACGAGGCCACGGTGAAGCTGTGGGCCAAGAGCGAGCGCATCGTCGCGACCGCGGAGGGCAACGGCCCGGTCAACGCCCTGGACCGGGCGCTGCGGGTCGCGCTGGAGAAGATCTACCCGCAGCTCGCCAAGCTGGAGCTGGTGGACTACAAGGTCCGCATCCTGGAGGGCAAGCACGGCACCCAGTCCACGACCCGCGTCCTGATCGCCACCTCCGACGGCACGGGCGAGTGGTCCACGGTGGGCGTCGCGGAGAACGTCATCGCCGCCTCCTGGCAGGCCCTGGAGGACGCGTACACGTACGGTCTGCTGCGCGCGGGCGTGGAACCGGCGTCGTAGCCGGCGTCCGTGCGGACGGGGCGGCGCAGCCCGCTGCCGCCCCGCGCGGACCACTTCGGGATCCGTCCGGCCCGTCCGGCCCGTCCGGTCAACCGGTCACGGCCGATCCGCCGGGGCAGGGGCGCGGGACACGACACCGGGCCCCGTGCTCCGGGAGGCGCGGCGCCCGGTCCCTGTGTGGAGCGGGGGTACGGGTGCCGCCGTCGGGGCTGGACCGCCGTGCGGCACGAACCCCCCCGGCGGCCCCTCCGGATGCGGCTGCCCGCCCCGGCGGGGCCCCGCCGCCGTCCCCGAGCGGGCCCGCCGGACCTGTCCGGCGGTCCTGGGGCCGGCCGGTCAGGGGGCCCGCCACACGTTGTCGAAGGCGTCCTCCTCGATGCGCCGGCGCTGCCGGACCGCCTCCAGTTCCGTCAAGGCGTCGTTGACGGCGGCCATGATCGTCACCACGGGGCCGTCGCCGGTGTCGGCGACGGGGACGTCGGCGGTGTCCTGGGCGCCGGTCTCCGACGGCTGACCGATGCCGAGCGCGGCCGCCAGGGCCACCAGGACGGGCTCCCGGTCGGCCCACCGCTCGTTCGCGTGGCGCCGGGAAGGCGAGTCCACCGCCGCAGTCGCCTCGCTCCGCCGCCGCAGCCAGTGCCGGCGTCCCCCCTCCGCCGCCGGTGCCTCCGCCTCCAGGACGGCGACGTAGGCGTCGGCCAGCCCTCGCCCACGGCGCCACAGCCATTCCTCGGCCGTCTCGTACGGCGGCTGCCTGATCAGCGCCGCCCCGGCCTCGTCCAGCAGGCGGTCCCCGGTGGTGCGCTCGGCGCCGGGCACGAGGCGGTCGTCGTCCAGGGTGAGCGCCCCGGCGTCCACGAGGTCGATGAGTTCCGCTCCGGCCAGAGCCAGTGACAGATCGCCCTGCCCCACGTCACGACCGGAGGGGATGTTCAGGGCGACGATCAGCAGATCCTGCGGTGTGGTCATCTCGAACTCCAGGTCGGGCGGCTTCCCGTATCTCCACGATGGGGCGCGGGAAGCCTATCCGCAGCACGGCGGGCGGGCCCCCGCTCCGTGGGTACGCGAAGGGGGACCCGGGCGCCGTGCCAGGCCCTGCCGCGACCTGGCGACCGGCTCGGCGGGCTCGACGCCCCGGTCGCCTCCTGACTCCCGGGCACGGAGGGCGCCGGCGTGGCGGACGTGCTCCACGGACGGCGGCCCTTCACCGGGCAGCTGCCGCGACCTGGCCCAAGTCGCCAGCACGGTTGCCGATCAACGTCGGCGACGCCTCGTGCGATCCGCATCCCCCGCACCCCTGGGGCCCACCCCGAAGGCGCTCGGCCTCGCGGCGACGGCCGAGCGGGCCGGCGCCGGCCATCCACCGCCTGACCGGCCGCCACGGGGCGGCCGTGGAGAAGCTGACCGTCGCGTGCGTACAGGGCGGTGCAGGGGCGCACCAGGGTGGGCGTCGGTCCCGGGAGTGAATTTCCCTCCCGGGACCGATGTCCGTTTCTGTGCCAGTTCAGGTAGCTTCGAACATATGAAGGCCGCGTTCGTACAAAGGCTCGTACGCCTGCTGATCGTGCCTGTCGCCGCCGTACTGGCGGTCCTGGTGGCCGGTGCGCCGGGCGCGCACGCGGCCACCGACCTGTCCAAGGTCGCCGCGGCCCTGCGCGAGAGCCCGGTCTACGTGGACCCGGCCGCGTCGGGCCTGCTGCCCGAGTCGGACGCCGAGGCACTCGCCGACAAGATCAGGGACGCGGACAAACCCGTGTTCGTCGCCGTCCTTCCGGCCGGCTACCCCACGCAGAACCTCTTCCAGAACCTGCGCACCGAGACCGGGGTGACCGGCGTGTACGGCATCCGGCTCGGCGACCGGTTCGACGCCCGCGCCGACAGCGGGGTGCTGAGCCGCGCGGCCGTGTCCAACCTGGTGACGTCCGTGCAGAGCGCGGGTGACGTCAAGGCCCAGCTGAACGACTTCGTCGACGGCGCGCTGCGCAACATCGGCGGGACCGCGCCCAGCAGCTGGGGCGAGGACACCGGCGACGGCGTCTCCGCCACCGGCCTGATCACCCTCGGTGCGGTGCTCGCCGCCGGCGGTACGGGCGCCTACGCGCTCGTCCGCCGCAACCGCCGCCGCCAGGAGGAGGAGCTGCGGGCGGCGCTGGAGAAGCTGCGGGTGGTGGTCGACGAGGACATCACCGCCTTCGGCGAGGAACTGGACCGCCTGGACTTCCACCCCGCCGAGCCCGGCGCCGACGACGCCATGCGCGCGGACTACGAGAAGGCGCTGGACGCCTACGAGAAGGCCAAGGCTCACATGGCGGCGGCCCAGCGGCCCGAGGACGTCCGGGCGGTCACCCAGTCCCTGGAGGACGGCCGCTTCTCGCTGGCGACGCTCGCCGCCCGCCGTGAGGGACACCCGCTCCCCGAGCGCCGCCCGCCGTGCTTCTTCGACCCGCGCCACGGTCCCTCGGTCGCCGACGTCACCTGGACACCGGTGGACGGCGCGACCCGCCAGGTGCCGGTCTGCGCGGCCGACCAGGCCCGCCTGTCCGACGGCCTGGACCCGATGATCCGCGAGGTCGACACGGCCTCCGGCCGCCGCCCGTACTGGGACGCGGGCCCGGCCTACGGCCCCTGGGCCGGCGGCTACTTCGGCGGCGGCATCCTCCCCGGCCTGCTCGTCGGCACCCTGCTCGGCAGCGCCATGGCAACCCCGTCCTACGCCGCCGGCTACGGCTCCGGCTACGGCGACTTCGGCGCCGGCGGGTACCAGGGCGGTGACGTCTCCGGCGCGGACTTCAACCCGGACGACTTCAGCGGCGGTTTCGGCGGCTTCGGGGGCGGCGACTTCGGCGGGGGCGGGGACTTCGGCGGCGGCTTCTGAGGCAGGTACGCGGACACGGGACGGGCCCGGCGCCGAGGCGGCACCGGGCCCGTACGTCTGCGGGACGCGAAACGGTTGGGTGGGGCCTAGAGCGTGGCCGCCGCCGAGGCGATCGCGGAGGCGAAGGTCGAGACCTCCGTGTAGACGCCGGGGGCGTTCGGGCGGGCGCAGCCTATGCCCCAGCTCGTGATGCCGACCTGGACCCAGGCCCCGGCCGCGTCACGGCGGAACATGGGGCCGCCCGAGTCGCCCTGGCAGGTGTCGACGCCGCCCGCCGTGTACCCGGCGCAGATCTCCTCGCCCGGGATCAGCCCGCTGTAGCCGCTGTACGAGCGGCAGGTGGCGTCACTGACGAACGGCACGTTCGCCTTCAGCAGGTAGCGCTGCTGGGCGCCGCCCTCGCGGGCCGCGCCCCAGCCGGCGACGGTGAAGGTGCCGGTGTTGTACTGCGCGGTGGTGGCGAGCTTCAGGGTCGGCAGGTTGATCGGCTGGGCGAGCTTGATCAGGGCCCAGTCCTTGCCGTTGCCGTTGTAGCCGGGGGCCCGGTACACCTTGGTGGAGCGGACCTGGACGCGGCCGCTGGTGGACTGCAGGTCCACCACTCCGGCGGTCGCGGTGATGCCGGTGTTGTTGCCGGTGGAGCCGACACAGTGCGCGGCGGTCAGCACGATCTGCTGGGTGTACAGCGCGCCACCGCAGCCCATGGACAGCCGGACCATGAACGGGAACTCGCCCTGCGCGGCACGGGTGCCGCCGACCACCGGCGAGGGGGCCGCCTGCGCGGCCGAGACGGGCTGGAGACTGAGCACCGCGAGCGCGGCCGCACCGGCGACCGCGCATCTCTTGAGGGCCTTGAGGAAAGTCTTCACCGTGACGCCTTCCGTGGGGGGTCTGGGGAGGCAGGAATGTCAGGCGCATGTCAATTCCTGTCTGCTGGATTATGGGAACGGTGTGACCCTCCGCACAAGCACCACAATCCGGCCAACCCGCTCCGCGGACGGGGCGGCCCTCCCGCACGCCGGCCGTCTGCCCGGCGCGCTCAACGGCCGGGCAGCGCCAGCCATTCGTCCCAGGTCAGGTCGCGCCCCACGAACCGGGGCCGCTCGAACGGCCACTCCTCGGCGATCCACCGCGGCACGAACGCGTCCAGCGCCCGCTCCAGCTGCCCGCCGACCTCGCCGTCCACGACCCACCACGAGATCTCGGCGTCCGCCCCGGCCTTCTCCGGCGGGTCGACGTAGACGCATCCGCGCAGCGCGGTCCCGTCCGCGTTCTCCACGGTGTAGTTGAACGACTCGTGCGCGTCGATCTCGGCGGCGTGCCGCTCCAGGTCGGCCTGATTTGCCTCGTACGTCATCGTGGCCGACGGCCATCCCCAGGCCTTGCCGTAGATCGACCACAACCGCTCCCGCGAGCCCATCACCGCGGGGTAGTCCAGCGGCGCGTCGGCCCCGCCGATCGGCCGCAGGCGATGGCCGCCCCCGTCGGGGATCCCGACGCTCACAGGATGTACGAAGTCACGCGGCAACCAGGTCATCGGCGCAGCATCCCACAGGATGCTTGTCATGCGCCCGCCGCCCCGGCCGGAGGGCCGGTACGACGAGCGCCCGCCCTCTCCCGGGGGTGAAGGGCGGGCGCGCTCACAAGGCGTCAGCGGGGCGGTGCCACCGTCGTCAGGCGTTCTTGATCGCCGAGATGTCGAAGTTGAGCTTGATCTTGTCGGAGACCAGGACACCGCCCGTCTCCAGCGCGGCGTTCCAGGTCAGGCCCCACTCGGAGCGAAGGATCTCGGCCTTGCCCTCGAAGCCGACCCGGTCGTTGCCGAACGGGTCCTTCGCGGAGCCGTGGAACTCCAGGTCGATAGTGATCGGCTTGGTGACGCCGAGGATCGACAGGTCACCGGTGATCCGGTAGTCGCTTCCGCCGAGTGCCTCGGCCCTGGTGGACCGGAACGTCATCGTCGGGAACTGCTCGATGGCGAAGAAGTCCGCGCTCTTCAGGTGGCCGTCCCGGTCCTCGTTGCCCGTGCTGATGCTCTCCATCGTGACGTCGAGGGCCGCGGTGCACCGCGACGGGTCGGTGCCGTCCAGGCTCAGCGTGCCGGTGAAGTCGAGGAACTTGCCCTTCACGTTCGTCACCATGGCGTGCCGGGCGACGAAGCCGATGGAGGTGTGCGCGGGGTCGATCGTGTAGTCGCCGGTCAGGGCGGCCAGCTCGGGGTTCACGGCGCTGGTCCTGGTCTTGCCGGCGGAGTTCCTACTGCCGAAGATACCCATGATGCTCTCCTTGGGGACGGTTCTGTTGAACGTTCAACGATGCCAACGGGGGAGACCGTAGACGTATTCCATTCAACTTTCAACCTCTTCGGTGGAGGGTCGGATAACCTCGCGTGTCACTCCACCGATGGCATCGGCGGGACATGAATCCTGTGTGGCCCGCAGCTGACGACTTTGTGCGACCCCTACAACGCCGAAGCCCTCTGAGCAGTCGGAACGCCTGCATCCCGCACCGGTTCTGTTCAGGGGTACCAGGAAAACGCCCCGGAGACTGTACGGAGTCGACGGCTCGCATTCCTTGCTCCTCTTCGTAAGGTCGCTACATGACCGTTTTGGATGAGGCGACGGGTGAGTCGACGAGCGAACCCATGGGTGAGCCGACGGACGCGCGCGGGCGCGTGGCCGAACTGCACGAGATCCGCGCGCAGGCGGTGGCCGGCCCCAGCGAGAGGGCGACCGAGGCGCAGCACGCCAAGGGCAAGCTGACCGCCCGCGAGCGCATCGAGCTGCTCCTCGACCCGGACTCCTTCCGAGAGGTCGAGCAGCTGCGCCGGCACCGGGCGACGGGCTTCGGCCTGGACACCAAGAAGCCGTACACCGACGGTGTCATCACCGGTTGGGGCACGGTGGAGGGCCGCACGGTCTTCGTCTACGCCCACGACTTCCGTGTCTTCGGCGGCGCGCTCGGCGAGGCGCACGCCACGAAGATCCACAAGATCATGGACATGGCCATCGCGGCCGGTGCCCCGCTGGTGTCGCTCAACGACGGCGCCGGCGCCCGCATCCAGGAGGGCGTCAGCGCGCTGGCCGGCTACGGCGGCATCTTCCAGCGCAACACCAAGGCGTCCGGCGTCATCCCGCAGATCAGCGTGATGCTCGGCCCGTGTGCCGGTGGCGCGGCCTACTCGCCCGCCCTCACCGACTTCGTCTTCATGGTCCGCGAGACCTCGCAGATGTTCATCACGGGCCCGGACGTGGTCAAGGCCGTGACCGGCGAGGAGATCACCCAGAACGGCCTCGGCGGCGCCGACGTGCACGCCGAGACCTCGGGTGTCTGCCACTTCGCGTACGACGACGAGGAGACGTGCATCGCCGAGGTGCGCTACCTCCTGTCGCTGCTGCCGCAGAACAACCGGGAGAACCCGCCGCGGGTGGACTCCTCCGACGCCCCCGACCGGCGCTCCGACGTCCTGCTGGACCTCGTCCCGGCGGACGGCAACCGGCCGTACGACATGGCCAAGGTCATCGAGGAGATCGTCGACGACGGCGAGTACCTGGAGGTCCACGAGCGCTGGGCGCGCAACATCATCTGCGCCCTGGCCCGGCTGGACGGCCAGGTCGTCGGCATCATCGCCAACCAGCCGCAGGTGCTGGCGGGTGTCCTGGACATCGAGGCCAGCGAGAAGGCCGCGCGCTTCGTCCAGATGTGTGACGCCTTCAACATCCCGATCGTCACCTTCCTGGACGTCCCCGGGTTCCTGCCCGGTGTCGACCAGGAGCACGGCGGAATCATCCGCCACGGCGCGAAGCTGCTGTACGCGTACTGCAACGCGACCGTCCCGCGCATCTCCCTGATCCTGCGCAAGGCCTACGGGGGCGCCTACATCGTCATGGACAGCCAGTCCATCGGCGCCGACCTCACCTACGCCTGGCCGACGAACGAGATCGCGGTGATGGGCGCGGAAGGCGCCGCCAACGTCATCTTCCGCCGCCAGATCGCCGACGCCGAGGACCCCGAGGCCATGCGGCAGAAGATGGTCAAGGAGTACAAGTCCGAGCTCATGCACCCGTACTACGCGGCCGAGCGCGGGCTGGTGGACGACGTCATCGACCCGGCCGAGACCCGCGAGGTCCTCGTCCGCTCCCTGGCGATGCTGCACACCAAGCACGCCGACCTGCCGTCGCGCAAGCACGGCAACCCCCCGCAGTAACCCAGCGGACCTTTCCGCGGCACCCTCGCGGAAACCTCATCCACGGAGACTGACTGCCATGAGCACTCCTGACATCCGCGTCGAGAAGGGCCACGCCGAGCCCGAGGAAGTGGCCGCCCTCACGGCCATCCTGCTGGCGCGCGCGGCGGCCCACACGTCCACGGCGGCCCCGGCGCACGGCGGCCCCGCGAAGGCCGGCTGGCGCCGCCTGGAACGCGAGCCCGGCTTCCGCGCCCCGCACAGCTGGCACGGCTAGCCCACGCCGCCCGACCGGTTCCCACAGCGCCGGGAACCGGTCCCCCGACACCGAGAGGGGCCCCTCCGTACGCACGGAGGGGCCCCTCTCGGTGTTGCCGACGGGCCGGCGGGGGAGCGGGGCAACGCGAAAGGCCCCCTCCGGGGGGAGAGGGCCCCTCGGGGAGGACGGCTAGCGGAGGCGGGCCATCAGGGCGTGTTCGACCAGCGTGATCAGCGCCGACTTCGCGTCCGCGCGGTGGCGGGCGTCCGTGGTGATGATCGGGGTGTCCGGGCCGATCTGGAGCGCCTCACGCACCTCGTCGGGCTGGTACGGCTGCTGGCCGTCGAAGCCGTTGAGGGCGATGACGAAGGGCAGGCCGCTGTTCTCGAAGTAGTCGACCGCGGGGAAGCAGTCGGCGAGGCGGCGGGTGTCCACGAGGACGATCGCGCCGATGGCGCCGCGCACCAGGTCGTCCCACATGAACCAGAAGCGGTCCTGGCCGGGCGTACCGAAGAGGTACAGGATCAGGTCCTGGTCCAGCGTGATGCGGCCGAAGTCCATGGCGACCGTGGTGGTGGTCTTGTCCCCGGTGTGGGTGAGGTCGTCGATGCCTGCCGAAGCAGACGTCATGACGGCCTCCGTGCGCAGCGGGTTGATCTCCGAGACGGCGCCGACGAACGTGGTCTTGCCCACGCCGAAGCCGCCCGCCACCACGATCTTCGCGGAGGTGGTGGAGCGGGAAGGACCGCCGCTAGAGCTTGCGAAGTCCACTGAGCACCCTTTCGAGCAGTGTCACGTCTGGCTGGCCACCGGCGTTCTCGTCGCCGCCGGGCTGATGGATGGCGACCAGGCCCGCCTCCGCCAAGTCGGCGACGAGGATCCTGGCCACGCCGAGAGGGATCGTCAGGAGGGCGGAGATTTCCGCCACCGACTTGATCTCGCGGCAGAGGTTGCAGATCCGCTGATGCTCGGGCAGTTGGCCCTGCATCTGATGCGGCTGCGCGGTGGTGTGCACCAGTGCCTCGATGGCGAGCTGGTAGCGCGGGCGCGTCCGGCCGCCGGTCATGGCGTACGGGCGCACCAGGGGATTGTTCGACGCCCCGGCGGGCGCCGGCTCAGGGGTGCGGCGCTGCGGCTGCACGGGCTGGATGCGCGGTGCGTTCGGCTGGTCGTACGGCGAAGGGCCAGGGCCCTGCGGCTGGTACGGCTGCCGGTGGCTCGGTGAGGAGGGGAAGTTGTACCGGTTCTGGGAACCGTCGTTCGGCCCCTGGCCAGGGCCGTACGACCAGTTGCCCGAAGATGAACCGCTTGGGGGTGTTGCCACTTTCTCCTCCTCCGACTGTGCCGGGCATCCATCGCTGTGGAGCCGCGTCCCGAAACCTTACGGCCACGGGACGCGAAATCGCACCGTCTGTCTCTCAGTTGAGAAGGCTTCCTTGGAGCTCCGCACGAAGATCCGGAGTCAGGACCGTACCCGCACGGTCGACCAGAAGCGCCATCTCGTACCCAATGAGGCCGATGTCCGCTTCGGGGTGGGCGAGGACCGCGAGCGACGATCCGTCGGAAATGGACATGATGAAGAGGAATCCTCGCTCCATCTCCACAACCGTCTGGTTCACGCTGCCGCCCTCGAAGATGCGCGAGGCACCGGCGGTCAGTGAGGTCAGACCTGAGGCGACGGCCGCGAGCTGGTCGGCGCGGTCGCGGGGGAAGCCTTCGGACATCGCCAGAAGGAGTCCGTCGGCGGAGACCACCACCGTGTGGGACACCCCGGGGGTGTTGTCCACGAAGTTGGTGATCAACCAGTTCAGGTTCTGCGCCGCCTGGCTCATCGGGCTCACACTAACGCTCCTGGTTGTAGGTGCTGTCAGGACCGAAGCCCTGGCCGTTCGTTTCACTTCCTGCGCTGCGTCCCCGCTGGACTCCCCGGCGCAGGTTGCTCAGCCTGCCCCGGACGTCCTCGGGAGCGCGGGAGACCTGGGGGCCGCCCTGCGGGGTCGACTCCGCGGTGCCCTCGACCAGATTGGCCTTGGGCACCCGCCGCGGCAGGCCGGAGGACGTGACCCCGCCCGCCTTGGGCTTGCGCAGCTGCGAGGCCTGCTGCCAGCGCTCGTCGTTCGCCGAGCGCCAGTTGTCGTCGGCGTCGCCGTCCGCCGAGGGGGAAGCCGCCTCCCGGTCGGGCCGGCCGGTCGCCTGGCCGCCACCGGTGGACCCCCGGCGGGGAAGGCCGGCGTCGGTCAGCGCGTGCGCAGCGGTGCCGCCCGGCCCCTGACGGTCGAAGCCTACGCGGTCCCGCTCACCCGCGTCAGCGGCCTGTGCGGATTCCGTTTCGGGAGCGTACTGGTCGCCGTAGCCGTTCCGGTAGCCGTCGCGCTGCTGCCAGTCGCCCTGGTAGGACGGCTCTTCGAATGCCGAGAAGGTCTCCGAGGAGCCGGACCCGGCGGGCGTGTGCTTCTCCTGGACCGGCTCCGCATAGCCCGGTTCCGGATAGCCGCCGTTGGTCGGGAAACCATCGCTCTGCGGCATCCCGTTCGGCGCGTAGTACTGCTCCTCGTACGACGGCTGCTGCTGCTCCTCGTACGACGTCTGCTCCTGGTACGACGTCTGCTGACCGTAGGCCGGGGCCTGGTCGGGGTAGGGGTTCTGGCCGTTGTCGTAGGGCCGGCCGCCGTTGTCGTAGCCCTGGCCGCCGTCGAAGCCGCCGTCACCATACGCCTGGGTCTCGGCGTGCTCCTGGCCGGGCTGGCCGTGGGTCTGGGCCTCCAGGGCCGCACGGCGCCCCCCACGCATCAGGGAGCGGCCCACCGGGTCCAGGTCACGGAGGTCGTCCGGGACCTCGGTGTAGCGGCTGTCGTCGAAGCCGAGCTCGGCTGCCGTGCGCATGGGCTGGCTGAAGCTCTCACCCGGGAACTGCTGCTCCGGGATGATCTGCGAGACGGTGAACTCCTCGCGCTCCGGCGCCTGCTCGCCGCCACCGCCGTGGGTGATGGCGTCGGGGAGCATGACCAGCGAGGTGGTGCCGGCCTGCTCGCCGGAGGGGCGCAGCTGGACGCGGATGCCGTGCCGGTCGGACAGCCGGCCGACCACGAACAGGCCCATGCGCTGGGAGATCGCGGCGTCCACGGTCGGCGGGTTGGCCAGCTTGTGGTTGATGTCCGCGAAGTCCTCGGCGGTCAGGCCGATGCCCTTGTCGTGGATCTCGATCATCACACGGCCGTCGGGCAGCCGGGTCGCGGTGACGCGGACCTTGGTCTGCGGGGAGGAGAACGTGGTCGCGTTCTCCAGCAGCTCGGCCAGCAGGTGCACGAGGTCGGTCACGGCACGGCCGTGGATCTCGGCCTCGGGCACGCCGGATATCTCGATGCGCTCGTACTGCTCCACCTCGGAGGAGGCGGCGCGCACCACGTCGACCAGCGGGACCGGCTGGTCCCAGCGGCGGCCGGGCTCCTCGCCCGCGAGGACCAGGAGGTTCTCGCCGTTGCGGCGCATACGGGTGGCCAGGTGGTCCAGCCGGAAGAGGTTCTCCAGCTGGTCCGGGTCGGCCTCGTTGTTCTCCAGGTCGGTGATCAGGGTCAGCTGGCCCTCGATCAGCGACTGGTTGCGGCGCGAGAGGTTGGTGAAGATCGCGTTGATGTTGCCCCGCAGCAGGGCCTGCTCGGCGGCGAGCCGGACGGCCTCGCGGTGGACCTGGTCGAAGGCCCGGGCGACCTCGCCGATCTCGTCCGTGGAGGAGATCGGGATGGGCGAGACCCGGGTGTCGACGCGGCCGGGGTCGGTGCGCGAGAGCTGGTCGACCAGCATCGGCAGCCGCTGTTCGGCGATGCCGAAGGCGGCGTTGCGCAGCTGGCGCATGGAGCGGCTCATCTGGCGGGCCACCATGCCGGCCAGGATGAACGCGGCGAGCAGGGCGATCACGACGATGGCGCCGGTGATGAAGGCGTCCTGCCTGGCGTCGTCGGCGATGCTCGCGGCCTCGTTCACCGCGGTGTCGGCCAGGTCCGACTCGATCGTCCGGTACGCGTTGTACTTGAGGGTGTTGACCGCCCACCAGTTCTCGGCGGTGATGCCCTGCTGCGCGAGCGCCTCACGCGCGGAGGCGTCGGTCGTGGTCAGACCCGCCATGGCCCCGATCATCACGGTCGGGTCGGACGGCGGCGCCTTGTAGTCCGGGTTCTTGGCCAGAGCCTCCTTGGCCTGCTGCTGTCCGTCCGCCTGGATCTGCTTCTTGGCGTCCTCGAGCTTCTGCGCGTCGGCCTCGGTACCACCGCCGATGTACTCCTCGACGGCGATGCCCTCGAGGTAGGCGTACGAGGAGAGCGCCACGCGCTGCTTGGCCAGGTCGGAGTCCTTCGGGCCCGGCTTGACCAGCAGGTGGGTGCCGATGGACCGCTCCAGCGAGAGCGCCGCCTTGGTCAGGGAGATCGCGTAGACGGTCCGGCCGTAGCTGGTGACGTTTCCGGTGCCCAGGCCGAGCTCGTTGGCGAACTCCATCAGCGGGTGGGCGACCTCGACGTAGCCCTCCTCGGTCTTCACACCGTCGAGCTTCGAGGTGTAGGCGACCTCGCGCAGTGCCTGGAGCTTGGGCTCCGCCTCGCGGAGCAGGCTCAGCCGGCGCTCCAGGCCCGGCTTCTGCGGCATGCTCCGGGTGGCCTCGTCGAAGGCGTCCGCCGCGTCGTCGGTCTTCTTGCGGGCCTGCGTGACCGTGGCCTGGTCGCGGCCGAGCAGCAGCGGGGCCGCGGTGACGTCACGCTCGTTGTAGAGGGCGTCCGCGTAGGTCAGGGACGCCCGGACCAGACGCGCGGTGTTCTCCGCGTCCTCGGCCTCCTGCCAGGTGTCGATCGAGCTCTTCACCTGGAAACCGCCCATGACCAGGCCGACCAGTACGGGGATGAGCAGGATCGCGTTCAGCCGGGTCGCCACACGCCAGTTGCGCGGGGAGAAACGGCCGCCGCTCGGAACGGGCGTCGCCACCTGCTCCGAACCGGGCACAACGGGGGCGGGCGCCGCTCCGCGCGGCGGCGGGGTGAAGTTGCCCCGGGCGGGCGGCTCGGGACCTTTGTTGCTTCGCCTCACTCGACCAACAACCTCTCGGCGGCGGGCACCTTCGTCGTGCCGCAGTGTCTCAGGGCCCAGTTCGCCATCGACCACTGAGTACGTCTTTGACCTTTGGGCAGTTCAGGCATTCCAGCACGTCGACCTGCGCTCTTCCAAACATGGGAAAGCGCGGATTCCGGGGGAGGTAAGGCCTAGATAAAACGGTCAAAAAGAGCGAGCCCCGTCAAATGACGGGGCATTCGTGCGCGCAGCGACACCGCATGACCGCGACGCGTGGCGGTGCTCCTGGATTCCTCTGCCGAAACGTTATGAACACCGGAGCCGGCCGTGTCAAAGGCCACAGCCGGCTCCGCCGCCATGATGACGATGCCTACGGCAACTGCCGTACGGCGACGATCACTTGAGTGCTACTTCAGCCGCGCCATCAACGCGTGCTCCACCAGCGTGATCAGCGCGGACTTGGCGTCGGCCCGGTGCCGGGCGTCGGTGGTGATGATCGGCGTGTCCGGGCCGATCTGGAGCGCCTCGCGGACCTCTTCCGGCGCGTAGGGCTGGTGTCCGTCGAAGCCGTTGAGGGCGACGACGAAGGGCAGGCCGCTGTTCTCGAAGTAGTCCACCGCCGGGAAGCAGTCCGCCAGCCGGCGGGTGTCCACCAGCACCACCGCGCCGATGGCGCCGCGCACCAGGTCGTCCCACATGAACCAGAAGCGGTCCTGGCCGGGCGTACCGAACAGGTACAGGATCAGGTCCTGGTCCAGCGTGATGCGGCCGAAGTCCATCGCCACCGTGGTGGTGGTCTTGTCCCCGGTGTGCGTGAGGTCGTCGATGCCCGCGCTCGCGGAGGTCATGACGGCCTCCGTGCGCAGCGGGTTGATCTCCGAGACGGCGCCGACGAACGTGGTCTTGCCCACGCCGAAGCCACCGGCCACCACGATCTTGGCGGAGGTGGTGGCACCTCTCGGTTCAGAGCTTGCGAAGGCCACTGAGCACCCTTTCGAGCAGTGTCACGTCGGGCGCACCGCCGTTGCTCTCGTCGCCGCCCGGCTGGTGGACGGCGACGAGTCCGGCCTCGGCGAGGTCGGCGACGAGGATCCGGGCCACCCCGAGCGGCATGGCGAGCAGCGCCGAGACCTCGGCGACCGACTTCACCTCACGGCACAGGTGGCAGATGCGCTGGTGCTCCGGGAGCAGCCCCATGAGCGCTGCCGGGTCGGCCGTGGTGCTGATCAGCGCCTCGAGGGCGAGCTGATAGCGCGGCCGGGTCCGGCCGCCGGTCATCGCGTAAGGACGGACCAGCGGCTGGTCGCCCTCGTCCCCGTACGGATCTGTGTACGGATCATGAGAGGCGGTGGGCGGGGTCATGAATCCTCCGGGCGGGACAGCAAGTTGGTCAGTCGTGCCGTCTGACGGGGGCCGGTGGGGGGATTGTGTCGGCCGGACGGTGATTTGGTGAGACGGGTGGATCCGGGGGCGTTAGTGGAGCAGACTTCCTTGCAGTTCGGCGCGGAGGTCCGGCGTGAGCACCGCTCCCGCACGGTCCACCAGCAGCGCCATCTCGTAGCCGACGAGGCCGATGTCGCACTCGGGGTGCGCGAGAACGGCGAGGGACGAGCCGTCCGAGACGGACATGAGGAAGAGAAATCCCCGTTCCATCTCCACGACGGTCTGCGCCACGTTGCCGCCCTCGAAGATCCGGGACGCCCCGGCCGTCAGTGAGGTGAGTCCCGACGCGACCGCCGCGAGCTGGTCGGCGCGGTCGCGCGGAAATCCCTCCGACATGGCCAGGAGGAGACCGTCGGCGGACACGACGACGGTGTGGGACACCCCGGGGGTGTTGTCCACGAAGTTGGTGATCAACCAGTTCAGGTTCTGTGCCGCCTGGCTCATCGGACTCAACTAACGCTCCTGCTGGTGAGTGGGGCTCGGGAAACTGCCCGTCTGGCCGGACCCGGCCTGACGGCCCTGTGCGATACCCCGACGGAGGTTGGTCAGCCGGCCACGCACGTCCTGTGGGGCGCGCGAGACCTGCGGACCGCTCTGGTGCGGCTGCTGCTGTGCCGTGCCCGGGACGAGGTTCGCCCGGGGCACCCGGCGCGGCAGGCCGGAGGTGGTGACACCGCCCGCGGCCGGCTGCCGCACACGCTCTGCCTGCCGGACGAGGTCGTCGTTCGGCGAGCTGCGCCATGCGGCGGCGGGACGCTGGGGGGCCGAGGGGCCCTGCGGGGCCGGCGCCGGGCCGTTGCCCTGCGGACGCTGGGCCGGGCCCGGCTGGGACTGCTGACCGGGCCGGCCCTGCGGGCCCGCCTGACCCTGCTGAGCCGGCTGGCCCGGCTGACCTGCCTGGCCGTGGAACCAGTTCGTCTCCAGCGTGTCGTACAGCGGCGTACGTCCGTCACCGGGACCCGAGGCCGGCGGCAGCGCCTCCGGCTCCTGGCGGGCGGGCCGCTGCGGACGCTGCGGGGCAGGCGGCCGCTGGCCACCGAAGTCACCCTGCGGCCGCTCGAACTGGCCGGTGCCCGAGGGGTTCTGGTGGCCGGGCAGCGCGTGCTGCCCGGTGGACGAGCCGTCGTACCCGTACTGGCCGGTAGCCCCGTTGTCGTAGCCCGACGCTGCCGGGAACTGACCCGTGGAGGCGTTGTCGTAGCCCTGCGGCGCCGCGTACTGGCCGTTCGCGCCGTTGTCCTGCCGCTGCTGCGGTGCGGGGTACTGACCCGTGGAGCCGTTGTCGTACGCCTGCTGCGGTGCGGCGAACTGGCCCGTGCCGGAGGGGTTGCTCGGGTTGCCGGGGGCGCCGAAGACGTCCTGGCGGACGAACTGGCCACCGCCCTGCGGGGCGTTCGCGCCGGAGTGCGGGAAGTCGGCCGGGCCGGCGGGGTTCTGACGGTCCTCCCTGCGGGGAACCGCCGGGATCTCCGCGGTCGCGCCCGGACCGTTGCGGTCGTCGATCCTCGGCATCGGGGCCGTCTGGGACGGGTCCCGCTGCTCGTCGTGGCCGCGCGGGGTGTCCAGCGCGGCACGCGGCACCGGCGGCTGGGCGTTGCCGTCGCTCCAGCTCGGGCGTTGCTGCTCGTTGCCGCCCGGCAGTTCGGCCCGTGCTCCACCACGCGGCGGGAGCTGCGGCTGACGGCCGCGCCGGCCGCGCTCGCCGCCGGCCTTCCCGCTGCCGCGCTGCGGCGCCACGGGGCCGCGGGCCTCCTGGCCCTGCGCGGGAACCGGCGTCTGGGCGTTGCCCGCACCGGCGCCCGGCCGCCCCTGCTGCGGGGCCGGGGGAGGCTGCTGCCCGTGTGCCCCGCCCGGGTCGCGGCCCGGCAGTTCGGCCCGCGGTCCCTGACCGGCGCCGAGCCGGCCACCGCCGGACGCGCCGGACGCGCCGGCGCCGAGAGCACCGCCGCCCGGCGCACCCGCGCCCAGCGAGGAGCCGTTGCCACGGCGAGCCGCGGCCGCACCGGCGGCGGCCTGCGCCGCTGCCGGACCGCCCGTGCCGACGGGGCCGCCCTGACCGGGCTTGCCCTGCGGCTTGCGGCCGCCCTGGGCCACGTCGACCGGCAGCATGACCAGCGCGGTCGTACCACCCGAGTCGGACGGGCGCAGCTGGATGCGGATGCCGTGGCGCTGCGAGAGGCGACCGACCACGAACAGACCCATGCGGCGGGAGACGGAGACGTCCACGGTGGGCGGCGAGGCGAGCCGCTCGTTGATCTGGGCGAGGTCCTCGGGGGAGAGGCCGATGCCGGTGTCGTGGATCTCGATCAGCACCCGGCCGTCGGGCAGCGCGTGACCGGTGACCTTGACCTTGGTCTGCGGCGAGGAGAACGAGGTCGCGTTCTCCAGCAGCTCGGCCAGCAGGTGCACGAGGTCGTTGACGACGCGGCCGGCCACTTCGGTGGTCGGCACCGAGGCCAGCTCGATGCGCTCGTACTGCTCCACCTCGGACGCGGCGGCGCGGAGCACGTCGACCAGCGGGACCGGACGGGTCCAGCGGCGGCCGGGCTCCTCACCGGCGAGGACGAGGAGGTTCTCGCCGTTGCGGCGCATACGGGTGGCGAGGTGGTCCAGCTTGAACAGCGAGGCCAGCTGGTCCGGGTCCGCCTCGCGGGACTCCAGCTCGGAGATCAGCGACAGCTGGCGCTGGATCAGACCCTGGGAGCGGCGCGAGAGGTTGGTGAACATCGCGTTGACGTTGCCCCGCAGCAGGGCCTGCTCGGCGGCGAGGCGGACCGCTTCGCGGTGCACGTCGTCGAAGGCGGTGGCCACCCGGCCGATCTCGTCGCGGGAGTGCACACCGACCGACTCCACGGACGTGTCGACGTCCTGCGGGTCGGCCTCGGACAGCTGCTTGACCAGCTCGGGCAGCCGCTCCTGGGCGACCTTGGTCGCGGTGTCCTCCAGGCGCCGCAGCGAGCGGATCATGGAGCGGGCCACCACGAAGGCGCCGACCAGCGAGACGCCGAGCACGATCAGGACCAGCACACCGGAGATGATCGCTTCGCGCTCCGACTCGCTGCGCAGCTCGCGCGCCTTCTGCTCCATGTCCTCCAGCAGCGTGCGCTCGATGTTCTTCATCTGCTGGATCTTGGTGGAGCTGTCGTCCAGCCAGTCCCGGTACGACCGCTTCTCCAGGCCGGCCAGACCGTTCTCCCGGCTCAGCGCGCGGCTGGCGTACTTGTCGGTGGCCTCGATGGTCGCGTTGCCCTGGTCGATGGGCTTGAGCAGCTCCTCGGCACCGTCGCCGTAGATGCTGGAGAAGCTGCGCAGCTCGGAGACCTGGCTCTCCAGCGCCGACTCGGCGTACAGCCGGTCGTTCTCGGAGAGGTCACCGAAGGTCTTGTTGTTGGCGGGCAGGGCCGCCGCCAGGACCGCGCGCTGGATCGACGCGTACTCCTTGGCGGAGGAGAACGCGGACAGGGCGCGGGTGCGCTGGATCATCTCCGGGTTGCTGGTCGCCTCGGCCATGTCCTGCGAGAGGTCCAGCAGGTGTGTGATGAGGCGGTGGTAGGCCTCCACGGTCTGCGTGGAGTTGTCCTCGGCCTCGTAGGCGTTGTTGCGGATCTCGTTGAGGCTGTTCAGGTCGCGGGCCAGACCGACGAGGCTGTCGCGCACGCCCTGGAGGTTGCCCTCCTTGCTGGCGGAGTCGACCTCCTCGGACGCGGCGAGGAAGTTGTCCAGCGCCCGGTCCGTCTTGTCCTGGAACCCCTTGACCGTGATCGCGCTGGCGGTCGAGCCGTGCGCCAGCGGGCCGGCGGACTGGTCGCGCTCCTCCTGGAGCGCGGCGGCCAGCTCGGTGGCCTGCTTGGTCATCTCGGTGAGCAGCTTCATGTTGTCGAGCTGCTCGATGTCGTCCATGGACTGGCTGATGCGCAGCGCGCCGAGCGAGGTGGCCGCGACCACCGGGAGCGTGAGCAGAGCCACCAGTCGGGTCGAGATGCGCCAGTTGCGCAGCGCTATTCGCGGCCCTGGACCCGTCGCGCCCTGCGGCGGCCTCACCGCCGGAGCGGAGGCCGCGGAGCCCGTGGAGCCCGTGGACGCCGGGGCGCCGGGGCGCCCGGAGGCCGTGGACGCGCCGGGTCGCCCGGAGCGCGGACCGCCGTCACCGGACGGGGCCGGGCCCTGGGCGTGCTGGGGCGAGGAACCGCGGTCGGTCCCGCCATGCGGCTCCGGCTCCGCCGAAGCACTGCCATCCCTCTTGAAACGTCCCTGCACTAGCGTCGCAACCTCTGGACCAGGCGCCCCTCCGCGTGAACGGAAGGACGGTGTCGGCGTCGTCGGGAGCGCCCTGAATACGCACCCGGGTGGTCGTGAGTGACCGGCGCTGGACTCCCCCTATCTCGCCGCTCACCCGTCAGGAGCGACGCTGATTCGCGCCCCCTGCGCGCCGGCTCGATCCTGCGGCGGTCCGTGGAATTCCAGCACAGTGCAGGATCTCCAACAAGGCCAGTTGGTCAGGCTGTGACCTCCGTGACACCACGTGAGGGTGACGTCACGACATGTAGAAGGGGCTCCGCCTTATAGCGGACATACCCGAGCGAGTCGCCGGAGTCCGCCAGGTGTCCCAGTCGCCATGATCAGGAGCGGAATGCGCGCTTCAGGGGCCCAATGTCCGTTTCGTGGGCATGAGATGCCAGCCGGAATTGACCGAATTGAGCGCGTGTTCGTGAGGAAACTCACACGGAGCTCGGGGGGCTTCCCGCCGTCGGCGGGGAATCGGATGTTTAGCCTGACGCTTTACAAGAGGCAACGTTCCGCCAACCGGCGCCTCCCGCGCCCCGTACACGACAGGGTTCAGTACAACCGTGAAGACGACGACGATGTTCCGCATGACGGCCAACCCGCGGCGCACCACTCTGGCGCACCTCGAGGACGCCGACGACCTGGCGCCCCTGGACCTCCCGGAGCACTCCGTCGACCTCCCGGCCCGGACCGCGAACCCCCGGCGCACGGTCCTGATGGTCGCACCGGCCGCCGCCGTCGCCGGCGAGTAGCCCCGCCCACGCCATCGGGCGCCCCCGCACGTCGCTGCGCGGGGCGCCTGACCTTTGCCGCGTTAGCCTGGAGCGTCAGACTCCAGCCAGTTCAGGTAAGGGGCGCAAGGATCCCGTGCGCATCGCCAGGTTCTCCATCGACGGGAACGTCGCCTTCGGCGCGGTCGAGGGCGGCAAGCCGGACGAGCTCGTCCTCGACATCATCAAGGGCATCCCGTTCGCGGACTTCGAGCTCTCCGGCACCAAGGTGCCGCTGAGCAAGGTACGGCTGCTGCCGCCGGTCCTGCCCAACAAGGTCGTGGCCTTCGGCCGCAACTACGCGGAGCACGCGCGTGAGCTGGGCAACGAGGTGCCCGACGCGCCATTCGCCTTCTTCAAGCCGTCCACCTCGGTGATCGGCTCCGGCGACGAGATCCAGTACCCCTCCTTCTCCGAGGAACTCCACCACGAGGCGGAGCTGGCCGTCGTCATCGGCCGCCTGTGCCGCGAAGTCCCGCGCGAGCGCGTCAAGGACGTCATCCTCGGCTACACCTGCGCCAACGACGTCACCGCCCGTGACGTCCAGCGGCGCGAGAAGCAGTGGGCCCGTGCCAAGGGCTTCGACACCGCCTGCCCCCTCGGCCCCTGGGTGGAGACCGACCTGGACCCCGCCGACCTGACCATCCAGCTGACCGTCAACGGACAGCAACGCCAGCTCGGCCGCACCAGCGAGATGATCCACCCGATCGAGGATCTGATCGTCAACATCTCCGAGGCCATGACGCTGCTCCCCGGCGACGTGATCCTCACGGGCACCCCCGCGGGGGTCGGCCCCCTCGCTGTCGGCGACGAGGTCTCCGTCAGCATCGAAGGCATCGGCACTCTCACCAACAAGGTTGTCAAGCGTGGCTAGCGCACCCGGCTCCCCCTCCCCCAAGTCCTCGGCTCCGCTCGGACAGGGGGTACCCCCACGCGTCCGTTTCTGCCCCTCGCCCACCGGTAACCCGCACGTGGGCCTGGTCCGCACCGCCCTGTTCAACTGGGCGTTCGCCCGGCACCACGGCGGCACCCTGGTCTTCCGCATCGAGGACACCGACGCGGCCCGCGACTCCGAGGAGTCCTACGAGCAGCTGCTCGACGCGATGCGCTGGCTCGGCTTCGACTGGGACGAGGGCCCCGAGATCGGCGGCCCGCACGCGCCGTACCGCCAGTCGCAGCGCATGGACGTGTACAAGGACGTCGCGGCCAGGCTGCTGGACGCCGGCCACGCCTACCGCTGCTACTGCTCCCAGGAGGAGCTGGACACCCGCCGCGAGGCCGCCCGCGCCGCCGGCAGGCCCTCCGGCTACGACGGCCACTGCCGCGAGCTGACCGCCGCGCAGGTCGGGGAGTACAAGGCCCAGGGCCGTGCGCCGATCGTCCGCTTCCGCATGCCCGACGAGACGATCACCTTCACGGACCTGGTCCGCGGCGAGCTGACGTTCACCCCGGAGAACGTCCCGGACTACGGCATCGTCCGCGCCAACGGCGCCCCCCTCTACACGCTGGTCAACCCGGTCGACGACGCTCTGATGGAGATCACCCACGTCCTGCGCGGCGAGGACCTGCTCTCCTCCACGCCCCGCCAGATCGCCCTGTACAAGGCGCTGACCGAGCTGGGCCTCGCCAAGCGGACCCCGCAGTTCGGCCACCTGCCGTACGTGATGGGCGAGGGCAACAAGAAGCTCTCCAAGCGTGACCCGCAGTCGTCGCTCAACCTCTACCGCGAGCGTGGCTTCCTCCCGGAGGGCCTGCTCAACTACCTCTCCCTCCTGGGCTGGTCGCTCTCGGCCGACCAGGACATCTTCACGATGGACGAGATGGTCGCGGCCTTCGACGTGGCCGACGTGAACCCCAACCCGGCCCGCTTCGACCTCAAGAAGTGCGAGGCGATCAACGGCGACCACATCCGCCTGCTGGACGTGAAGGACTTCACGGAGCGCTGTCGCCCCTGGCTGCAGGCCCCGTTCGCGCCCTGGGCCCCGGAGGCCTTCGACGAGGTCAGGTGGCAGGCGGTCGCGCCGCACGCGCAGACCCGTCTGAAGGTCATGTCCGAGATCACCGACAACGTCGACTTCCTGTTCCTGGCGGAGCCGGTCTTCGACGAGGCCAGCTGGACCAAGGCCATGAAGGAGGGCTCCGACGCCCTGCTGCGCACCGCCCGCGAGAAGCTCGAGGCGGCCGACTGGAACAGCCCCGAGTCCCTGAAGACGGCCGTCCTGGAGGCGGGCGAGGCCCACGGGCTCAAGCTCGGCAAGGCGCAGGCCCCGGTCCGTGTCGCCGTCACCGGCCGCACGGTCGGCCTGCCGCTCTTCGAGTCCCTGGAGATCCTGGGCAAGGACAGGACCCTGGCCCGCGTCGACGCGGCACTGGCGAGGCTGGCGGCGTAGCGCGCACACACGCAGGGCGGTATCCGGCAGCGGATGCCGCCCTTTCGCCGTACCCGCCCGCCACCCGTGGCCGCCGGGTTACCGTCGCACCATGAGCATTCGGGCCGTGGTCTGGGACGTCGACGACACCCTGTTCGACTACACGACCGCGGATCGCGCGGGCATGCACGCGCATCTGGCGGCCGAGGGCCTGCTCGACGCGTACGGGAGCGCCGAGCAGGCCCTCGCGCAGTGGCGGGCGGTCACCGACAGCCAGTGGGCGCGGTTCGCGGCCGGTGAGGTGTCCTTCGAGGAGCAGCGGCGGGACCGGGTGCGCGTGTTCCTCGGCCGGGAGCTGACCGACGCCGAGGCGGAGGCCTGGTTCGAGCGGTATCTCGGCCACTACGAGGCCGCCTGGGCGCTCTTCCCGGACGTGCTGCCCGTCCTGGACAGCCTCGCCGCCAGCCACCGGCACGCGGTGCTGTCCAACTCCAGCCTGCACGTCCAGGACCGCAAGCTGCGCGTGCTCGGCGTCCACGACCGCTTCGAGGCCATCCTGTGCGCCGCCGAGATCGGCGTCTCCAAGCCGGAGGCCGGCGCCTTCCTCGCGGTGTGCGAGGCACTGGACCTCCCGCCGCACCTCGTCGCGTACGTCGGCGATCACCCGGAGATCGACTGGCGCGGTGCCGCCGACGCCGGACTGGTGTCCGTGTGGATCGATCGCAGCGGCGCGTACACCTGGGACGGCGTCCCCGCCGGCCCGCACCGGATCGCCTCGCTCGCCGAACTCCCCGCGATCCTCGGCGCTGATACTCGTTTTGGAGCCCCGTCCACCTTCAGGTAATGTTCTTCCTGCGCCGCCGGGGAGCGGGCCGAAAGGCCGGAATCCGGGGGAGCGTACTAGAACAAGATCCCCTTCAGGGGCTTGCGTTCCAGTGGCCTATGGTGTAATTGGCAGCACGACTGATTCTGGTTCAGTTAGTCTTGGTTCGAGTCCAGGTAGGCCAGCTCGCAGAGCTCATCTGCAAAGCCCCCGTTGTGTAGCGGCCTAGCACGCCGCCCTCTCAAGGCGGTAGCGCCGGTTCGAATCCGGTCGGGGGTACAGATCCTTCCCGCGAGGACGGCTCGGGTAGCTCCCACCGACCTTGATGCAGGATCGCTAGGGCCCCCGTTGTGTAGCGGCCTAGCACGCCGCCCTCTCAAGGCGGTAGCGCCGGTTCGAATCCGGTCGGGGGTACTCACTGGTCTAAACCACATTGGTCTATGGTGTAATTGGCAGCACGACTGATTCTGGTTCAGTTAGTCTTGGTTCGAGTCCAGGTAGACCAGCTCGGACCTGCGGAAACGCAGTGTCCACGCCCCCGTTGTGTAGCGGCCTAGCACGCCGCCCTCTCAAGGCGGTAGCGCCGGTTCGAATCCGGTCGGGGGTACGCGATCGAGGGGCCCCACCGCGGTGGGGCCCCTCGATGTGTGATCACTGCGTGCCGAACCTGCGGCGTGACTCCTCCGCCTCCGCCAGCCTGCGCAGCGCGAGCAGCACCGGTTCGTACAGCACCGTGAGCGCCACCGCCGCCTCCACCTGCTCGTCCGCCGTCCCCCCGTAGCGCTCCACCAGATCCAGATCGTGGACGGCGAGCCGTCCCATGGCGTGGGCGTACGGCTCCAAGTCCTCGACGGCGCAGGGATATCCGAGCCGCTCCAGCGTGGCGATGGCGTTGACCAGCATCCCGTACGCGGGGGGTCTCACGTCGTCGGCGGGACCGTAACCCCAGCCGAGCAGTTCGAGGAGGCGGTCGGCGCGCTGCCGGGCCGTTCCGGTCGCGGGGTCGCCGGCGTCGGCGGGCCTGCCGTGGGGCAGGGCCCAGACGGCGGTGCCCAGGCGCTCGTTGTGATCCAGCAGGTCGTTGTCCAGTGCGGTGAGGACCTCACGGGCGGAGGCCACGGAGACCCCGCCGACCTGGATCAGTGCCCGTACCAGACGCAGTCGGCGCAGGTGCTCCTCGCCGTACTCGGCCTGGGTGGCGGTGATCCGGCGGCCGGGCGGCAGCAGTCCCTCGCGCAGATAGAACTTCACGGTGGCGGTGGCGACGCCGCTCTGCCTGCTCAGCTCCGACAGCCTCATGGCCGTGCGACTCCCTTGCTCGTTCCCCTTGCGTCCCACGTTGGAGAGTGTCACTATCCAATCATGGATAGCGGCACTATCCAATCGTTGCTCCACAAGGACCGACTGTGGGGGGAAGGTGGGTTTCGTCATGGGTGACAAGCCGATCGCGGGGCGCACGACCGCGGACGCGCACGGGGACGTCGTGGTGTTCCTGATCGGAATGCGCTTCAACAGCCTTGTGGCGGTGCGCAGTTGGCTGCCGGTGGTGCGGGCCATGCCACGCATGCTGCGGGAGCTGTCGCGGGAGCGGGAGCGGGGGATGCTCGGCGCGCAGACGCTGCTGGGGCCACGGGTGCTGTACGTGGTGCAGTACTGGGAGTCGACCGAGAAGCTCTTCGCGTACGCCTCGGCCGCGGACAAGGAGCACCGGCCCGCCTGGGCGGCGTTCAACCGGCGGATCCGCGAGGGGAAGGACAAGGTCGGCTTCTGGCACGAGACGTACGCCGTGCCGGCCGGCGGCTACGAGTCGGTGTACGTGAACATGCCCGCCTTCGGGCTTGGGCGGGCCACCGGGGTGGTGCCGGTCGGGCGACGCGGCGAGCGGGCGGCGGAGCGGCTCCGGGCGGTCTGAGCGGCGCCGGAAGATCGATGGAGGCACGGATGCACCGTGCGCCCCGGGGGCCTTGCCGCGGCGTCGAGGCCGGCCCCCGGGGCGTCTTCGTGCGCTCCGGTGCGCCACGCGGCCCCCATGGGCCGCGTGTGGCGGGGGTCAGCCGGTGCGGCGCAGCGCCTCGGAGAGGCGGGACGCGGCGTCGATGACCGCCTGGGCGTGCATCCGGCCGGGGTGGCGGCTCAGGCGCTCGATCGGGCCGGAGACCGAGACGGCGGCCACCACGCGGTTCGAGGGGCCGCGCACGGGCGCGGAGACGGACGCGACGCCCGGCTCCCGCTCGCCGATGGACTGGGCCCAGCCCCGGCGCCGTACGCCGGACAGCGCCGTCGCCGTGAAGCGGGCTCCCTGCAGGCCGCGGTGCAGGCGCTCCGGCTCCTCCCAGGCCATGAGGATCTGGGCCGAGGAGCCCGCCTTCATCGTGAGCGTCGAGCCGACCGGGACGGTGTCCCGCAGTCCGGACAGGCGTTCCGCGGCGGCGACGCAGATGCGCATGTCGCCCTGGCGGCGGTAGAGCTGCGCGCTCTCGCCCGTGACGTCACGGAGGTGGGTGAGCACCGGCCCGGCGGTGGCCAGGAGGCGGTCCTCGCCGGCGGCCGCGGCCAGCTCGGCCAGGCGCGGGCCGAGAATGAACCTGCCCTGCATGTCCCGCGCCACCATGCGGTGGTGTTCCAGAGCCACGGCCAGGCGGTGGGCCGTGGGTCGTGCCAGTCCGGTGGCCGTGACCAGACCCGCGAGGGTGGCCGGACCGGACTCCAGAGCGCTCAGGACGAGTGCCGCCTTGTCCAGAACGCCGACGCCGCTACTGTTGTCCATGCAACGATACTCGCGTCTCACTCTGTGAAACGCAAGTTCAATTTTCGGTGGAACGCGCCACCCTTGATGTCACGAAGTCACAGCGGCCCGGTGCATGAAAAGGGCCTGGCGGCCGACGCCCGGAAATCCGGTGCGCCGATTGCCGCTCCTCAAGATCTCTAGTTGGGTCGGCACACCTTATGTGCAGGCCGGAGGGAAAGCGATGGGTAGGACACTCGCGGAGAAGGTCTGGGACGACCATGTCGTCCGGCGCGCCGAGGGCGAGCCCGACCTCCTCTACATCGATCTGCACCTGCTGCACGAGGTGACCAGCCCGCAGGCCTTCGACGGCCTTCGCAAGGGCGGCCGTACGGTGCGCCGTCTCGACCTGACCATCGCGACCGAGGACCACAACACCCCCACCCTCGACATCGACAAGCCCATCGCCGACCCCGTCTCCCGCGCCCAGCTGGAGACGCTGCGCAAGAACTGCGCCGACTTCGGCGTGCGCCTGCACCCGCTCGGCGACGTCGAGCAGGGCGTCGTCCACGTCGTGGGCCCCCAGCTGGGCCTGACCCAGCCCGGCACCACGGTGGTCTGCGGCGACTCGCACACCTCCACGCACGGCGCCTTCGGCGCGCTGGCGTTCGGCATCGGCACCTCGCAGGTCGAGCACGTGCTGGCCACCCAGACGCTGCCCATGGCCCGCCCGAGGACCATGGCGATCACGGTCGACGGTGAGCTGCCCGAGGGCGTCACGGCCAAGGACCTGATCCTGGCGATCATCGCCCGGATCGGCACCGGCGGCGGCCAGGGCTACGTCCTGGAGTACCGCGGCTCGGCCATCGAGAAGCTCTCGATGGAGGCCCGGATGACCATCTGCAACATGTCGATCGAGGCCGGCGCCCGGGCGGGCATGATCGCCCCCGACGAGACCACGTTCGCCTATCTCCAGGGCCGTCCGCACGCCCCCGAGGGCGAGGACTGGGACGCCGCCGTCGCGTACTGGAAGACGCTGAGGACGGACGACGACGCCGAGTTCGACGCCGAGGTCGTCATCGACGCCGCCGCGCTGTCGCCGTTCGTCACCTGGGGCACCAACCCCGGCCAGGGCGCGCCGCTTTCGGCGTCCGTCCCCGACCCTGCTTCGTACGAAGACGCTTCGGAGCGCTTCGCCGCCGAAAAGGCCCTGGAATACATGGGGTTGGAGGCCGGACAGCCGCTGCGGTCCATCAGGGTGGACACCGTCTTCGTAGGCTCCTGCACCAACGGCCGCATCGAGGACCTGCGCGCCGCCGCGGACCTGCTGCGGGGCCGCAAAGTCGCCGACGGCGTACGGATGCTGGTCGTGCCGGGCTCCGCGCGGGTGGGCCTGCAGGCCGTCTCCGAGGGTCTGGACGTCGTCTTCAAGGAGGCCGGCGCCGAATGGCGGCACGCGGGCTGCTCCATGTGCCTGGGCATGAACCCGGACCAGCTGGCTCCCGGTGAGCGCTCCGCGTCCACCTCCAACCGCAACTTCGAGGGCAGGCAGGGCAAGGGTGGCCGTACGCATCTGGTGTCGCCGCAGGTCGCCGCCGCGACGGCGGTCCTGGGGCACCTCGCCTCCCCGGCCGACCTGTCCCACGCCGAGACCCGTACGCCCGCTGGAGTCTGAGGATCATGGAAGCATTCACCACGCACACCGGCCGGGCCGTCCCGCTGCGCCGCAGCAACGTCGACACCGACCAGATCATCCCCGCCCACTGGCTCAAGAAGGTGACCCGGGACGGGTTCGAGGACGGGCTGTTCGAGGCCTGGCGCAAGGACCCCGAGTTCGTGCTCAACCGGCCCGAGCGGCAGGGCGCGACCGTGCTGGTCGCCGGCCCCGACTTCGGCACCGGATCCTCCCGTGAGCACGCCGTCTGGGCGCTGCAGAACTACGGCCTCAAGGCCGTGATCTCCTCCCGCTTCGCCGACATCTTCCGCGGCAACTCGCTGAAGAACGGCCTGCTCACGGTGGTGCTGGAGCAGAAGGTCGTGGACGCGCTGTGGGAGCTCACCGAGCGCGAGCCGCAGGCCGAGGTGACCGTCGACCTGGTCGCGCGCGAGGTGCGGGCGGAGGGCGTCACCGCCTCCTTCGAGCTGGACGAGAACTCCCGCTGGCGGCTGCTGAACGGGCTGGACGACATCTCCATCACGCTGCGGAACGAGGACGACATCGCCACGTACGAGGCGGGGCGGCCCGCCTACAAGCCGCGCACCCTGAAGGTCTGAACCTTCGGCCCTCGCGGCGGTCGACTTTCGGCCACCCCACACCTGGCTGTACCCCCGATCGGCCCGATCGGGGGTACAGCCTTTTTTCACACCCGGATGGCCGCACCCGGCACCGTCCGTTCTTTCAACTTCCTACGTTATGACGGTTGTTGTTGGGGTACGCGAGCCTTGACAAAGCGGCTTCGGCCGCGTGCCGAGGGGGCGTTGGCGGCGCCAGTTGCCCCCCGGGCAGGCGACAACTCGCCCCAGATGGCACAATCTGTGCATGGAACACGACGGCCAACTCGAGCTCTATACGGCGGTCGCGGACCAACTCAAGGAAGCGCACGCAAGGGTGCGCGCACTGCAAGTCCCGGAGGGCGTACGGATGGCGCTGACCCGGAAGCTGCTGGTCATCACGGCCGCGGCCAAGCACGACCTCGCCGATGCGACAAAGCGTCTGGAGCGGTTCACCGCCGACCTCGACGCGGGGCGATTCCCCGAAGAGGAAGGCTGAATCACGTCAGGAGCAGCCGAGTCGGTTGCGGCACAAGGGTGATTAGCCCGTTTCGTGTTTGATTTGCGGTATATATCTGCCTAACGTGCGAAAAGCTTGAACACTTTCGTTCTGGCGATGTCTCCGAAGGGGAAGACGTGAACAAGGCGCAGCTCGTAGAAGCGATTGCCGACAAGATGGGCGGCCGTCAGCAGGCCGCCGATGCTGTCGACCATGTACTGGACGCCATCGTCCGCGCCGTCGTCGCAGGTGAGCGGGTGTCGGTCACCGGCTTCGGCTCGTTCGAGAAGGTCGACCGTCCGGCTCGCTACGCCCGCAACCCCCAGACGGGCGAGCGGGTTCGGGTCAAGAAGACCTCCGTGCCGCGATTCCGCGCCGGTCAGGGCTTCAAGGACCTGGTGAGCGGCTCGAAGAAGCTCCCGCGCGGTGGTGAGGTGTCCGTCAAGAAGGCGCCCAAGGGCAGCCTGACCGGCGGTGCCGCGGCCACGGTCAAGAAGGCCGCGGCCAAGAAGACCACCAAGGCGGCCGCGAAGAAGGCCACCACGGCCAAGAAGACGACGGCCAAGAAGACGACGGCCGCCGCGAAGAAGACCACGGCGAAGAAGACGACCGCCAAGAAGACCACGGCGACCGCCAAGACCACCGCCGCGAAGAAGACCACCGCCAAGAAGGCGACGGCCAAGAAGGCCCCGGCGAAGAAGGCGACGGCCAAGAAGGCCCCCGCCAAGAAGACCTCGGCACGCAAGACCACCGCCAAGAAGGCCACCGCCCGCAAGTAGACGAGGGCGCAGGGGTACTCACGCGCCGGGCCGGACTCCGTCGAGGAGCCCGGCCCGCGGCGTGTTCAGGGGCAGGTCAGAGGGTCTGCAGCGTCACCAGCGTGATCTTCGGGCGCTCCTTGGGGCCCGTCACCTCGATCCGCACCCGCTGCCCGGGGCGCAGCAGCCGCAGCCCGCCCGCGTCGAACGCGGCCGCGTCGAAGGGCACCACGGTGCCGTCGTCGAGCAGGACCTGCCCGCTGCGCGTCTCGGCGTCGTACGTGTAGGCGGTGGCGTGCATGACGGCAGCCTACTGCCCGGAAATCAGCAGCCGCGCGGTCGCCGCCGCCGTCCGCGGCCCCACCCCGAGCGCCAGTGCCGTGCGCAGGTCGACGGCGGTGTCGACGTCCTGGCGTACGGAATCCACGCCCCTGAGGCGGAGTTCCACCGCGCCGCCGCCGCGATGGCGGGCCCGCGAATCCGTGCCGAATGCCGGGAGCAATTCCCGGCCCGGCGCCGCCGCCAGCAGGGTCGTACCGATCGCCGCCGCATCCGGGAGAAATGCGCGGGGGAATTCCGCGGCCGCGTCCAGGACCCGTGCCAATTCCGCCGGCCGCAGGGCCGGGAGATCGGCGTTGAGGGCCGCGACCGGGCATTTCGGGCGCCGGGCCCGTACGGCCGCCGCCCCGTGCGCCAGCGCCGCGTTCAGACCGCCGCCCGGCTCGTCCGGGACGATCCGCGCGCCCAGCGCCGCCAGCTCCCGGCCTGCCACCTCGTCGTCCGTGACGACTGCCACATCCCGCACCGCCGGGCTGGCCAGCGCCGCGGCCACCGTGTCCTGCGCGAAGGCGAGGGCGAGACCCGGGCGCAGCGCGTCGGCGGCGGCGTCCGAGAGCCTGCTCTTGGCCCGCGCCAGGGGCTTCACAGGTACCACCAGGGTCCACAGCACGCGCGTTCGTCCCTCTCTTGTCGCGGTCATTGTCACCCGGCCCACCCGGTGGGCGCGGACTCGGGGCGTACGGTGTTCTCGACAGACCGACGGCCTGGGGCGACACTTGTGCGGCCCCCGAGGCCTCAGAAGGAAGGTGTCCGTGTGCCCCGCCGCAGAATCGGCTTCTGGTACCGCTTCGCCGCGGTGATCTGTAAACCGCCGCTGGTGGTTCTG
Organism: Streptomyces sp. NPDC047706; assembly: GCF_043204795.1. Lineage (NCBI taxonomy): Bacteria > Bacillati > Actinomycetota > Actinomycetes > Kitasatosporales > Streptomycetaceae > Streptomyces > Streptomyces sp. NPDC047706. The sequence goes on along the minus strand of NZ_JBIDCW010000006.1, from coordinate 161,890 downwards.
CTCAAGCGGGACTGGCGCGGAATGGAGCACATTCCGGCCGAGGGCGGCTTTATCACCGTGGTGAACCACAATTCGCACGTCGACCCCTTCGCGTACGCGCACTTTCAGTACAACACCGGACGTGTTCCGCGATTCCTGGCGAAGAGCGGGCTTTTCAAGAAGGGATTCGTCGGCGCCGCGATGCGCGGCACCGGGCAGATCCCCGTCTACCGGGAGAGCACGGACGCGCTCAGCGCCTTCCGGGCCGCGATCAACGCCGTGGAGCGCGGCGAATGCGTCGCCTTCTACCCCGAGGGCACCATCACCCGCGACCCGGACGGCTGGCCCATGACCGGCAAGACCGGTGCCGCGCGCGTCGCGCTGAAGACCAAGTGCCCGGTCATCCCGGTCGCCCAGTGGGGCGCCAACGAACTGCTGCCGCCGTACGCCAAGAAGCCCGACCTCCTCCCGCGCAAGACCCACCACGTGCTGGCCGGGCCCCCGGTGGACCTCTCCCGCTTCTACGGCAAGGACATGACCGCGGAAGTCCTCAAGGAGGCCACCGAGGTCATCATGGCCGCGATCACCGGTCAGCTGGAGGAGATTCGCGGCGAGCGGGCACCCGGGTCGCCGTACGACCCGAAGCGCGAACGCATCGAGCAGCGGCGCCGGACGCAGGCCCAGAAGTTCGGCCGGGCGGCCGCCACCGTGGCGGGCGGCGACGAGGGTGTACAGCCGATCCGTGGGGCTGCCGGCGTAGCCGATCGGGAAGCGGCTGGTCAGGCGGGTGTGGAGGCGGCCGGGCAGACCGGTGGCGAAGAGGGGCAGGGCAAGTGAGCAAGCCGGTCAAGGCGGCGGTCTTCGCCGCCGGTTCGTGGGGCACCGCCTTCGCCATGGTGCTCGCCGACGCGGGGTGCGAGGTCACCCTCTGGGCGCGCCGGGCGGAGGTGGCCGAGGCCATCAACTCCGGCCGGACCAACCCCGACTACCTCCCGGGCTTCGAACTCCCCGCGAGCCTGCGTGCCACCACCGACGCCGCCGAGGCGGCCGCCGGAGCCGACTTCACGGTGCTGTCCGTCCCCTCGCAGACGCTGCGCGGCAACCTCGCCGCGTGGGCGCCGCTGCTCGCCCCCGGCACGGTCCTGGTCTCGCTGATGAAGGGCGTCGAACTGGGCTCCGCCATGCGGATGAGCGAGGTGATCACGGACGTCGCCAAGGTCCCTGCGGAGCGGGTCGCGGTCGTCACGGGGCCGAACCTCGCGCGCGAGATCGCCGCCCGGATGCCGGCCGCCTCCGTGGTCGCGTGCACCGACGAGGCGGTCGCCCAGCGGCTCCAGGCCGCCTGCCACACGCCGTACTTCCGCCCGTACACCAACACCGACGTCGCCGGCTGCGAACTCGGCGGCGCGGTCAAGAACGTCATCGGGCTCGCCGTCGGCATCGCGGACGGCATGGGGCTCGGCGACAACGCCAAGGGCTCGCTCATCACCCGCGGCCTCGCGGAGACGACCCGGCTGGGCCTGGCGATGGGCGCGGACCCGCTGACCTTCTCCGGACTCGCGGGCCTCGGCGACCTCGTGGCCACCTGCTCCTCGCCGCTCTCGCGCAACCACACCTTCGGCACCAACCTCGGCAAGGGCATGACCCTGGAGGAGACCATCGCGGTCACCCGGCAGACCGCCGAGGGCGTCAAGTCCTGCGAGTCGGTGCTGGATCTGGCGCGACGGCACGGCGTCGACATGCCCATCACCGAGACGGTGGTCGGCATCGTGCACGAGGGCAAGCCTCCGGTGGTCGCCCTGAAGGAGCTGATGTCGCGCAGCGCGAAGGCCGAGCGACGCTGAGCGACGCGGCCCCACGGACGCTGTCTCCGGCCCCTACCACCGGGTACTCTCATCGCGATATGAGCACCGAGAACCTCCCCCAGAGCCCCGAGCAGCCGTCTCGCAAGCCGCGTGTGGCCGTCGTGTTCGGTGGGCGCAGCTCCGAACACGGGATCTCCGTGGTCACCGCCGGCGCCGTACTGCGTGCCGTCGACCGGACCAAGTACGAGGTCCTGCCGATCGGCATCACCCGGGACGGCCGGTGGGCGCTCACCGCCGACGAGCCGGAGCGGATGACGATCGCCGATCGCCGTACGCCCACCGTCGACGAACTCGCCGACTCGGGCGAGGGCGGTGTCGTGCTCTCCGTCGACCCGGGCAGCCGCGAAGTCGTCTACAGCGAGCCGGGTTCCGTGCCGAAGGCGCTCGGCGAGGTCGACGTCGTCTTCCCGGTGCTGCACGGCCCCTACGGCGAGGACGGCACTCTCCAGGGCCTGCTGGAACTCTCCGGCGTCCCGTACGTGGGCGCCGGTGTGCTCGCCTCGGCCGTCGGCCAGGACAAGGAGTACATGAAGCGGGTGTTCACCTCGTTCGGACTGGCGGTGGGCCCGTACCTGGTCGTACGGCCGCGCGAGTGGCAGCGGGACCGGTCCGGGGCGAGGCGGCGGATCGCCGAGTTCGCCGGGGAGCACGGCTGGCCGCTGTTCGTGAAGCCCGCGCGCGCGGGCTCGTCGATCGGCATCACCAAGGTCGAGTCCTTCGAGGGCCTCGACGAGGCGATCGCCGAGGCCCAGCGCCACGACCCGAAGATCATCGTGGAGGCCGCGCTGCGCGGCCGCGAGATCGAGTGCGGCGTCCTGGAGTTCGAGGACGGTCCCCGGGCATCCGTCCCCGCGGAGATCCCGCCGCCGGACGCGCACGCGTACTACGACTTCGAGGCGAAGTACATCGACTCGACCCCCGGCATCGTCCCCGCCCCCCTCACCGACGAGCAGACCGCCGAGGTGCGGCGCCTTGCCGTGGAGGCCTTCGAGGCCGCGTCCTGCGAGGGCCTGGTCCGCGCGGACTTCTTCCTCACCGAGGCGGGCGAGTTCGTGATCAACGAGATCAACACGATGCCCGGCTTCACGCCGATCTCGATGTACCCGCAGATGTGGCAGGCGAGCGGCGTGACCTACGCGGAGCTGGTGGACCGCCTGATCCAGGCAGCCCTGAACCGCTCGACGGGGCTCAGGTAGAGGCCCCCGGGGCCTCCCAGGGGCGCGGGCAACCGCGCGAACGACCCCGAACGCACCCGAGCGACCGCGGGCGGCCCCCGAGCCGGCACAGAAGGGCTCGGGGAGACGGCGACTAGTCGGCGATCCCCTCAGGAATCGCCGACTTCACCGCCGGAGCCAGATCGATCAGCACACCCGCGCTGTCCTGCCCCTCGGGCACCCGCACCTCGACATACGCCCTGCGGTTCGCGCTGGTGAACAGGTAGCCCCCGTCGCGCTCCTCCTGCAACCAGTCGACGCCGTTCACACCGCCGGCCACGGCGTCCGGATCCCGGCCCTCGGCCACCTTCGGGTCCACCATCTTCGACGGCCGGGCCACCCCGCAGCGCAGTATGATCACCGGGCTTCCCCAGCCCGCCGTGAGCACGGACCGGGGCTCGGGGTCGTTCCGGCTCAGACCGTCCACCGTGCGGGGCAGTTCGCTGTCCAGGTTCTGGCACAGCTTCGTCACCGCCGGAGAGGTACTGGGAACCGCGACATCGGCGCTGTCGTCTGCTGAGGAGCAGCCCACGGCGGTGATCAGCAGCGCGGAAGCGGGCAGACCGATGAGCCGGTGACGGGAAATCTTCACCGGCCAAGGGTAGACGGGGACTACAGATGGACGACCGGGCAGGTCAGGGTGCGGGTGATGCCGTCCACTTGCTGGACCTTGGCGACCACCATGCGGCCCAGGTCGTCGACGGTGTCGGCCTGGGCGCGCACGATGACGTCGTACGGTCCTGTCACGTCCTCGGCCTGGATCACCCCAGGGATCTTGCTGATCGTCTCGGCGACGGTCGACGCCTTGCCGACCTCCGTCTGGATCAGGATGTACGCCTGTACCACGGAACCTCCAGGGCGGCCACGAGGATCATGTGGGGAAAAGGAACGCCACGGTATCGCGTTGCCGCTCCCGGCGGGGAGACCTGCGGGGAGTGGGGGACGCGTGGCGGGGTGCAGGCACGGCCGACGGGGACGGCCGGGTGGGCCGGACCGCCCGCCAAGGGGGGCCGGGCGGCGGACACTACGACCGTATCGAGGACACTGATGACCCGCGACCGGGCACACAGAGGGACAGAAGGGGCGTAAGGGAAATGAAGGGGACTGTTGGTGAGCTCGGGGAGTTCGGGCTCATCAGGGAGCTCACCTCCCGCCTCACCACCACCCCGGCGGTGCGGGTCGGGCCGGGGGACGACGCCGCGGTGGTCGCCGCGCCCGACCGACGGGTCGTGGCCAGCACCGACATCCTGCTGGAGGGACGGCACTTCCGCAGGGACTGGTCCACGGCGTACGACGTGGGGCGCAAGGCGGCGGCGCAGAACCTCGCGGACATCGCCGCCATGGGCGCCGTTCCGACCGCGCTGCTGCTCGGCCTCGTCGTGCCGGCCGAACTCCCGGTCACCTGGCCGACCGAGCTGATGGACGGACTGCGCGACGAGTGCCAGGTCGCGGGCGCGTCCGTGGTCGGCGGCGACGTCGTCCGCGGGGACACCATCACGGTGTCGATCACCGCGCTCGGCGATCTGCGCAACCAGGAGCCCGTCACGCGGGCCGGCGCGCAGCCCGGCGACCTCGTCGCCGTGACCGGCTGGCTCGGCTGGTCGGCGGCCGGACACGCGGTGCTCTCCCGCGGCTTCCGCTCGCCGCGCGCCTTCGTCGAGGCACACCGGCGCCCGGAGCCGCCGTATCACGCCGGTCCGGCGGCGGCCGGGCTGGGCGCGACGGCGATGTGCGACGTCAGCGACGGGCTGATCGCCGACCTCGGGCACATCGCGGAGGCGAGCAAGGTCCGCATCGACGTCCGGTCCGGCGCGGTCGACATCCCCTCGCAGATGCACGACATCGGGCAGGCGGTCGGGGTCGACCCGCTCCAGTGGGTGCTGACCGGGGGAGAGGACCACGCGATCGTGGCGACCTTCCCGCCGGACGTGAAGCTGCCCGCCCGCTGGAAGGTGATCGGCGAGGTGCTCAACCCCTCGGCGCTGCCCCAGGTGACCGTCGACGGGGCACCGTGGACCTCCCAGGGCGGCTGGGACCACTTCGGAGGGATCGAGTCATGAGCGCGCCGCCCGCAGTGCTCACCGTCGCCGGCTCCGACTCCGGCGGAGGCGCCGGCGTCCAGGCCGACCTGAAGACGATGCTCGCGCTCGGAGTGCACGGCATGAGCGTGATCACGGCCGTGACCGCGCAGAACAGCCTCGGTGTGCAGGGCGCCTGGGAACTGCCCGTGGAGGCGGTGCGGGCCCAGTACCGCAGTGTCGTCGACGACATCGGCGTACAGGCCGTGAAGACCGGCATGCTGGCCTCGGCGGAACTGGTCGAGGCGGTGGCCGAGTTGATCGCCGGGACGGACGCGCCGGCCGTCGTCGACCCGGTGGGGGTCTCCAAGCACGGTGACTCGCTGCTGGCGGCCTCCGCGCTGGAGTCGGTGCGGACGCAACTGCTGCCGGCCGCGACCGTGGTCACGCCCAACCTCGACGAGGTCACGCAACTGACCGGGGTGCGGGTCGAGTCCGAGGACCAGATGCGCGAGGCGGCGGCGGCCGTGCTGGGGTACGGGCCGCGGTGGGTCGTGATCAAGGGCGGTCATCTGGAGGGCGAGGCGGTGGACCTGCTCACCGACGGCTCCGAGGAGCACTGGCTGCGCGCCCCCCGCCTCGACAACCGGCACACGCACGGCACGGGCTGCACGCTGGCCTCCGCGATCGCCTCGGGGCTGGCGCGGGGGCTCGCCGTGCCGGAGGCGGTACGGGCGGCGAAGGAGTACGTCACCGGGGCGATCGCGGCCGGGTTCGCGCTCGGCGGCGGGATCGGGCCCGTGGATCACGGCTGGCGCTTGCGGCGCTGACTCCCGGGGCCTGGCCCACCCCGAGAACGGGGCCCGGGCTCACCCGGGTCCACCCGGCAAGGGCGGCCACAGCGAGGACGAGGAGCGAGCGCACCGCAAAAAGCCGGCCCACCTGAGGTGGACCGGCTGATGCAGCGAACCAGCAGTGGCCGCGCGCTTAGCTGTGCGTCAGCGCGAGACCTTGCCGGCCTTGATGCACGAGGTGCAAGCGTTCACGCGCTTCGGCGTCCCGCCCACCACGGTACGCACACGCTGGATGTTCGGGTTCCAGCGGCGGGACGTACGGCGGTGCGAGTGCGAGATGTTGTTGCCGAAGCCCGGCCCCTTGCCGCAGACGTCGCAGTTGGCAGCCACGGGTCACTCCAAAGACTTCAGATGCACTTACGGTTGATCCCGGCATGCCGGAACCGAAATCTTGGGCTCTCGCGAGCCGTCCGAGATCTGAGTGGCGCTGCCAGGGGAATGGCCCGATCAGGATCGGGCAACCGGAGCAGCATACAACGGCTGCGCCCGTTCAACGAAATTACCATGACTGCTCAGGGGCCTGCCCCGCCCTCTTCCGGTGGTCACGGGCCCCGGGGCTACGCTGCGTCCCACGTCCCGCAGTCAGACTCCGCGTCTGCGACATGATCGGCCGGGCAGGTCCTAGGAGGCGCAGGTGCCGCAGACATTCCTCGATGCTCTCGCGGTGCGCACCTGGTGCGGGCTCGCGCTGGAGGCGCTCGGACGCGCGCGTGAGGAGATCGACGCGATCAACGTCTACCCGGTCGCGGACGGGGACACCGGCACCAATCTCTACCTGACCGTCGAATCGGCGGTGGCCGCGATCGAGGCGGTCTTCGCCGCCCACGAGGTCGACGCCCCGAACCCCGGGCGGCCCTCGCTGGCCGAAGCCGCGCAGGCGATGGCCCACGGGGCGCTGATCGGCGCGCGGGGCAACTCCGGGACGATCGTCGCGCAACTGCTGCGTGGCATGGCGCAGGTGCTCGCCGCCGGCAGTGACGACGCCCACACCGACGGGGAGAGGCTGCGGCTCGCGCTGCGCCGCGCGGCCGACGCCGCCCGCCAGGCGGTGGCGCACCCCGTGGAGGGCACGGTCCTGTCGGTCGCCTCGGCCGCAGCCGACGCGGCCGGGGGAGCGGAGGGCGACTGCGGGAAGGTCGCCCGAGCCGCCTACGAAGGGGCGCGGGTGGCACTGGCCGCGACCCCTGGGCAACTGGCCGTCCTGGAGCGCGCGGGGGTGGTGGACGCCGGCGGGCGGGGACTGGTCGCGGTGCTGGCGGCGCTGGTGGAGACCCTCACGGGGGAGGTGCCGGGTGCGGTCGCGGTGGCGGCCGGCGCGAGGCACACGCGCGTGCGGACGCCCGACGGCGACCAGGACACCGGGAGCGGGACGGAGTGCGCCGGGCCGGGCGGTCCGGCGCACGAGGTGATCTACCTCCTGGAGGCCGGAGATCTCGCCGTGGCGCGCCTGAAGGAGCGGCTCGACGCCCTCGGCGACTCGCTCGTCGTGGTCGGCGGCGACGGGCTGTGGAACGTCCACGTGCACGTCGACGACGCGGGCGCCGCGGTGGAGGCGGGCGTCGAGGCCGGTCGGCCGTACCGGATCAGGATCACGCACTTCGGCGCCGGCGACGTGCACACGGTACGAGGCGAAGGGCTCCCCCGGGAGCGCGTCCAGCGAGCCGTGGTGGCCGTCGTACCGGGGGAGGGGCTGGCCGGGCTGTACGCCGAGGCGGGCGCCACCACCGTGCTGGCGCGTCCCGGGGAGCCGCCCGCGAGCGGGGAACTCGCCGAGGCGATGCGGCGGGCGCACGCGCGCGAGGTCGTGCTGCTGCCCAACGATCCCGAACTGCGCCACACCGCCGCCGCGGCGGCCGAACAGGTCCGCGCGGAGGGGATCCGCGTCTCCATGATCCCCACGCGCTCCGCGGTCCAGGGCATCGCGGCGCTCGCGGTGCACGAGCCGGAGCGCCGCTTCGACGAGGACGTCGTGTCCATGACCTCGGCGGCGGGCGCGACCCGGTACGGCGAGGTCGCCGTCGCGGAACGGCAGGCCTGGACCATGGCCGGCATCTGCCAGGCCGGTGACGTCCTCGGTCTCATCGACGGGGACGTGGCCATGATCGGGACGGACGTCACGAGCGTCGCCGGGACCGTGCTGGACCGGATGCTCGCGGCCGGCGGTGAGCTCGTGACCCTGGTGCTCGGGGACGAGGCCCCGCAGGCCGTCGCCGAGCACCTCCAGGCCCGGGTGCGGGAGGCCTATCTCGCCGTCGACACGGTGGTGTACCGGGGTGGGCGGCAGGGGGCGTTGCTGTTGATCGGGGTGGAGTAGGCCCGCGCCCTCAGCAGCCCTCCTGCTCCCCTCCCTCCCGCACGACCCGCAGCATCTGCTCCGCCTCGGCCTGCCGCTCCCCCGCTCCCTCGTCGTCCTCGGCGGCGTCGGCGTACGCCTCAAGCACCGCACGCGCGCGGGCCGCCGCCTCGGCGCAGCGGCCCAGGTCCGCCGCCAGCCAGCCCGCGGCGAGTTCCGCGCCGGTGCGGGCGTGCCGGGCGTCGGCGCCGAGCGAGGCGAACACGGAGATGGCCTCCTCCACCTCCGTCAGGGCCTCCTCGAACGCCGCACGGATCGAGCCGTCCTCGGCGTCCTCGGCCGACGAGCGGGCGAGCAGGTCGCCGAACTGTCGGTGGGTGTCGCCGAGTTCGGCGGTGAGACGGTGGCGTGACTCCTCGTCGGCCGCGGTGCTCAGGGCGCCGGCGCACTCCTGGACGGCGGCCGCCATCAGCTCACGCGCGGCCTGCGCGCCGTCGTCGGTGCGCAGCGCGAGCCACGCGCGGGCGCGCAGGGAGCGGACGAGGCCGTGGACGTTGCCCAGGGAGCGCCACAGCTCGCCCGCGCGCGCGTAGGCCTGCTCCGCCTCGGCCGGCATCCCGGCGTGCCCGAGGGATTCGGCGGCGAGGTGGGCCAGGGTGGCGTGGTCGTGCTGCTCGGGCCAGTGCCGGGCGATCTCGGCGGCCTGCAGCCGGCGTTCGGCGGACGCCCGGTGCTCGCCGAGTTCGCTGAGACAGTCGCCGAGCCACCACTTCGTCTGGACGATCGCGCCGTCGCCGTGTGTCTCGGCGCTCAGCTCGGGCAGCGCCGACTCCAGCACCTCCGCGGCCTCGGCCCACCGCCCCTGCCGCAGCAGGAACCCGCCGAGCAGATGCCGCGCCCAGACGCCGAAGGTCGGCCCCTCACCCGCCTCGTCGGCCCAGTGGGCCGCGTCCAGGGCATGCTCCGCGGCCTCCTCGGACTGCCCCCGGCCGCCCAGGACCTCGGCCAGCTGGAGATGCAGCTGGGCCCGTCCGGTGGCTTCCAGATGGGGTCCGCCGTGCTCCAGGGCCGCCCTCAGCGCCCGCTCGGCCTCCGTGGTGTCCCCGAGATGCTGGGCGAGGCCGGCCAGCCGGGCCTCGTACTCCACCGCGAACCACGGCAGTCCCGCGTCCACGTATGCCGTCGCGGCCCGCGCGAACAGCCCGGCGGCCTTCTCGACGTCCCCGTGGTGCACCGCCAGCTCGCCGAGCATGGCCCGGCCCTCGGCCGCCCGTGAGGCCAGCCGGACGTCGTCCCCGGTGTGGCCTTCGACGAGCGCCAGCACCTCCCGTACGGCCGCCTCGGCCTCCGCCGCCACGGTGGCCCGCGAGGCGCCGTCCGCTGCGCGGTCGTCGGCCTCGTGGACCCGCCGCATCAGGATCCGTGCCCGGCCCATCAGGACGGACGCGGTCTGCCCCACGCCTGTGCCGTCCTCGGCGTAGAGGGCGAGGACCTCGTCGTAGGGCCCGGCGACCGCCTCGACGGCCTCGTCGACGTGACCGGCGAGCGCCCGGACGTACGCCGCACGCGCGCGTGCCGCCAGGGCCTCGCCGGGGTCGCCCGCCTCGGCGTACAGCTCGGCGGCGCGTTCGAAGAGCTCGGCGCCCCCGGAGCCCAGGTCCATCGCCTCGTGGTCGGCGATCTCCGCCCGGTCGCGGGCGTCCAGATCGGCGGCCCGGGCGGCCACCGCGACGGCCGCCCAGGCCTCCACGGCGTTCGGCCGCAGGGAGTCCGACAGCTGCCGCGCCTCGGCCAGCAGCGCGGCCAGGTCCGGCTGCTCCCCGGTGGCCGCGGACGTGGGCGTCACCGGCGCCGGGGCGGCGGGGCGGGTGGGGCGGCCCAGCCGGTCCGAGCGCACCCCCAGGGCCAGCCGGTCCACCAGCGGACGCTGCTCCATGCGCGCGCGTGCCCGCTCGCCGACGTGCGCCGTGCCGTTGCGCAGGTCGAACCGCGCCGCTAGGGCGAGGGCCTCCTCGCGCGCGTGGGCGGCCAGTTCGCGTGCCGTCCATGTCCGGCCCGCCGGACCCGGCACCTGGCGCTCGCCCAGGCCCAGCTCGGTCAGCCGGTCCATGAGCAGGGCCGCCACGCTCATGAAGTCCAGCCGGCTGCGCGGATGGCCGGTGTCCGTGAAGTACGCCGGGCGCTCGGCCAGCAGCTCGAGGGCGCGCGCCTCGTTGCCGCTGAGCGCGCAGAACTCGACGTGGTCCGCGTACGCGCCGCGCATGCTCTCCATGGCCCGCACGAGCCAAAAGCCCCGCAGGTGGTGGGCGCGTGCCTCGTCGAGGCGGCCCAGCCGCAACAGGGGCGTCAGGGACGACGCCAGTACCGAGTGCGGCTCGTGGGCGCAGGCGAACTCGCCGTCCAGGACGGGTGTCCACAGCCGAAGGGCCTCGGCGTCCCGTCCGCGCTCCACCTGCCACGAGCCCTGCCCGTGCAGCTCGCACGCGTGGCAGTCGGCCATGCCGTCCCGGTCGGCCGCCAGCCACGCCGCGTACGCCCGCTCCGCGCGTTCCAGGTCCCCGATGTGCGCGGCCACGCTGAACTCGGCGCTGCGCACCGCTCGTTCGGAGTGCCCGGCGAGGCGGTAGCGGTGCTCCATCTCGCCGAGCCACTTCTCGACGGCGGCCAGCGGCACGTGCGGCTGGTCGAGCATCCCGGCCGACATCCATTTGAAGACCCAGTGCAGCGAATGGGTCTCGTACTCGTCGAACTCCCCGGGGTGCTCGTCCCACATGCGCAGCAGACGCGCGAAGGGGACGAACATCTTGTCCTTCTCGGAGCTGTAGTTGTAGACCTTCAGCTGGTGCCCGAGCGCCTCGATCACGGCGAGCGGGACGTTCAGCTTCTCGGCCTGGGCGAGCAGCTGCTCCGCGCGCGCGTTGCGGGCGGGTCCCTCGGGCTGCCCGGAGTTCTCCGCCATCGCCCGGCGCAGCGCGTCGAAGTCGGTGATCTCAGTCATCGGTGACCCTCCCCCGGGGAGTCGGTGTCGCTGTGGGTGGCCCATTCCAGGAGGCCGATGAACGCCCGGTTGAGCAGCGCGGAGTCGGCGGGCCGCAGCGGACGCTGGGCCATCAGCAGGGCCTGGCCGTACAGCGACTCCGCGGCGGTGCCGACGAGCTCCGGATCGGGCACGGAACTGATCCGCCGGATCAGCGGGTTGAGGTGGTTGAGCACCAGACGCGCGCGGGGGGCACTGCCGCGCAGCGAGCCCAGGATGCCCGCCCACAGGTCGTCGGCCGCCTCCTCGGCGGACGCGCGGGCCTGCTCGTGCCGGGCCGCCCGGTCGTCCAGGTGCAGCGCGGGCACGGACAGCGGGTGGAAGGCCCGCAGGACCACGTCACAGCCCAGCGGGTCCAGCCTGGCCCGCGCCGCCGCCAGGAAGCCCGACAGGGCCAGCTCCTCGGCCGGGTCGACGGCGTCCAGGTGGGCGGTCACGGTGTCCGCGTCCAGCTCGGCGACGACCGTGCCCGGCCGCACCGACGGCAGCGCCTGGACGAGTTCGCTGTCGTAGGTGTAGCCGCCGTTGACGACGCCGACGCCCTGCGCGGAGGCGATCGGGGCGACCTGCCGGTACTCCTCGACCGTGCGCGTGAAGTGCACCACCGGGTGGCGCAGCGCGAACTCCTCCAGGGACAACTGGCCGTCCGTCGTCTCGAACGGCAGCCACGGCAGCATCGTGCGGAGCATCTCCGTGTCGTGCCGTGCCAGGGACTTCACTCCCAGGTGGTGCACCGACAGGAACGCCGCGAGCCGTTCCGGATCACCGGCGGCGAGGCCGGTCAGCCAGGACCGAATCCTTTCGCCCAGGGCGTCCCGTACGGCGGCCAGTGTCTCGTCCTCGTACAGCGACTCACGCGAGGCCGTGGGCCGCAGGCTGTCGGCGTCGAGCACGCAACGCACGAAGAACGCCCAGTCGGGCAGCAGTTGTTCGGCCCGCTCGGTGAGCAGCATGCCCTTCAGATGCACCCGGTGCCGCGCGCGCTGCGCCGGGCTGACCGCGGCGGGCAGCACGTACGCCACCCCGCGGATCCCCGCGAGCGGCACGTTCAGCTCGATCGAGTCCAGCGGGAGGAAGCCGAACAGGTCGTGACAGTGCCGGGCCAGGGCCACCCGCCGGGTGGCGGGGGAGGGGTAGGGCCGGTCCCACGGCGCGGGCAGGTCGGTGACCTCCTCGTCACCCACCCGCACGTCGTACGGCAGCAGCGAGCCGAAGTCCCGCGCCAGCGCGAGCACCCGCTCCCCGGTGAGCCACTCGCCGGCGCCCGCCCGCGCCTCCAGGTACACGGTGGTGCCCGGCTCGGGCCGGGCGCTGTCCGCCAGCGTCCGCACGGTGTACGAGCCGTCGTCCGTCGCCGTCCACTCCACGGGCCGGGCATCCGGCGTACGGGCGCTGCGGCTGACGACCCGGATCCGCGCGGCCACCACGAAACAGGCGAGCAGCCCGATGCCGAACTGCCCGAGGAACTCGGCGCGGACCTCCTGGATGCCGTCGGCCCGCTTGGAGCTGCGCCCGATGGTCGCCAGCAGACTGTGCACGTCGGACTCGGTGAGCCCGACGCCGGTGTCCTCCACCCGCAGGGTGCCCGCGTCGGCGTACAGCCGCACCCGCGCCGGTGCCCGGGGCTCTTCGGCCCGGCGGGCGGTGATGGCGTCGACCGCGTTCTGGAGCAGTTCGCGCAGGTAGACCTTGGGACTGGAGTAGAGGTGATGGGAGAGCAGGTCCACCAGGCCACGCAGATCGACCTGGAACGTATGAGGTGAAGGGGAGGCCTGAGAGGCCTGTGAGGTCTGGGAGTCCATCGTCACAGCGCCGGTGGGGAGTGCCTCGGCGCGGGGTCGGGCGGTCCCGGTGAGGCGGTGACCGCGGAAAGGATGGCCGGAGCGCGTCATCCTAGGGCCGGAGCGAGCCGTCTGACCAGGGGTTTCCCAAGACGTATACGGATCCGCCGCCAGGGCGTCCGCGCCGATGTCAGTGCCGTGGTGTGCAATGGATCTCGTGCCCGCACTGGACGAACCACTGAAGAAGGTGCTCGGCCCCGCCACCGCGAAGGTGATGGCCGAGCATCTCGGCCTGCACACCGTCGGCGACCTCCTGCACCACTATCCGCGCAGATACGAGGAGCGGGGCCAGCTCACGCACCTGGCCGACCTCCCCATGGACGAGCACGTCACGGTGGTCGCCCAGGTCGCCGACGCCCGCCTGCACAGCTTCGCCTCGGCCAAGGCGCCCCGCGGCAAGGGCCAGCGCCTGGAAGTGACGATCACCGACGGCAGCGGCCGGCTCCAACTGGTGTTCTTCGGCGCCGGAGTGCACAAACCCCACAAGGAGCTGCTGCCGGGCACCCGCGCGATGTTCGCCGGGAAGGTCTCCGTCTTCAACCGGCGGCTGCAACTGGCGCACCCGGCCTACGAGTTGCTGAAGGGGGACGCCGAGGAGGCGATCGACACCTGGGCGGGTGCCCTCATCCCGATCTACCCGGCGACGGCCAAGCTGGAGTCCTGGAAGATCGGCAAGGCCGTCCAGACCGTTCTGCCCAGCGCCCAGGAGGCCGTCGACCCCCTCCCGGACGCCCTCCGCGAGGGCCGTGGCCTGGACTCCCTCCCCGAGGCCCTGCTGAAGATCCACCGCCCGCACACCAAGGCGGACATCGGCGCCGCCCGTGACCGCCTGAAGTGGGACGAGGCCTTCGTCCTCCAGGTCGCCCTGGCCCGCCGCCGGCACGCCGACTCCCAGCTCCCGGCGGTGCCCCGCAGGCCGGCCCCGGACGGTCTCCTCGCGGCTTTCGACGACCGGTTGCCGTTCACGCTCACCGACGGCCAGCGGAAGGTCTCCCGGGAGATCTTCGACGACCTGGCCACCGACCACCCGATGCACCGGCTGCTGCAGGGCGAAGTCGGATCGGGGAAGACGATGGTGGCCCTGCGCGCCATGCTCGCCGTCGTCGACGCGGGCGGGCAGGCCGCCATGCTCGCGCCCACCGAGGTGCTCGCCCAGCAGCACCACCGCTCGGTCGTGGAGATGATGGGTGAGCTCGCCGAGGGAGGGATGCTCGGCGGCGCCGAGCACGCCACCAAGGTGGTGCTGCTGACCGGCTCGATGGGCACCGCCGCCCGCCGCCAGGCATTGCTCGACCTGGCCACCGGGGAGGCCGGGATCGTGATCGGCACGCACGCGCTGATCGAGGACCGGGTGCAGTTCCTCGACCTCGGCCTGGTCGTCGTCGACGAGCAGCACCGCTTCGGCGTCGAGCAGCGCGACTCCCTGCGCGGCAAGGGCAAGCAGCCGCCGCACCTGCTGGTCATGACCGCCACGCCCATCCCGCGCACGGTCGCCATGACGGTCTTCGGCGACCTGGAGACCTCGGTCCTGGACCAGTTGCCGGCCGGCCGCTCCCCGATCGCCAGCCATGTCGTCCCCGCCGCCGACAAGCCGCACTTCCTGGCCCGGACCTGGGAGCGGGTGCGCGAGGAGGTCTCCCAGGGCCATCAGGCCTACGTCGTCTGCCCGCGCATCGGCGACGAGGAGGACGACACGAGTGCCGCGAAGAAGAAGTCGGCCGAGGACGAGGACGGCAAGCGCCCCCCGCTCGCCGTCCTCGACATGGCCGAACAGCTCGCGGTCGGCCCGCTGGAGGGGCTGCGGGTCGAGGTGCTGCACGGCAGGATGCAGCCCGACGACAAGGACGCCGTGATGCGCCGCTTCGCCGCCGGCGAGACGGACGTCCTCGTCGCCACCACCGTCATCGAGGTCGGGGTGAACGTGCCGAACGCCACCGTGATGGTGATCATGGACGCCGACCGCTTCGGTGTCTCGCAGCTCCATCAGCTGCGCGGCCGTGTCGGCCGTGGCTCGGCGCCCGGACTGTGCCTGCTGGTCAGCGAGATGCCGGAGGCGAGCGCCGCCCGGCAGCGGCTGAACGCGGTGGCCGCCACGCTCGACGGCTTCGAACTCTCCCGCATCGACCTCGAACAGCGGCGCGAGGGAGACGTCCTCGGCCAGGCCCAGTCCGGTGCCCGCACCAGCCTGCGGGTGCTCGCCGTCATCGAGGACGAGGAGATCATCGCCGAGGCCCGCGAGGAGGCTGCCGCCCTGGTCGCCGAGGACCCCGACCTCACCGCCCTGCCGGGCCTGCGCACGGCACTGGACGCCCTCCTGGACGAGGAGAGGGAGCAGTACCTGGAAAAGGGGTGAAGGGGTGAAGGGGTGAAGGGGTGATCGATGTCTCCGCCCCCGGGGCCGGCGTCCCCCGGGGCGCGAGGTGCCGCGCGGGCGGCGCTGACGGAGCCACGGACGCCAGCGGGGGAACGCACCGCCTTCCCCCGCCTGCCAGACTGAACGCGTAAGAGACCCCACCCCAAGGACCCAAGATGACCCGCGTGATCGCCGGCGCAGCCGGTGGACGCCGCCTGGCTGTCCCGCCAGGGACCGGCACGCGCCCCACCTCCGACCGCGCCCGCGAGGGACTCTTCTCCACCTGGCAGTCCCTGCTGGGCGGCCCCCTGGACGGCGAACGCGTGCTCGACCTCTACGCCGGCTCCGGCGCCGTCGGACTGGAGGCCCTCTCACGGGGCGCCGGCCACACCCTGCTGGTCGAGGCCGACGCCCGGGCGGCCCGCATCATCCGGGAGAACGTGCACAACCTCGGGCTGCCCGGCGCCGAGGTCAGGTCGGGCAAAGCGGAGCAGATCATCCGAACCTCACCGCCGGGTGAGCCGTACGACCTCGTGTTCCTCGACCCGCCGTACGCGGTCACGGATCACGATCTTCGCGAGATTCTGCTCACACTCCGTACGGAGGGGTGGCTCGCCGAAGAAGCCCTCGTCACCGTGGAGCGCAGCACCAGAGGCGGTGAATTCGGGTGGCCGCAGGGCTTCGAGGCACTGAGGACCCGTCGGTACGGCGAGGGAACGTTTTGGTACGGTCGCGCCGCCTCCACGTGCGAAGACGCACCATGACCGGACCTGAGAGCGAGGGATCTCAAGTGCGCCGAGCCGTCTGTCCCGGGTCGTTCGACCCGATCACCAACGGACACCTGGACATCATTGCCCGCGCCTCCCGCCTCTATGACGAGGTCTACGTCGCGGTGATGATCAACCAGTCCAAGAAGGGCCTCTTCGAGATCGACGAGCGGATCGAACTGATCCGCGAGGTCACCGCCGAGTACGGCAACGTGCGCGTCGAGGCATTCCACGGCCTCCTCGTGGACTTCTGCAAGCAACGGGACATCCCCGCCATCGTCAAGGGTCTGCGCGCGGTCAGCGACTTCGACTACGAGTTGCAGATGGCCCAGATGAACAACGGACTCTCGGGCGTGGAGACCCTCTTCGTGCCCACCAACCCCACCTACAGCTTCCTGTCGTCCTCCCTGGTCAAGGAGGTCGCGGCCTGGGGTGGCGACGTCTCCCACCTGGTGCCGCCGCAGGTCCTGGGCCGCCTCACCGAGCGCCTGAAGAAGGACTGACCGCACGGGCCCCGGCTGACACCCCGTCACCCTGTGTCCCGCGGGCACCCCATGGCCGTACAGTCGTCCCGTCCGTCTCCAAACACAGCTGTAGAGAGTGGCGAGCATCCGGTGGACGTACAGATGAAGCTCGACGAGATCGTGGCGGCGGTCTCCACCGCCCGAGGCATGCCCATGTCGGCCTCGTGCGTGGTCAACCGCGCCGACCTGCTCGCCCTGCTGGAAGAGGTACGCGCGGCCCTGCCCGACTCGCTGGCCCAGGCCCGGGAGCTGATCGGCGGCCGCGAGCAGATGGTCGAGCAGGCCCGCCAGGAGGCCGAGCGGATCATCCAGGGCGCGCACGCCGAGCGCGGCTCGCTGATCTCCGACACCGAGGTCGCCCGCCGCTCCCAGGCCGAGGCCGACCGGATCCTGGCCGAGGCCCGCAAGGAGGCCGAGGAGATCCGCGCCGAGGCGGACGACTACGTCGACTCCAAGCTCGCCAACTTCGAGGTCGTGCTCACCAAGACCCTCGGCTCCGTGGGCCGAGGCCGCGAGAAGCTGCTCGGCACCGGCCCCGGCCTCGACGAGCAGGGCTACGAGGACGAGGACGCCCCCGAGCGCAGCCACGACCCGGAGACCCTGCGCCGCACAGCCGACGAGTACGTCGACGTCAAGCTCGGCGCCTTCGAGGCGGTACTCGCCAAGACCCTGGAGGCGGTCGGCCGCGGCCGGCAGAAGCTGCACGGCCGGACCGCCACCGACGACCTCGGCTCCCTGGACACCACCACCGTCCAGCACAGCAGCGACGCCGACTACCTCGCCGACCTCGCCGCGATGACCGACACCCCGGCCGAGCCCGTCCAGCCCCCGGCGATTCCGTCCCAGCAGCAGTACGCCACCCAGGACGCCTACGCCTATCAGCAGCCTGAGCCGCAGCCGCAGCAGGATCCGTACGGGTACCAGCAGCAGTACGCCCAGCAGGACCCGTACGGCTACCAGCAGGCCGATCCGTATGCCGCGTACCCGCAGCAGCCCGCCTACGATCCGCACCAGGCCCAGGGGCACCACGGCTATCAGCAGCAGCCCCAGGCGCTCGACGAGACCAGCCTCTTCGACACGAGCATGATCAGCGCGGAGCAGTTGCGGGCCTACGAACAGGGTCGCGGCAACGGCTGACGCCTCCGATTGGGCCGTCGGCGAAAGGTCCAGTATCCTGGCTCTTCGGTCGCGCGTACGTCCGTGATCAGCGCTGCCCGGGAACACCGAAGGGTGGCGTCCCCGAGCTCACAAGATCGAAAGCAGGAATGGCCCTGAACGCCCGCCTCGACCACCGCAACCCTCTCGTGTTCGACACGCACGAGCTGGGTCGGCGTCCTGGTGCGCTGCAGCGCCTGACCCGCACGGTCGACGCCCCGAAGGACCTCGGTCTGAAGGACGTCATCGGAGTGCCGGAAGGCGCGCCGGTGGAGCTCGACCTCCGTCTGGAGTCCGTCATGGAGGGTGTGCTCGTCACAGGCACCGCCCGTGCACGGGCCGAGGGGGAGTGCGTAAGGTGTCTGGAGCCGGTCGGGCAGGAGCTCGAAGCGGAATTCCAGGAGATGTTCTCGTACCCTGACGCCGACGACCGGGGCCGTGCGATCACGGAACCCGGCGACGACGCCGCGGACGACGAGGACAGGCTCTTCCTCGAGGACGGCATGTTCGACCTTGAGCCTCTGCTGCGCGATGCGGTGGTGCTCGCACTGCCGATGCAGCCGGTGTGCCGGGAGGACTGCCCGGGTCTGTGCTCCGAATGCGGAGCGCGGCTCGCGGACGACCCGGACCACCACCACGACGCCGTCGACATCCGTTGGGCGGCTTTGCAGGGACTCGCCGGTTCACTCGAAGACGGCGAGAAGGACGAGATGAGTGGCGGCGCGCTTCCATCAGCGCACGCCGACGAGAAGCAGGAGAAGTAGCCGTGGCTGTTCCGAAGCGGAAGATGTCGCGCAGCAACACGCGCCACCGCCGGTCGCAGTGGAAGGCTGCGGTCCCCACCCTGGTTGCGTGCGAGCGCTGCCACGAGCCCAAGCAGCAGCACATCGCGTGCCCGTCTTGCGGCACCTACAACAAGCGCCAGGTCCTCGAGGTCTGAGCGGCTGGTGAGAGGCACTGTGTCCACACCGAAGAAGCAGGCTTCCCGCGCGAGCGGGGGTGGACCGGACAACCAGGCCTCGTCCCACACGCTTCTGGAAGGGCGGCTCGGCTACAAGGTCGAGTCCGCCCTTCTGGTGCGAGCGCTGACCCACCGTTCCTACGCGTACGAGAACGGCGGTCTGCCGACGAACGAGCGCCTGGAGTTCCTCGGGGACTCCGTGCTCGGCCTCGTCGTCACCGACACGCTGTACCGCACCCACCCCGACCTGCCCGAGGGCCAGCTGGCCAAGCTGCGGGCCGCGGTGGTCAACTCGCGTGCGCTGGCGGACGTGGGGCGGACGCTCGACCTCGGCGCCTTCATCCGGCTCGGCCGCGGTGAAGAGGGCACGGGCGGCCGGGACAAGGCATCCATCCTCGCCGACACCCTCGAAGCGGTGATCGGCGCGGTCTATCTCGACCAGGGCCTGGACTCGGCGGCGGAGCTGGTGCACCGCCTGTTCGACCCGCTGATCGAGAAGTCCTCCAACCTCGGAGCCGGCCTGGACTGGAAGACATCGCTCCAGGAGCTCACCGCGACCGAGGGGCTCGGTGTCCCCGAGTACCTGGTCACGGAGACCGGCCCCGACCACGAGAAGACCTTCACTGCTGCCGCCCGCGTCGGAGGCGTCTCGTACGGCACCGGCACCGGCCGCAGCAAGAAGGAGGCGGAGCAGCAGGCCGCCGAATCCGCCTGGCGGTCCATCCGCGCGGCGGCGGACGAGCGTGCCAAGGCCGCCGCGGCCGCCGGTGCCGGACCGGCCGTCGACGCGGTCCCGCTCGACGGTGCCTCGCACGGCGAGGCGACGGCCGTGGAGAGCACCAGGGCGGCAGCGGCCGGCCGGGCCACCGAGGCCCCGGCCGCCGTGGACGGCGGCAGCACGGACGCCCCCTCGGCGTCGGGCTGACCCGCTGCCGCGACACCGCGCCCGCGGAAACGAAGAGCACACCCGAGCGCCCGCCCCAGCCCCGGGGCGGGCGCTCGGCTCGTCACGACGGATGGGACGGGGGAGACGCGATGCCCGAGCTGCCCGAGGTGGAGGTCGTCCGGCGCGGCCTTCAGCAGTGGGTCGCCCACCGGACCGTCACCGGGGTCGAGGTCCTGCACCCGCGTGCCGTACGGCGTCACCTCGCCGGCGCCGACGACTTCGCCCACCGCCTGAAGGGCCACCGCGTCGGCATCCCGAGCCGGCGCGGCAAGTACCTGTGGCTGCCGCTGGAGGACACCGGACAGGCGATCCTGGCGCACCTCGGCATGAGCGGCCAGCTCCTGGTCCAGCCGCACGCCGCGCCCGACGAGAAGCACTTGCGCATCCGTTTCCGGTTCGCCGACGACCTCGGCACCGAACTGCGCTTCGTCGACCAGCGCACCTTCGGCGGCCTGTCGTTGCACGACACCACCCCCGACGGCCTGCCCGACGTCATCGCGCACATCGCCCGCGACCCGCTGGACCCGCGATTCGACGACGAGGCGTTCCACCAGGCGCTGCGCCGCAAGCGCAGCACCGTCAAACGCGCGCTGCTGGACCAGTCGTTGATCAGTGGCGTCGGCAACATCTACGCGGACGAGGCCCTTTGGCGCTCCCGCCTCCACTACGACCGCCCGACCTCCACCTTCACCCGCCCCCGCACGTCCGAACTCCTCGGCCACATCAGGGACGTGCTGAACGCGGCGCTGTCCGTGGGCGGCACGAGTTTCGACAGCCTCTACGTCAACGTCAACGGCGAGTCGGGCTACTTCGACCGCTCACTGGACGCGTACGGACGCGAGGGGCTGCCGTGCCGGAGGTGCGGCACGGCCATGCGCCGGCGTCCGTGGATGAACCGGTCCAGCTACTACTGCCCGAACTGTCAGCGACCGCCACGCATCTCGTCGTAGCGCGCCCGGGCGCCGAGCACGTCGGCCATCCGTCCCTCCAGGTGACGGATGAGCGCCAGCAGCCGCTCGGCGACCTCCCGCCCGAGGGGCGTCAGCTCGTAGTCGACGCGGGGCGGGTTCGTCGGCCGGGCCTCGCGATGCACCAGGCCGTCGCGCTCCAGCGCCTGCAGGGTCTGCGAGAGCATCTTCTCGCTCACCCCGTCGACCCGGCGCCGCAACTCGTTGAACCGCAGCGACCCCTCGTGCAGCGCGCCGAGGGTGAGCGCACCCCAGCGCCCCGTCACATGCTCCAGCGTGCCCCGGGAAGGGCAGGCCCTGGAGAACACGTCGTAGGGGAGATCCCGCTCCGGTGCCCGCTCGCCGCTCACCCCTGAAGCGTACGCGCGCACAGCGCTGAGGGATGGGGTGCGCCGACCGGAGGTGAGCGGTGTTGCTTGTTCAGTATCCGAAGTTCTGCGTCCACCAGGGGCCGCCCGACCCGTAGTGCACACCGACGCCGAGTGTCCTGAAGTCGCAGTTCAGTATGTTGGCGCGGTGGCCGGGGCTGTTCATCCAGGCTTCCATGACGGCCGCCGCGTCCGCCTGGCCCCGGGCTATGTTCTCGGCGGCGAGGTTGCTTATGCCGGCCGCCTCCGCGCGGTCCCACGGTGTCCTGCCGCTGGGGTCGGTGTGGTCGAAGAAGCCCTGCTCGGCCATGGCCTCGCTGTAGTCCCCGGCGAGGCCCGCGAGGGCGCTGCTCGCGGCGAGCGGGCTGCAGCCGGCCTGGGCGCGCTCGTCGTTCACGAGCTTGAGCACCTCGGCCTCGGCGGCGGTCTCCGGGGAGATCGTCACCGGCGGGGTGGTCTGCTGCGCCGGCACCTTCGAGGGGGTGCGCGACGGGGTCGGCCTGGGCGCCGGGTCCTTCGGCGACGGGGTGGCCGACGGCTTCCTGGAGGGGGTTTCGGGCGCCGCCGGGGCCTTGGTGGTGGGCTTGGCCGACGAGGTCGAGGGCGACGGTGACGGAGCCGTGCCGCGCTCGGTGCCGCGGCCGGCCGACGGGCTGCCGGTGCCGCGGCCTGCCTCGGCGGTGCCGGACGTGCCGCCCTGCGGGGACTCGGTGGTGGTCGGCGTGTCACCCGCCTGCACCTTCTCGGCGCCGCCCCCGCCGAGCGTGTAGGAGTCACCGCCGGGAAGGACGCCGGTGGCGACCGCGACCGTTCCGATGGCGACCGCCGCCGAGACACCCAGCAGGCCGGTGCGGACGGGCGTCATCCCCTTCTTCCTGCGGCGGTGCGAGCGGCCGCCGGGCCGGGGTCCGCCGGCGGGGCCGTAGCCGCCGTAGCCGTACCCGTCCGCGGTCGGGAAGGCCGCGGTGTCGTCGCCCGGGGCGCCGGCGGCACCGGCCGGGTCGTCGGGGGCGAAGAGGTAGGCCTCGCTCTTCGAGACCGTCTCGGCGTACGCCTCGGGGTTCAGATACGGTGCGATGCCCCGTGCGGGGTTGCCCGCCTGCGAGTGCCGCGGGTCGTGGCCCCCCACGGCGGAGCCGTGCGTCTCGTCGTCCCCCGCGGTGCGGCCCGTGGCGGCGCGGCCGGCGGCGGAGCGTCGGTGGCGTCCCATGTGATGGCCTTCCTCGTCCTCGCGGTCGACTCGCCTCATCGGTCAACCAAACCCACTCGATCGAGTGAGTTTCATATGAGATTCATTGGGGCTGGACGGTACCGCATGGTGCCGGGGGAGGAAGTGTCCCGAGTGACATTGGCCGGTTAGGTTGCAGCCATGAGTGAGGATGTGCGACTTGTCGCCTGGGTGCGAGGACGCGTCCAGGGTGTGGGTTTCCGCTGGTTCACGCGGGCCAAGGCCCTGGAGATCGGCGGCCTGAGTGGTTTTGCTCTCAATTTGGCCGACGGGCGCGTGCAGGTGGTCGCCGAGGGCCCGCGGCAGGGCTGCCAGGGGCTCCTGGACTGGCTCCAAGGCGACGACACGCCCGGGCATGTGGACGGCGTCACCGAGATCTGGGACACACCGCGCGGCGGCTACGACGGCTTCGCCATCCGCTGACCTCATGTGGGCGCGGGCGCTCGCGGCGGGTTCCGGACGCGCCGGCGGTGGCCGTCCTGAGCGGAAACGAGCAGGTGATTGCCGAGAACCGCTTGCCTTGGCAGGCTGCACACGCAAGGATGATCGCCACGCCCTGAGGGCCTCGCGGAAGTCGCCGCGCCGCCGTGTCCGGCCGTGCACCAGCGGGTCGCCCCCCAATACAGGGCGTGATCGTGTTGACCGTCAAACTTTTTGGTGAGACGCTGAAAGCCCCGCGCACCTCAGCTGTTTGGCATGTATGAACGGCAGCACAACTCCACAGTGCCAAGCGGCCGCGGGTGCGAATCCCTCACGACCCACACCGCATCGGTCGGTCACTCAGTGTGGAGGACCATCCATCATGGCAAAGGCGCTTCTCGGTTACGTCGGCGGCTCCGACCCTCGACTCCTCGCCGAGATGCGACGGCTCCAGCAGCGCGTGCAGGACCTGGAATCCGAGCTGGTACGGATCCAGGCCGAGAACGAGGCGCTGACGGCTGCCGCTTCTCACCACGACAGGATCATGGAGAGCGTCGACGCACACCAGGCGGAGCCTGCGCTCACCTGATCACTGCATCGCACGACGACACGCAGTGGTTGGGCGGCCTGTATCAACCGCTAAGTTGTCAGAAGTTGCAAGGGACGCCTCCGGCGTCCCTTCTTTCTTGCCCCCGGGCGCGTTCTTGTCCAGCGCATCCTTTCAGCGTCTTCAACGTTTGGTGTGCCCTGAGCGTTCAGGGGCGAAACCGCGGGTTCATGGAGTGAGACCAGCCCGGCGGGTAGAGTCCGGCGGCGTGCACCTCAAGGCCCTGACCCTCCGAGGGTTCAAGTCGTTCGCCTCGGCGACCACGCTCCGGTTCGAGCCGGGCATCACGTGTGTCGTCGGACCGAACGGCTCGGGCAAGTCCAACGTCGTGGACGCGCTCAGCTGGGTCATGGGTGAGCAGGGTGCGAAGTCGCTGCGCGGCGGCAAGATGGAGGACGTCATCTTCGCCGGCACCACCGGGCGTCCCCCGCTCGGCCGGGCCGAGGTGTCGCTGACCATCGACAACTCCGACGGGGCGCTGCCCATCGAGTACGCCGAGGTCACCATCACGCGGATCATGTTCCGCAACGGTGGCAGCGAGTACCAGATCAACGGCGACACCTGCCGGCTGCTCGACATCCAGGAACTGCTCTCCGACTCCGGCATCGGCCGCGAGATGCACGTTATCGTCGGCCAGGGCCAGCTCGACTCCGTGCTGCACGCAGACCCCATGGGCCGCCGCGCCTTCATCGAGGAGGCCGCGGGCGTTCTGAAGCACCGCAAGCGCAAGGAGAAGGCGCTGCGGAAGCTGGACGCGATGCAGGCCAACCTCGCGCGGGTGCAGGACCTGACCGACGAGCTGCGGCGCCAGCTGAAGCCACTGGGCCGGCAGGCCGCCGTCGCCCGCCGCGCCGCCGTCATCCAGGCCGATCTGCGCGACGCCCGGCTGCGGCTGCTCGCCGACGACCTCGTGCGGCTGCGCGAGGCGCTCCAGGCCGAGGTCGCCGACGAGGCCGCGCTGAAGGAGCGCAAGGAGGCCGCCGAGCAGGAACTGCGCAGGGCGCTCCAGCGGGAGGCGCTCCTGGAGGACGAGGTCCGCCGCCTCACCCCGCGTCTGCAGCGGGCGCAGCAGACCTGGTACGAGCTCTCCCAGCTCGCCGAACGGGTGCGCGGCACCATCTCCCTGGCCGAGGCGCGCGTGAAGAGCGCGACCTCCGCCCCGCCCGAGGAGCGGCGTGGCCGTGACCCCGAGGACATGGAGCGCGAGGCCCACCGCATCCGTGAACAGGAGGCCGAGCTGGAGGCGGCCCTGGAGGCCGCCCAGCGCGCCCTCGACGACACGGTCGCCCACCGCGCCGAGCTGGAGCGCGAGCTGGCGTGTGAGGAACGCCGCCTGAAGGACGCCGCGCGCGCCATCGCCGACCGCCGTGAGGGGCTGGCCCGGCTGAACGGCCAGGTCGGCGCGGCCCGTTCACGCGCTGCCTCCGCCCAGGCCGAGATCGACCGCCTCGCCGCCGCCCGCGACGAGGCGCAGGAGCGCGCGGTCGCCGCGCAGGGGGAGTACGAGGCGCTCCAGGCCGAGGTCGACGGCCTCGACGCCGACGACGCCGAACTCGCCGAACGGCACGAGGTGGCCAAGCGGCAGCTGGGCGAGGCGGAGGCGGCCTTCAGCGCCGCCCGTGACGCGGTCACCGCGGCGGAGCGCAAGCGCGCCGCGACCCAGGCCCGCCACGAGGCGCTGGCGCTGGGCCTGCGCCGTAAGGACGGGACGGGGGCGCTGCTCGGTGCGAAGGACGCGCTGGGCGGACTGCTGGGCCCGGCGGCCGGACTGCTGACGGTGACGCCGGGCCACGAGGTGCCGCTGGCGGCGGCTTTCGGGGCGGCGGCGGACGCGGTCGCCGTCACGTCACCGTCCGCCGCGGCGGAGGCGATCCGGCTGCTGCGGAAGCAGGACGCCGGCCGGGCCGCGCTGCTGCTGGCCGGCGCGGAGGCTCCCCCCGGGGGCGCCGGGAACTGCGCGACCTGCCACGGCGCGCCCGCAGACGCACCGCTTCGCGCACAGGCCTCTTACGCGGCGCACTTCGTCCGGGGCCCGTCGGACCTGATGCCCGCCGTGCAGCGCCTGCTGCGCGACATCGTCGTGGTCGACACCCTGGAGGACGCCGAGGACCTGGTCTACGCGCATCCGCACCTCATCGCCGTCACCGCCGAAGGGGACCTGCTCGGCGCGCACTTCGCGCAGGGCGGTTCCGCCGGTGCGCCGAGCCTGCTGGAGGTGCAGGCCTCCGTGGACGAGGCCGCCGACGAGCTCGACGAGCTCGCCGTGCGGTGCGAGGAGCTCGCCGAGGTACAGCGGGCGGCCGGTGAGCGGCGCAAGGAGTGCGCCTCGCTCGTCGAGGAGCTGGGGGAGCGGCGGCGGGCCGCCGACCGGGAGAAGTCGTCGGTGGCGCAGCAGCTCGGACGGCTCGCCGGGCAGGCCAGGGCCGCCGCCGGGGAGGCCGAGCGGAGTGTGGCCGCGGCCGCGCGGGCGCAGGAGGCACTCGACAAGGCCCTGACGGACGTGGAGGAGCTCGCCGAACGGCTCGCCGTCGCCGAGGAGATGCCGATCGAGGAGGAGCCGGACACCTCCGTTCGGGACCGGCTCGCCGCCGACGGTGCCAACGCCCGCCAGACCGAGATGGAGGCCCGCCTCCAGGTCCGTACCCATGAGGAGCGGGTCAAGGGGCTGGCCGGACGCGCAGACTCGCTCGACCGGGCAGCCCGCGCCGAACGCGAGGCACGCGCGCGTGCCGAGCAGCGGAAGGCGCGCCTCCGGCACGAGGCGGCCGTCGCGGAAGCCGTCGCCTCGGGCGCCCGCCGGCTGCTCGCCCACGTCGAGGTGTCCGTCGGCCGTGCCGAGGAGGAGCGCGCCGCCGCCGAGGCCGCCAAGGCGCTGCGTGAGCGGGAACTCGCCGCCGCCCGCACCGAGGGCCGTGACCTGAAGGCCGAGCTCGACAAGCTCACCGACTCGGTGCACCGCGGTGAGGTGCTCGGCGCCGAGAAGCGGCTGCGGATCGAGCAGCTGGAGAGCAAGGCGCTGGAGGAGCTGGGCGTCGAACCGGCGGGGCTGATCGCGGAGTACGGCCCGCGTCAGCTCGTACCGCCCTCCCCGCCCGCCGAGGGGGAGGAGCTGCCGGAGGATCCCGAGCACCCGCGCAACCAGCCGAAACCCTTCGTGCGGGCCGAACAGGAGAAGCGGCTGAAGTCGGCGGAGCGGGCCTACCAGCAGCTCGGCAAGGTCAACCCGCTGGCCCTGGAGGAGTTCGCGGCGCTGGAGGAACGCCACAAGTTCCTCAGCGAGCAGCTGGAGGACCTGAAGAAGACCCGCGCCGATCTGCTCCAGGTGGTCAAGGAGGTCGACCAGCGGGTCGAGCAGGTGTTCACCGAGGCGTACTGGGACACCGCCCGGGAGTTCGAGGGCGTCTTCAGCAGGCTCTTCCCGGGCGGTGAGGGGCGGCTGGTGCTGACCGATCCCGACAACATGCTCACCACCGGCGTCGACGTGGAGGCCCGCCCCCCGGGCAAGAAGGTCAAGCGGCTCAGCCTGCTCTCCGGCGGCGAGCGGTCGCTGACCGCCGTGGCGCTGCTCGTGTCGATCTTCAAGGCCCGGCCGAGCCCGTTCTACGTGATGGACGAGGTCGAGGCCGCGCTGGACGACACCAACCTGCAGCGGCTGATCCGGATCATGCAGGAACTCCAGGAGGCCTCGCAGCTCATCGTCATCACGCACCAGAAGCGGACGATGGAGGTCGCCGACGCGCTGTACGGAGTCTCCATGCAGGGCGACGGTGTGTCGAAGGTCATCAGCCAGCGGCTGCGCTGAGCGCCGGACCGTCCCACCCCGGTCCCGACCTGCTCACTGCCGCGATCGTTCAAGTTCTGAATGCAACTCCTGCACTCCTGCGGTGTAGATTCTTCACATCACCCTATTGACTTCGAAACTTGAACGCATAGTCTCTGCAAAGTTGTTTTTACCTTCAGGTTTCGCCACCTGCGAGGGCTACCCCCACTCCGGCAGCGTCGCCGGTGGCCCTAGGAGTACACGTGACGAGCACACCGCAGGCACCCCCGTCAGGAGTCAGGACGGCTCAGCCCGAACACCTCGGGCACGTCATCTTCATCGCGGCGGCCGCCGCGATGGGGGGCTTCCTCTTCGGCTACGACAGCTCCGTGATCAATGGCGCCGTCGAGGCCATCCGGGACCGCTACGACATCGGCTCAGCGGCGCTGGCGCAGGTCATCGCCGTCGCGCTGATCGGCTGTGCCGTCGGCGCCGCGACGGCGGGCCGGATCGCCGACCGTATCGGCCGCATCCGGTGCATGCAGATCGCCGCGGTGCTGTTCACCGTGAGCGCCGTCGGCTCCGCGTTGCCCTTCTCGCTGTACGACCTCGCCTTCTGGCGTGTCGTCGGCGGCTTCGCCATCGGTATGGCCTCCGTGATCGGCCCGGCCTACATCGCCGAGGTCGCCCCGCCGGCGTACCGCGGCCGCCTCGGCTCCTTCCAGCAGGCCGCGATCGTGGTCGGCATCGCCGTCTCGCAGCTGGTCAACTGGGGCATCCTGAACGCCGCCGACGGAGACCAGCGCGGTGAGCTGCTGGGTCTGGAGGCCTGGCAGCTGATGCTCGGCGTCATGGTCGTCCCGGCCGTCCTGTACGGCCTGCTCTCCTTCGCCATCCCCGAGTCCCCGCGCTACCTGCTCTCCGTCGGCAAGCGCGAGCGCGCCCGCGCGATCCTCGCCGAGGTCGAGGGCCGCGAGACCGACCTCGACGGCCGCGTCGCCGAGATCGAGCAGGCGATGAAGAGCGAGCACAAGTCGTCCTTCAGGGACCTGCTCGGCGGCAGCTTCTTCTTCAAGCCGATCGTCTGGATCGGTATCGGCCTGTCGGTCTTCCAGCAGTTCGTCGGCATCAACGTCGCGTTCTACTACTCCTCGACGCTGTGGCAGTCGGTCGGGGTGGACCCGGCGGACTCCTTCTTCTACTCCTTCACCACGTCGATCATCAACATCGTCGGCACCGTCATCGCGATGATCTTCGTCGACCGCATCGGCCGCCGGCCGCTCGCGATCATCGGCTCCGTCGGCATGGTGATCGGCCTCGCGCTGGAGGCCTGGGCGTTCTCCTTCGACCTCGTCGACGGCCGGCTCCCCGAGACCCAGGGCTGGGTCGCGCTGATCGCCGCCCACGTGTTCGTCCTCTTCTTCGCCCTGTCGTGGGGTGTGGTCGTCTGGGTCATGCTCGGTGAGATGTTCCCCAACCGGATCCGCGCCGCCGCCCTCGGCGTGGCCGCCGCCGCGCAGTGGATCGCCAACTGGGCCATCACCGCGAGCTTCCCGTCGCTGGCCGAATGGAACCTCTCCGCGACCTACGTGATCTACACGGTCTGCGCGGCGTTCTCCATCCCGTTCGTCCTGAAGTTCGTGAAGGAGACGAAGGGCAAGTCACTGGAGGAGATGGGCTGAGCCTCGCCCCGAGGCCCCTCGATCCCGAGGAGACGGGCCAAGTCCCCGCTGCCCTTCTCCTCGTCTCGTCAGAGACGTGCCGCCCCGGCTCAGTCACCGAGCCGGGGCAGCACGTTCTCGCAGAACAGCCGCAGGCTGCGCCAGCCCTCCTCCAGCGGCATCCCGCCGGCCAGCGGATGCAGCACGAGGTTGCCGAGGCCCTGCGCCAGGCACTCGTCCGGCGTGAGCACCCGGTAGATGCCCTCGGCGCGCAGCTCCTCCACCGTCTTGGCCGCCGACCGCACGGCTGAGCGGATGCCGGCCGACTGCCAGGAGGCGTACGTACGCGCCTCGTGCAGGAAGTGCCCGCCGTACCGCGCCCACGTCCGGTCCGGATCCTCGGCGAGGTGCAGCAGCGGGGTCTCGGCAGCGGGCATCATGGTCCAGCCCTCCGTGCCGTACTCCACCAGGCGCTCCTTGTAGTACGCCTCCAGCTCGGGCAGGTGCGCGCTGGGGAAGAAGGGCAGGCCGAGGCGGGCGGCCCGGCGGGCCGCGGCCCGGGAGGAGCCGCCGACCAGGAGCAGCGGATGCGGGTCGGAGTACGGGCGCGGCGTGACCCGCACCGTCCGCCCCCGGTAGGTGAACTCCTCTCCGGTCCAGGCCCTCAGTACCGTCTCCAGCAGCTCGTCCTGCAACCGCCCGCGCCGCGCCCAGTCCACGCCGAACAGCTCGTACTCCTGCGGCCGGTAGCCGATCCCGGCGACTGTCACCAGCCGCCCCCCGCTCAGCAGGTCCAGTACGGCGATGTCCTCGGCCAGCCGCAGCGGGTCGTGCAGCGGCCCGATGACCGCCGAGACGGTCACCGCGAGCCGGCGGGTGGCCCCGAGCACCGCCCCGGCGAACGTGAACGGCGAGGGCAGCCAGTTGTCCGGCACCCCGTGGTGCTCCTCCGTCTGCACGGTGGCGATGCCCTGGCCGTCGGCGTACGCGGCCATCTCCAGGGCCGTCCGGTAGCGGGCGTGCAGGGAGGCGGGGGTGGCGCCGGGTTCGACGAGGTTGAAACGGACGACCGAGACGGGCATGGGGACCCCCTTCGCCGGGGCGGGTGTGGAGGAGGGACGGTAGCTGACGAGGCGTCAGGTCGCCAGGGAGGGGAGCCCGGCACGGCCACCGGGGTCATCGGGCATGTGGAGGAACGCACAAACTGGGCCGGGGGAGCCCCATGGCTGATACTGGACGGGTTATGGAAATCGTCATCCTTGCTGTAGTCATCGCCGTGGTCGTGATCGGCGCGATCGGCGGGCTCGTCATCGGCAGCCGACGCAGGAAGCCGCTGCCCCCGCCGCCGCCCACGACGCCCGACATCACCGCACCTCCGGCCGAGCCGCACGTCGGCGACGAGGCCGAGACGCCGCGGGACGAGCCGCGCCGCACGATAGAGGAGGTGGACCTCCCGGACGGCTCGGCCCCGGTCGCCGTCGAGGAGCCGCCCGTCGTCGAGCTCCCCCCGACCGAGATCGAGATCCCGGAGCCCACCGCGGGGCGGCTCGTCCGCCTCCGCACCCGTCTGTCCCGCTCCCAGAACGCCCTCGGCAAGGGGTTGCTCACGCTGCTGTCGCGCGAGCACCTCGACGAGGAGACCTGGGAGGAGATCGAGGACACCCTGCTCACCGCCGACGTCGGTGTGCAGCCCACCCAGGAGCTGGTCGAACGGCTGCGCGACCGGGTGAAGGTGCTCGGCACCCGCACCCCCGCGGAGCTGCGCGGCCTGCTGCGCGAGGAACTGCTCACCCTGGTCGGCACCGACCTCGACCGGGTCGTGAAGACCGAGCCCGAGACCACCAAGCCCGGCATCGTGATGGTCGTCGGCGTCAACGGCACCGGCAAGACCACCACCACCGGCAAGCTCGCCCGCGTCCTGGTGGCCGACGGCCGCAGCGTCGTGCTGGGCGCCGCCGACACCTTCCGTGCCGCTGCCGCGGACCAGCTCCAGACCTGGGGCGAGCGGGTCGGCGCGTACACCGTGCGCGGTCCGGAGGGCGGCGACCCCGCCTCCGTCGCGTTCGACGCAGTCAAGGAGGGCAAGGAGATGGGCGCCGACGTGGTGCTCATCGACACCGCCGGACGGCTGCACACGAAGACCGGCCTCATGGACGAGCTCGGCAAGGTCAAGCGCGTCGTCGAGAAGCACGCGCCGCTGGACGAGGTGCTGCTCGTCCTCGACGCCACCACCGGCCAGAACGGCCTCGTCCAGGCCCGGGTCTTCGCCGAGGTCGTCGACATCACCGGCATCGTCCTCACCAAGCTGGACGGCACCGCCAAGGGCGGCATCGTCGTCGCCGTGCAGCGTGAGCTCGGGGTCCCGGTCAAGCTGATCGGTCTCGGCGAGGGCGCCGACGATCTGGCGCCGTTCGAGCCGGAGGCGTTCGTGGATGCGCTTATCGGAGAGTGAGCACCCCCGGACATCCGTACACCAGGAAGCGCCCGTCCCGAGCTGTCACCGGGGGCGGGCGCTACGTCGTGCACGGGGGCTGTCCGTCCGGCGTCGCTCAGGGGGCGCCGCCGTCGCCGGGGTGCCGTGCGCGGCCGGCGGGTGCGAGGGCTGCCTGCCGTACGACGGCTGTCCGCCGGACCGCCGTCCGCGGCTACGCCCGGGACCGGTGTGCCACGTAGGCCAGCGTCCCGAGGAGCAACCGGGCCGCCGGCGGCTTCCGTGCCGAGTCCAGGTCGGGCGGGCGCAGCCAGCGCACCGGGCCGAGGCCGCCGCGGTCGGAGGGCGGGGCCGTGATGTGCGTACCGGGGCCGAGGCCGCGCAGGTCGAGATGCGGGTCGTCCCATCCCATGCGGTACAGCAGCGCGGGCAGCTCCGGCGCGGAGCCGGGGGCGACGAGGAAGTGGGCGCGGCCGTCGGGGGTGGCGGTGACCGGGCCGAGGGGGAGGCCCATGCGTTCGAGCCGGACCAGGGCGCGCCGCCCCGCGGGCTCGGCAACCTCGATCACGTCGAACGCCCGCCCGACCGGCAGCATCACCGCCGCGCCCGGGAACTCCGCCCAGGCGTCGGCCACCTCGTCGAGCGTCGCCCCGGCCGGCAC
The DNA here is from genome assembly GCF_043204795.1 of Streptomyces sp. NPDC047706. NCBI lineage: Bacteria > Bacillati > Actinomycetota > Actinomycetes > Kitasatosporales > Streptomycetaceae > Streptomyces > Streptomyces sp. NPDC047706. The sequence continues at coordinate 129,979 of NZ_JBIDCW010000006.1, read as the reverse complement.
CTCCGGCGCGAAGTGCAGCGGATGCGCGCCCGGCTTCCGGCAGTCGCCGCGCCCGCAGGAGCAGGCGTCCGCGGCGGCCCGCGCGCCCGGGACGACGTCCCAGCCCCAGAGCCCGGTGTACTCGGCCACGGCGGTGCACTCCGACGTGCGGCCGCGGCGGCGCGATCCGGACCGGATGTCGCGCATGCTCCGGCTGCTGCCGATCGTGAAGCCCATGCCCCCTCCAACGGGTCCGACGCACCGGTGGTTACGAGAAGGAACCAGAACGTGACTCTCCGTTTTCGACTTCCCGTTGCCGCGCGGTCCAGACGGCTTCCGGAAGCACACCGGGTGGTGTGTTCTTGGGTGCGCGCCTCTGCGTGCACCCGTCCGCCCACTTCCGTCCGGCCTATGTCAAGTGAATCGCGCGGAGGTGAGCGGTAGTTCATTCGAAGGGGTGGCGAATGGTGGCGTTTCCGCGATCGCCGTGGCCGGGCGGGTGATCGTAGGATTACCGTGTGTGCACGGCAACCGGGGGCACATGCACCGGCGGGTATGCCGGAGGCAAGCGGGTTCCTCGTCCGAAGACTGGGAACTGCCGGACGGGCGCCCGGACTGACGGGCATTCTGATAGGGCTTGGCGCAGTTGGTGGCAGGTGATCCGAGGGTTGGGGGCGTTCCAGTGGGCGGCAACGGCGGAGACGGGACGAACGCTGAGAAGCGCCCGAACGAGCTGTTGGGCTCGTGGTTCGTGCGCAGCGGCTGGTCGAAGGGCGAGCTCGCGCGCCAGGTGAACCGCAGGGCACGCCAGTTGGGCGCCAACCACATCTCCACCGACACCTCACGCGTCCGCCGCTGGCTGGACGGGGAGAACCCGCGCGAGCCGATCCCCAGGATCCTGTCGGAGCTGTTCTCCGAGCGGTTCGGCTGTGTCGTCTCCATCGAGGACCTCGGTCTGCGCACCGCCCGCCAGTCGCCCTCCGCCCACGGTGTGGACCTGCCCTGGACGGGCCCTCAGACGGTGGCGCTGCTCGGCGAGTTCTCGCGCAGCGACCTGATGCTCGCCCGCCGGGGCTTCCTCGGCACCTCGCTGGCCCTGTCCGCCGGCCCGGCCCTGATCGAGCCCATGCAGCGCTGGCTCGTCCCCGCGCCGCCCTCCCCGCGTCCTGAGCCGTCCTCGGTGCCCTCCACCCGGTCGCGGGGGCGGCTGTCCAGGCCCGAGCTGGACCTGCTGGAGTCCACCACGGTGATGTTCCGGCAGTGGGACGCGCAGTGCGGCGGAGGTCTGCGCCGCAAGGCGGTCGTCGGCCAGCTGCACGAGGTCACCGACCTGCTCCAGGAGCCCCAGCCCGAGGCCACCACCCGCAAGTTGTTCAAGGTCGCCGCCGAACTGGCCGAGCTGGCCGGCTGGATGTCGTACGACGTGGGGCTTCAGCCCACCGCGCAGAAGTACTTCGTGCTCGCGCTGCACGCCGCCAAGGAGGCCGGCGACCGCCCCCTCGGCTCGTACGTCCTGTCCAGTATGAGCCGTCAGATGATCCACCTGGGGCGGCCCGACGACGCGCTGGAGCTGATCCACCTGGCGCAGTACGGCAGCAGGGACTGCGCGAGCCCGCGCACCCAGGCGATGCTGTATGCGATGGAGGCCCGCGCGTACGCCAACATGGGCCAGCCCGGCAAGTGCAAGCGGGCCGTGCGGATGGCCGAGGACACCTTCGCCGACGCCGAGGACTGGGACGAGCCGGATCCGGACTGGATCCGCTTCTTCTCCGAGGCCGAGCTGTTCGCCGAGAACAGCCACTCCTTCCGGGACCTCGCCTACGTCGCCGGCCGCAGCCCTGCCTACGCCTCCATGGCCGAGCCGCTGATGCGGCGGGCCGTGGAGCTGTTCGCGCAGGACACCGAGCACCAGCGGTCGTACGCGCTCAATCTCATCGGCATGGCCTCCGTGCACCTGCTCCAGCGGGAGCCCGAGCAGAGCGCCGCCTTCGCCGGCCAGGCGATGACGGTGGCCAAGAACGTCCGTTCCGAGCGCGTCAACACTCGTATCCGAAAGACCGTCGACACCGCGGCCCGTGATTTCGGCGATGTCGCCGAGGTCGTGGACCTCACCGGCAAGCTCGCGATCGAGCTTCCGGAGACCGCCGAGGCGGTCTGAGCACAGCGCCGAAACCCCTGACCCCGGCCGCGGCCGGCCCTCCCGAACTGCCCGACTCGGCTCCCCCATGCCAGGTCATCGGAAGGCCGCCGCGGCCGGTTCTTTCCCCCTCCTCTCCCCGCGGGAAAAGCACCGGGGAAGGTTGCGCCACGATAACGATCGCGCGGCCCGGTAGCTGGCAGTTCATCGACGCGTAACACGCCCGGCGCCTTCGTCACCACGGCGAAACAACGAGGGGCCTCGACCGAAACGGCACTGCGCCAATGTCGTGGCGCATAACCGGCCCACCCCTCATGCCCGCTCAAGGCTTCGCCCGCACGGGGCCGTATCCAACGACGAGGAGACGCCGATGGCTCCAGCCATCACGCTTGCGGCGGACGCACCCACGCTGTCGTCCGCCAACACAGGCTTCATGCTCATCTGTTCCGCCCTGGTGATGCTCATGACCCCGGGCCTGGCCTTCTTCTACGGAGGCATGGTCCGCGTCAAAAGCACCCTCAACATGCTGATGATGAGCTTCATCAGCCTGGGAATCGTCACCATCCTGTGGGTGCTGTACGGCTTCTCCATGGCGTTCGGCACGGATTCCGGCAGCATCATCGGCTGGAGCTCCGACTACGTCGGCTTCACGGGGATCGGCATCGGCGACCTGTGGGACGGCTACACCATCCCGGTCTACGTCTTCGCCGTCTTCCAGCTGATGTTCGCGATCATCACGCCCGCCCTGATCAGCGGCGCCCTCGCGGACCGCGTCAAGTTCACGGCGTGGGCGCTGTTCATCACCCTGTGGGCCACGGTCGTCTACTTCCCCGTCGCCCACTGGGTCTGGGGTGCGGGCGGCTGGGCCTTCGAGCTGGGCGTGATCGACTTCGCCGGCGGTACGGCGGTGCACATCAACGCCGGTGCCGCGGCGCTCGGCGTCATCCTGGTCATCGGCAAGCGGATCGGCTTCAAGAGGGACCCGATGCGCCCGCACAGCCTGCCGCTGGTGATGCTGGGTGCCGGCCTGCTGTGGTTCGGCTGGTTCGGCTTCAACGCCGGCTCCTGGCTCGGCAACGACGACGGCGTCGGCGCGCTGATGTTCGTCAACACCCAGATCGCCACCGCCGCCGCCATGCTGGCCTGGCTGATCTACGAGAAGCTGCGGCACGGCGCCTTCACCACGCTGGGCGCCGCCTCCGGCGCGGTCGCCGGTCTGGTCGCCATCACCCCGGCCGGAGGCGCGGTCGACCCGCTCGGCGCGATCGCGGTCGGCGCCATCGCCGGTCTGCTGTGCGCCATGGCCGTCGGCCTGAAGTACAGGTTCGGCTACGACGACTCCCTGGACGTCGTCGGCGTCCACCTGGTCGGCGGTGTCGCCGGCTCCCTGCTGATCGGCTTCTTCGCCAGCGGCAAGGGACAGTCCGAGGTCGAGGGCCTGTTCTACGGCGGTGGCCTGGAGCAGTTCTGGAAGCAGTGTGCCGGTGTCTTCGCGGTCCTCGCCTACTCTCTGGTCGTCTCCGCGATCCTCGCCTTCCTGATCGACAAGACGATCGGCATGCGGGTCTCCGAGGACGACGAGGTGGCCGGTATCGACCAGGCCGAGCACGCCGAGACCGCATACGACTTCAGCGGTGCCGGCGGTGGCGCCCGCATCGCCGCCTCCGCCCCCGCCCCGGTCGCCGACACTGCCAGCAAGAAGGTGGACGCATGAAGCTCATCACCGCGGTCGTCAAGCCGCACCGGCTCGACGAGATCAAGGAAGCCCTCCAGGCGTTCGGCGTACACGGCCTGACCGTCACCGAGGCGAGCGGCTACGGTCGGCAGCGGGGCCACACCGAGGTCTACCGGGGTGCCGAGTACACCGTCGACCTGGTCCCCAAGATCCGTATCGAGGTGCTGGCCGAGGACGACGACGCGGAGCAGCTCATCGACGTCCTGGTGAAGGCGGCCCGCACCGGCAAGATCGGTGACGGCAAGGTCTGGTCGGTGCCGGTCGAGACCGCAGTACGGGTCCGCACCGGCGAGCGCGGCCCGGACGCGCTCTGACACGCGGAAGAACAGGAGTCGCTGGGTGACGGGTACGGACGTACATGCGGACGTGGAGGAGTCGGGACCCAGCGGCTACGCGGCGGCCCGGCTGCGCCTCCTCACTCAGGGGGCGCGGTCCGGGCCGCCGCGCCGTGCGGCCCTGGCCGAGCTCACCGACGACTGGCTGACAGGGCTGTTCGCGGCGGGAGCCGAAGGACTGCGCGGGGTGTCGCTCGTGGCCGTCGGCGGTTACGGCCGCGGTGAGCTGTCCCCGCGCAGCGACCTGGACCTCCTGCTGCTGCATGACGGCGGCGACCCCTCGGGGATCGCCGCCCTCGCCGACCGCCTCTGGTACCCGGTCTGGGACCTGGGCCTGGCCCTCGACCACTCCGTGCGCACCCCGGCCGAGGCCCGCAAGGCGGCCGGGGACGACCTCAAGGTCCAGCTCGGCCTGCTGGACGCCCGCCACATCGCGGGCGACCTCGGCCTGACCGCCGGCCTGCGGACGGCGATCCTCGCCGACTGGCGCAACCAGGCCCCCAAGCGCCTCCCCGCGCTCCAGGAGCTCTGCGCCGAACGCGCCGAACGGCAGGGCGAGCTGCAGTACCTGCTGGAGCCCGACCTCAAGGAGTCCCGCGGTGGCCTGCGGGACGCCACCGCCCTGCGCGCCGTCGCCGCCTCATGGCTGGCCGACGCCCCGCGCGAGGGCCTCGACGACGCCCGGCGCCGGCTGCTCGACGTCCGGGACGCCCTGCATCTCGCCACCGGCCGCGCCACCGACCGGCTCGCCCTGCAGGAACAGGACCAGGTCGCGGCCGAGCTGGGGCTGCTCGACGCGGACACCCTGCTGCGGCAGGTGTACGAGGCGGCGCGGCTCGTCTCGTACGCCAGCGATGTCACATGGCGTGAAGTGGGGCGCGTACTGAGGTCGCGGGCCGTGCGGCCCCGGCTGCGTTCCATGCTGGGCGGGGGGAAGCAGGTCACCGAGCGGTCGCCGCTGGCCGAGGGCGTGGTGGAGCAGGACGGCGAGGTGGTGCTCGCCCGCGCCGCCCGTCCCGACCGCGACCCCGTGCTCCCGTTGCGCGCCGCGGCCGCCGCCGCGCAGGCCGGACTGCCGCTCTCCCTGCACGCCGTACGACGCATGGCTGCCGGTGCGCGCCCGCTGCCCACGCCCTGGCCCGCCGAGGCGCGCGAGCAGCTGGTGACGCTGCTCGGCTCCGGGCGCCCGACCGTGGAGGTCTGGGAGGCCCTGGAGGCCGAAGGCCTGATCACCCGGCTCATCCCCGACTGGGAGCGGGTGCGCTGCCGGCCGCAGCGCAACGCCGTGCACCTCTGGACCGTCGACCGGCACCTCATCGAGACCGCCGTCCGCGCCTCCGAGTTCACCCGCCGTGTCCACCGCCCCGACCTGCTGCTGGTCGCCGCGCTGCTGCACGACATCGGCAAGGGCTGGCCCGGCGACCACTCCGTGGCGGGCGAGACCATCGCCCGCGACGTGGCGGGCCGGATCGGCTTCGACCGCGCGGACGTGGCCGTCCTCGCCACGCTCGTACGCCATCACCTGCTGCTCGTCGAGACCGCCACCCGGCGTGACCTCGACGACCCCGCCACCGTGCGCTCCGTAGCCGAGGCGGTCGGCTCGCAGGGCACGCTGGAGCTGCTGCACGCGCTCACCGAGGCCGACGCGCTGGCCACCGGGCCGGCCGCCTGGTCGTCCTGGCGCGGTTCGCTCGTCGCCGACCTGGTGAAGCGGGTCTCGGCCGTGCTCGCCGGAGACGTCCCGGCCGACCCGGAGGCCGCCGCGCCCACCACCGAGCAGGAGCGGCTGGCCATCGAGGCGGTCGCCACGGGCAGCCCCGTGCTGGCGCTGCGGGCGCAGACCGAGGCGCCCACGGACGAGGCGTCCGACGGGCCGGAGCCGCTCGGTGTGGAACTCCTCGTCGCCGTACCGGACCAGCCCGGGGTGCTGCCCGCGGTCTCCGGTGTCCTCGCGATGCACCGTCTGACCGTGCGCACCGCCGAGCTGCGGGCCCTTCGGCTGCCGGACGGCGTCGAGGGCTCGGTACTGCTGCTGGACTGGCGGGTCGCCGCCGAGTACGGCTCGCTGCCGCAGGCCGCCCGGCTGCGTGCGGACCTGGTGCGGGCCCTGGACGGAACCCTCGACATCGCCGGCCGCCTGGCCGAGCGCGACGCCGCGTACCCGCGCCGCCGGGGCGTCGTCGCCCCGCCGCCGCGCGTGACGGTCGCCTCGGCCGGGTCCCGCCTCGCCACGGTGATCGAGGTGCGCGCCCAGGACGCCCCGGGACTGCTCTTCCGTATCGGGCGTGCCCTGGAGGACGCCGGAGTGCGGGTGCGCAGTGCCCATGTGTCGACGCTGGGCGCGAACGCGGTCGACGCGTTCTATGTCACAGGCCCCCAGGGCACGCCCCTGCCGGGCGAGGAGGCGGTGGCGGTGGCACGGAAGCTGGAGGAGACCCTGCGGGGGTGACCGCCTGGCCCCGGTCCTCATTGATGCGGTGGACGAGGACGATTCCCCTGGCGGGCCAGATACCCTGGAGGGCGACCCACACTGTCGCCTACTGCCGAGGACCGACGCCGCCGTGTTCGATACCCTTTCCGACCGCCTCTCAGCCACCTTCAAGTCCCTCAGGGGCAAGGGGCGACTCAGTGAAGCGGACATCGACGCCACGGCTCGCGAGATCCGGATCGCGCTCCTCGAAGCGGACGTGGCGCTGCCGGTCGTCCGGAGCTTCATCAAGAACGTCAAGGAGCGCGCGCTCGGCGCCGAGGTCTCCAAGGCGCTGAACCCGGCCCAGCAGGTCCTGAAGATCGTGAACGAGGAGCTCGTCACGATCCTCGGCGGCGAGACCCGGCGGCTGCGCTTCGCCAAGCAGCCGCCCACCGTGATCATGCTGGCGGGTCTGCAGGGTGCCGGTAAGACCACCCTCGCCGGCAAGCTCGGCCGGTGGCTCGAGGAGCAGGGCCACTCGCCGCTGCTGGTCGCCGCCGACCTCCAGCGCCCGAACGCCGTGAACCAGCTGAGCGTCGTCGCCGAGCGCGCGGGCGTGGCCGTCTACGCGCCGGAGCCGGGCAACGGCGTCGGTGACCCGGTCAAGGTCGCCAGGGACTCCATCGACTTCGCGAAGTCCAAGGTCCACGACATCGTGATCGTGGACACCGCCGGCCGCCTGGGCATCGACCAGGAGATGATGCAGCAGGCCGCGGACATCCGGGACGCGGTCTCGCCGGACGAGATCCTGTTCGTCGTCGACGCGATGATCGGTCAGGACGCGGTCAACACCGCCGAGGCCTTCCGCGACGGCGTCGGCTTCGACGGCGTGGTGCTCTCCAAGCTCGACGGTGACGCCCGCGGTGGTGCGGCGCTGTCGATCCGGCAGATCACCGGCAAGCCGATCATGTTCGCCTCCAACGGCGAGAAGCTCGACGACTTCGACGCCTTCCATCCCGACCGGATGGCCTCCCGCATCCTCGACATGGGTGACCTGCTCACCCTGATCGAGCAGGCGGAGAAGACGTTCAGCCAGGAAGAGGCCGAGAAGATGGCCTCCAAGCTGGCGTCCAAGAAGGGCCAGGACTTCACCCTGGACGACTTCCTGGCCCAGATGGAGCAGGTCAGGAAGATGGGCAGCATCTCCAAGCTGCTCGGCATGCTGCCCGGTATGGGCCAGATCAAGGACCAGATCCAGAACCTCGACGAGCGCGACGTCGACCGCACGGCCGCCATCATCAAGTCGATGACCCCGGGCGAGCGCCAGGACCCGACGATCATCAACGGCTCGCGCCGGGCCCGTATCGCCCGCGGTTCCGGTGTCGACGTCAGCGCCGTGAAGAACCTGGTCGAGCGGTTCTTCGAGGCCCGCAAGGTGATGTCCCGGATGGCCCAGGGCGGCGGCATGCCCGGCATGCCGGGGATGCCGGGCATGGGCGGCGGCCCCGGCCGGGCGAAGAAGCAGCAGAAGAAGACCAAGGGCAAGCAGCGCTCGGGGAACCCGATGAAGCGCAAGCAGCAGGAGCAGGAGGCCGCCGCCCGTCGCGCGGCCGCCGCCCAGGGCGGCAACGCCTTCGGGGTCCCGCAGCAGGGCGCGCAGGACTTCGAACTCCCCGACGAGTTCAAGAAGTTCATGGGCTGAGCCCGTTCCGTACTCCGCAGAGGGCGCCCGTTCGCCGCAAGGGGCGCCCGCTGCGCATGCCGTAGCCCGCCGTCTGCCGTAACGTCCAGATATGAGCAATGCCGCGCCACCACGCAAGGCTGACCAGCCGTGGCGCACCGAAGGCACCCCGGACGAGCCGCCCAAGCGGCCCGACGGCCGCCGGATACGCGGCGGGTGGTGGGGCCTGCTCCTCACCGCCGTGATCGTGTTCCTGCTGGCCTACGTGGGGCTGAACTACCTGGGCGGTGGCAGCGAGCCGACGATCTCGTACACCGAGTTCAGCCGCCAGGTCGACGCCGGCAACGTCTCGCGGATCTACTCCAAGGGCGACACCATCCAGGGCGAGCTCAAGAGCGCCAGGGACAACCCCGAGGGCGGCGGCGACTACACCAAGTTCATGACCCAGCGGCCCGCTTTCGCCGAGGACGACCTGTGGCAGGAGCTGAACAGCCGCAACGTCACGGTGACCGCGCAGCCGGTCGTGGTGCAGCGCAGCCCCCTCACCAACCTGCTCATCTCACTGGCGCCGATCGTGGTCATCGTCGCCGTGTGGATCTTCATCGTCCGGCGGTTCGGTTCAGGCCGGGGCGGCGGCATGGGCGGCATGTTCGGACGCAAGCCCCCGCCCAAGCCGGTCGAGCTGCTGCCCGGCAGGCACCGTACGACCTTCGCCGACGTCGCCGGGATCGACGAGGTCAAGGGCGAGCTGGACGACGTCGTCGACTTCCTGGAACACCCCGACGCCTACCGCAGCATGGGCGCGAAAATGCCGCGCGGCGTGCTGCTCGCGGGCTCGCCCGGCACCGGAAAGACCCTGCTGGCGCGCGCCGTGGCCGGTGAGGCGGGCGTGCCGTTCTTCTCCGCCTCCGCGTCCGAGTTCATCGAGATGATCGTCGGCGTCGGTGCCTCCCGTGTCCGGGAGCTGTTCGCCGAGGCCCGCAAGGTGGCCCCGTCGATCATCTTCATCGACGAGATCGACACCATCGGACGGGTGCGCGGCGCCGGTGCGTCGGTGAGCGGTCACGACGAACGCGAGCAGACCCTGAACCAGATCCTGACGGAGATGGACGGCTTCTCCGGCTCGGAGGGCGTGGTCGTCATAGCGGCCACGAACCGGGCCGACATCCTGGACCCCGCACTCACCCGGCCCGGCCGGTTCGACCGGGTGGTCAACGTCGCCCCGCCGGATCGCGCCGGACGTGAGGCGATCCTGCGGATCCACACCCGCGAGATCCCCCTCGCCGACGACGTGGACCTGGCCCGGCTGGCCCGCACGACACCGGGCATGACAGGTGCGGATCTGGCCAACCTCGCCAACGAGGGTGCGCTGCTCGCGGTCAAGCGCAAGCAGGACCAGGTGACGGCCGCGGACCTGTCCGAGGCACTGGAGAAGGTCCAGCTGGGGGCCGAACGCACTCTGGTGATGCCCGAGGAGGACCGCCGCCGCACCGCCTGCCACGAGAGCGGGCACGCCCTCCTCGGCATGCTCCAGCCCGGCGCCGACCCCGTCCGCAAGATCACCATCGTGCCGCGCGGCCGGGCCCTGGGCGTGACCATGTCGACCCCGGAGGTCGAGCGGTACGCGCACTCCGAGCAGTACCTGCGCGGCCGCATCATCGGCGCCCTCGGCGGCATGGCGGCGGAGGAGGTCGTCTACGGCGTCGTCACCACGGGCGCGGAGAGCGACCTCGAACAGGTCACGAGCATCGCGCGCGGGATGGTGGCCCGGTGGGGGATGAGCGAGCGCGTCGGCCGGCTGTCCGCCCTGCCCAGCGACGCACAGCAGGCGTACGGGCTCTCCGCCGCACCGCAGACCCTCGACGTGATCGACTCCGAGATGCGCCGGATCGTCGACGACTGCTACGAAGAGGCCTGCCGCAAGCTGCGCGACCACCGCCACCGGCTGGACGCGCTGACGGAGGCGCTGCTGGAGCGGGAGACGCTGGAGGAGGCGGAGGCCTACCGGATCGCGGGGATCACCCGGCTGGAGAAGGACGACACGGTGGCCTAAGGGCCGGTCGTTCGGATCGGGCAGCAGCGGGGGCCCTACGGCGGTGAGTGGTGCTGAGCGCTGCTGAACGGGTGGTGAGCCGGTGGTGAGCGGGTGGTGAGCGGGTGGTGAGCGAGCGGGTGCTGAGGGGTGCTGAGCGGTGCTGAGACCCCGCGTCCGCGGTGTGATCGGGGCCTCCGGGTGCCGATGGTGGTGGGTGGTGCCGATGGTGGTGGGTGGGGCTGGCGGTGGTGGGTGGTGCCGATGGTGGTGGGTGGTGCCGATGGTGGTGAGCGGTGCCGGTGACCGTGCGTCCGCGGTGTCATCCGAACGGAGGTCCTGGAAACCCCGCCCCGCCGCCCGTGCCGCCGACGCGGTTCTAGGCGCCTCCGCCCGCGCACCCGACGCGGCTCAGGGGACGCGGGCGATCAGGTAGCGGAACACGTTCGGCATCCACACCGTGCCGTCCGGCCGCCGGTGCTGGTGCAGTGCCTCGGCCAGCTCCTTGCCGACCTGCTCCTGATCGGTCGCCGCGAGAGCCGCGTCGAACAGCCCGGTAGACAGCAGGCCGCGGGTCGCGCTGTCCACGTCGGCGTACCCGAACGGGCAGGCGACCCGGCCCGAGCCGTCCGGCCTGAGCCCGGCCCGCTGGGCGACCTCCTCCAGGTCGTCGCGGAGCGCCGGGCGCCAGCTGCCGCCGCCCCGCGGCGGATCCGCCAGCTTGGTCGCCACCCGCAGCACCGAGGAGGTGGCGCAGCGCTCCGGTGGTCCCCAGCCGGCCAGCGCCACCGGAGCGCCCCGTGCGGCGAGCGGGGTCGCCGCGGCGAGCAGCTCACCGAGGCCCTCCGCGTCACCCGCGAGGCATCCGATGGGCTCGAAGGCGGTGACGAGCGTGTACGCCGTGGACTGCGCGTCGTCCTCCTCGGGGCCGGCGTCCGCCGGGGAGCCCTCGACGAGCCGGGCATCCTCCGCACGCGCGCGCGTGCGGGGTGCCTCCGCCGTCGACGGCAGCAGGCGCTCGCGTGCCAGGGCCAGTCTCTCGGGCGAGGAGGACTCGACACCGGTGACGGCGGCGCCCCGGGCGGCCGCCAGCAGCAGGGCGAGTCCCGAACCGCAGCCGAGGCCCAGCAGCCGGGTGCCGGGGCCCACGTCCAGTCGCTCGTAGACGGCCTCGTAGAGCGGTACGAGCATCCGCTCCTGGATCTCCGACCAGTCACGCGCGCGTGCACACAGGTCCACGTGGGGTGCGGATCCCGCGTGAGGCAGGTGCTGCCGCACGAGCGTAGGTGTCATCGAAAGCGCCCCAATCCGCTGCGAGTTGCCGCTGTACCCGTTCTTAGTCGCCCCCGTCGCGTACGCCCAGCCTCCCCCTGTATGCCAGGTAACTCCGAGCCCGCGACCGCGTCCAGGGGTCTCGGCGGCCCGCTTGTGAGGTGCCCTCGTGAGTGGCGAGAATTCACATTCCGGCAATGCTGCTGTCCCTCCTCACGACGGAATTGCTCCGTCCGGGTGACCGAGGAGTGGCGCGATCGTGCCGTGGGCGATGACCGTGGGTCGCGGGCCGGGGCGGTGGCCGGGTTCCGGCCAAGGTCGACAGTGCCGGTCGCCGCCCGGTCACGGTCCCGTCGCGGAAGGACGGGGCGGTGGCGAACCCGGGGGGCGCACCGGGTAGGGTCGCGGTCGTACCGCGCGCGGGCCGGGTCAGGACGCGAGGCGGCCGAAACGCCTCTTGCGCACCGGCGGACCCGTGTACCCCGTCGCGGCGGTGGCGCTCTACGCGCCGGGCCGTACGTCAGGCTACGTACCACCTTGTAGTGAGGTGTGCGGCTTCTCCGCAGATCAGCGCACCCGCCCTCCTCAGGACGCATCAGCGGCAACTGACGGGTACGTGCAAATTATTTGGGATGCCCCGGAATAGGAACACAGCGGGGTTCAGGCTCGTTCTCATTACGTGAGCACGACACCACCTGTTCTCGCCGCAGAGCTGGCGCAGGCGTGGGCCGACATTCAGCGGTACCACCCCGAGCTGCCGGACCTTGCCGCGCCCGAGTCCCTGATCGGGGAGTCGTCGTCCGCCTGCGGACACGAGCTCTCCTTCGAGCGGCTGCTTCACGAGGCAGTCCACGGCATCGCCGCCGCGCGCGGAATCCGCGACACCTCCCGCGCCGGCCGATACCACAACCGCAGATTCCTCGCGATCGCCGAGGAGCTGGGCCTTGACCACCCCGAGGAGCCGCATCCCAGCAGCGGCTTCTCGCTGGTCACGCTCAACCCCGAGGCGAAGCGGAGGTACCGCCCGACGATCGAGCGCCTCCAGCGCGCCCTGAAGGCCCACACCGCCGCCACCACCACCGACACCAGCCGCAGCTTCCGCGGCCCGGCCGCCCGCCATGGCTCCTCCGGCGGCGGCGTCCGGGTCAAGGCGGTGTGCGACTGCGGCCGCAACGTACGGGTCGTCCCGTCCGTTCTGGCCCAGGCGCCGATCATGTGCGGCGGCTGCGGCAAGCCGTTCCGGATCCCGGAAGTGGTGGGCGCGGGGGCAAGGTGAGCGCACGGCTGTTCGTGGCAGCCGTGCGGCACCGCCCCTAGGGCCTGCCGGCACCTTCCCCCCTGCCCCGCGACGTCTGGCGGACAGGCCGTGGTGCCGCGGGGTCACGCACCCGGCGTCTGTCGTGGGAACGCCGGGTGCCGCTGTGGTGTGCCCTGGCGCACCCTGGGTCTGAAGCGCCCGGCGGCGTGTGGCAGAATGGTCAGCTGTACTCGACAGCCGCACAGGACCCCTCTCTCCTCCGGCTGACGCGTCCGTCGGGCACTCGGGTACCGCAACCCCACGCGGCCTTTCTCGCCGTGCCCAACCACGTCAAATCCAGGAGAACCCACTCCCGTGGCAGTCAAGATCAAGCTGAAGCGTCTGGGCAAGATCCGTTCGCCTCACTACCGCATCGTCGTCGCCGACTCCCGCACCCGCCGTGACGGCCGTGCGATCGAGGAGATCGGCAAGTACCACCCGACGTACAACCCGTCGGTGATCGAGGTCGACGCCGAGCGCGTGGCGTACTGGCTCCGTGTCGGCGCCCAGCCGACCGAGCCCGTCCTCGCCATTCTGAAGAAGACCGGCGACTGGCAGAAGTTCAAGGGCGAGCCCGCCCCGGCGCCGCTGCTCGTCGCCGAGCCCAAGGCCGCGCGCCCGTCCTTCGAGGCTCTCGGCGGTGACGACGAGGGCAAGGGTGAGGCCATCACCCAGAAGAAGAAGGCCGACAAGAAGGACGAGGCCCCGGCCGAGTCCGCGGCTGAGTCCACCGAGGCCTGAGCATGCTCGAGGAGGCTCTCGAGCACCTCGTGAAGGGCATCGTCGACAACCCTGACGATGTGCAGGTCGCCTCGCGCAACCTGCGTCGCGGGCGTGTGCTGGAGGTCCGGGTGCACCCCGACGACCTCGGAAAGGTGATCGGCCGCAACGGCCGCACCGCACGCGCCCTGCGCACCGTCGTGGGCGCCATCGGCGGCCGCGGTGTCCGTGTCGACCTCGTCGACGTGGACCACGTCCGCTGACACAGGCAGCGCAGCACCGGCTCGGGCCGGGGAGGGCCATCGGGCCGTCCCCGGCCCGTAGTCGTACGACAGGAGAACAAGCACAGTGCAGCTGGTAGTCGCACGGATCGGCCGTGCCCACGGCATCAAGGGCGAGGTCACCGTCGAAGTACGTACCGACGAGCCGGAACTCAGGCTCGCGCCCGGCGCCGTACTGGCCACCGACCCGGCCTCCACCGGGCCGCTGACCATCGAGACGGGCCGCGTGCACAGCGGCCGTCTGCTGCTGCGATTCGAGGGCGTGGGCGACCGCTCCGCCGCCGAGGCCCTGCGCAACACCCTCCTGATCGCCGAGATCGACCCGGAGGAACTCCCCGAGGGCGAGGACGAGTACTACGACCACCAGCTGATGGACCTCGACGTCGTGACGACGGACGGGGTGGAGGTCGGCCGGATCACCGAGATCTCGCACCTGCCCTCGCAGGACCTCTTCATCGTGGAGCGCCCGGACGGCAGCGAGGTCATGATCCCGTTCGTCGCGGAGATCGTCACCGAGATCGACATCGAGGAGCAGCGGGCCGTCGTCGACCCGCCGCCCGGCCTCATCGACGACCGCGCGGAGATCGCCTCGTCCAGGGACGAGTCCTGATGCGGCTCGACGTCGTCACGATCTTCCCCGAGTACCTCGACCCGCTGAACGTCTCCCTGGTCGGCAAGGCACGCGCGCGTGGACAGCTGAAGGTGCACGTGCACGATCTGCGCACCTGGACCTACGACCGTCACCACACGGTCGACGACACGCCGTACGGTGGCGGACCCGGCATGGTCATGAAGACCGGGCCCTGGGGCGACGCCCTCGACTCCGTTCTCGCCGACGGGTACGAGACGGGCTCGCACGGCCCGGCCCTGATCGTCCCCACGCCCAGCGGCCGCCCCTTCACGCAGGCACTCGCCGTCGAGCTCTCCGAGCGCCCCTGGCTCATCTTCACCCCGGCCCGGTACGAGGGCATCGACCGGCGGGTCGTCGACGAGTACGCCACCCGGATGCCGGTGTACGAGGTGTCCATCGGCGACTACGTCCTGGCCGGCGGCGAGGCGGCCGTACTGGTCGTCACGGAGGCCGTGGCGCGGCTGCTGCCCGGCGTCCTCGGCAACGCCGAGTCGCACCGGGACGACTCCTTCGCGCCCGGCGCCATGGCAGGCCTCCTGGAGGGGCCCGTCTACACCAAGCCGCCCGAGTGGCGGGACCGCGGAATCCCGGACGTGCTCCTCAGCGGGCACCACGGCAAGATCGCCCGCTGGCGCCGCGACGAGGCACTGCGGCGCACGACGGCCAACCGGCCGGACCTGATCGCGAGTTGCGACCCCAAGGCCTTCGACAAGAAGGACCGCGAGATGCTCTCCATGCTGGGCTGGGCACCGGACCCCGCGGGGGAGCCGTACGGACGATTTTGGCGCAGGACCGGGGGCGTGGAAGAATAGGCCGCTGTTGTGCGCCCGTCCGGCGTGCGCCCCTGCCACAGGGGGACACGACGCCCGCCCCGACCCGCACGGCTCTCGAACCAGAACCTAGTTTCCGTTGATGACCTGTGGCATCAGCGAGGAAAGCAGACGAAATGTCTCACCTGCTCGACACCGTCGACTCCGCGTCGCTGCGCAGCGACGTCCCCGCCTTCCGCCCGGGTGACACCGTCAACGTGCACGTACGCGTCATCGAGGGCAACCGCTCCCGTGTGCAGCAGTTCAAGGGCGTGGTGATCCGCCGCCAGGGTGCCGGCGTGCGCGAGACCTTCACGGTCCGCAAGGTCTCCTTCTCCGTCGGCGTCGAGCGCACCTTCCCGGTGCACACCCCGATCGTGGAGAAGATCGAGCTCGTCACCAAGGGTGACGTCCGCCGCGCCAAGCTGTACTACCTGCGCGACCTGCGCGGCAAGGCGGCGAAGATCAAGGAGAAGCGCGAGAACTGAGCGCCTCCCGGAGTTCCTGGAGGGTCCGGATAGCATCTGGCCCCGATGGACACCGAAGCACAGCCGACGGAGCGCGACCGCTCCTCCCGCCCTTCCCGATCCGAGGAGACCTCGGACACACGGGGGCCGGAGGACCGGTCGCGTTCCGCGTTGGTGGCGCGGGTCGCCGAGTGGGTCCCGGGCGGGCGGATCACCCTGTCCGTACTGGTCTGCCTGGTGTTCGCGCTGCTGCTCAACACCTTCGTGGTACAGCCGTTCCGGATCCCCAGTGGATCCATGGAGCGGGAATTGAGGATCGGCGACCGCGTCCTCGTAAATAAGTTGGCGTACCGTTTCGGTGCTCAGCCGCGACGGGGCGAGGTTGTCGTGTTCGACGGCACCGGGTACTTCGGGAACGCCGACTACGTCAAACGCGTCGCCGGTGTGGGCGGAGACCGCGTGGTCTGCTGCGACAAGGAAGGGAGGCTCCAGGTGAACGGCCGGTCCGTCGACGAGTCGACGTTCCTGTACCCCGGCGACATCGCCTCCACGGTGCCCTTCGACGTCGTCGTGCCCGACGGCACCGTGTTCGTCCTCGGCGACCACCGCAGCGCCTCCAGCGACTCCCGCGACCACCTCGGCTCACCGGGCGGCGGAATGATCCCGGTCGGGCACGTGATCGGGCGGGCCGACTGGATCGTCTGGCCCCTCGGCCATGCCACCCACCTGGACCGGACCGGCGCCTACGCGCGCGTGCCCGCGGCGGACGGTGGACATGGGTAACCGCGGCAAGCCTCGCGGCGCGCCCGTCAGCCCCACCGAGAACCTGCTGCCGACCGGCACCCGGCGCGCCGGCGCCCCGGCCGGTGGCGGGCGCAGCCGCGCCGAGCGGCGCAAGCTCCAGCGGAAGGTCAAGCGGCGCCGGCGCCGGTCGGCCATCAAGGAGATACCGCTGCTCGTCGGCGTCGCCGTGCTGATAGCCCTCGTGCTGAAGACGTTCCTGGTCCAGGCGTTCGTGATCCCGTCGGGCTCCATGGAGCAGACGATCCAGATCGGCGACAGGGTCCTGGTGGACAAGCTCACCCCGTGGTTCGGCACCGAGCCGCAACGCGGCGACGTCGTGGTCTTCAAGGACCCCGGCGGCTGGCTCCAGGACGAGCAGCCCACGCAGAGGAAGGACGACCCTGTCGTCGTCAAGCAGGTCAAGGAGGGACTCACCTTCATCGGCCTGCTGCCGTCCGAGGACGAGAAGGACCTGATCAAGCGGGTCGTCGGCATCGGCGGTGACCGCGTGCAGTGCTGCGACACCCAGGGGCGGGTCACGGTCAACGGTGTTCCCCTGAACGAGGACTACCTGTACCCGGGCAACGAGCCGTCCGCGACGCCCTTCGACATCACCGTGCCGCAGGGCCGGCTGTGGGTGATGGGCGACCACCGCTCCAACTCCGCGGACTCCCGCTCCCACCAGGACACCGACTACGGCGGCACCGTCTCCGAGGACGAGGTGGTCGGCCGGGCCGTAGTCATCGCCTGGCCGCTGGGCCACTGGACCACGCTGAAGGAACCGGAAACCTACGCTTCCGTGTCCGACTCGGCAGCCGGGTCGACCGCGGCTCCCCAGCCGTCGCATAGGGTTGCCTCCGACGATCCGAACGGAACGACCCACCTCCCGACCCCTGCGGAACTCCCGCTCGTTATGGGAGTGGTGGGCCTGCGCCGTGTGTGGGGCAGGCGGCGGCACAGAGTGAGGAGTTGGCGTGGGGGATGTGGCGGTCGGCGCACGGTCCGGACACGACGGCGAGGAGCACCGCGGACGCCCCGTGGAAGCGGGCCCCCAAGCCGCGGACCGCGCCGTGAACTCCGGCAATGATGGCCGGAAGGCCGAGGACGGCACGGTGACGGACGAACAGAGCCAGACCGGGGACCAGGGCCCGGGAGGCACCGCCCCTCAGCAGAAGCACCGCTCCTTCTGGAAGGAGCTGCCGATCCTGATCGGTATCGCGCTGGTGCTGGCGCTGCTGATCAAGACGTTCCTGGTACAGGCGTTCTCGATCCCCTCCGACTCGATGCAGAACACCCTGCAGGAGGGCGACCGGGTCCTGGTCGACAAGCTGACCCCGTGGTTCGGCTCCGAGCCCGAGCGCGGCGAGGTCGTCGTCTTCCACGACCCGGACAACTGGCTCGCGGGTGAGCCGACCACGGATCCGAACGCCCTGCAGACGTTCCTCAGCTGGATCGGCCTGATGCCGTCCGCCGAGGAGAAGGACCTGATCAAGCGCGTCGTCGGCGTCGGCGGCGACACCGTCGAGTGCAACGGCACCGGGCCGCTGAAGGTCAACGGCAAGCCGCTGGACGAGCCGTACGTCTACCCGGGCAACACACCGTGCAGCCAGGACGACCAGGGCGGCCAGTTCAAGGTGAAGGTCCCCGAGGGCTTCATCTGGGTCATGGGCGACCACCGGCAGAACTCCCGGGACTCGCGCTACAACCAGGGCGACGCCCACCAGGGCATGGTCCCGGTCGACGAGGTCGTCGGGCGCGCCATCGTGAAGGCCTGGCCGATCAACCGCTGGGGCACCCTGCCGGTTCCGGACACCTTCGACCAGCCCGGCCTGAACGACCGGTCGTCCGCCGCAGCGGCCCTCACCACCGCCCCGAACGCGCTGGCGCTCGCCGGTGTCGTGCCGGTGGCCCTGTGGCGCCGCCGCAGGCCGGCGGCCTGATCCCGCCCCCGCCTTCCGTGCTTCGCCCCGGGGGACGGCCTCCGTGAGGTCCTCGTGGAGTCGCCGTGCAGGGCGGGACGAGGGCTGACCGGGTCCGGAACCGCCGGGTAGGGTGCGGATCCATGGGTGGCGAGAGCGCGGCACGTACGGCCCCGCACAGCGGGGGAACGAGCAGAGGCCCGGCGGGCGGCAGGATCGGACAGCGGTTGTCCGGGCTGGCAGTCGCGCTGGGCCTCGTGCTGTTCCTGGGCGGCTTCGGCTGGGGAGCGGTGACCTATCTGCCGTACACGGTGCCCACCTCCTCCATGACGCCGACCATCGACCCGGGTGACCGGGTGCTCGCGCAGCGTGTCGACGGCGCGGAGGTCCGCCGTGGTGACGTCGTCGTGTTCAAGGACGCGACCTGGGGCGACGCGCCGTTGATCAAGCGGGTGGTGGCCGTCGGCGGGGACCGGGTCTCCTGCTGCCGGGACGGCAAGCTGACCGTGAACGACAAGGCGATCGAGGAACCGTATATCTCCTCCGGGCAGGAGCGGGCCGTGGACATGAAATTCTCTGTGACGGTGCCCGACGGGCGGATCTTCCTGCTCGGCGACGAGCGGCACGGCTCCCTGGATTCGACCGCCCACCTCACGGACGCCGCGAGGGGCACCGTGGCGCGCGACGACGTCTCCGCCCGGGTGGACGCCGTCGTCTGGCCGACGAACGGCATGCTGCCGCGCCCCACCGGCTTCGAGGCCGTCGGCAGCCTGTCCTCGCCAGGGCCGCTGCGGACGATCACCGCCATGATCGTGGCGGGAGCCGTGCTGGTGCTCGGTGGCGCGGCGTACGGGCCGGTCGCCAAGCGTCTGGGGTCCCGCTCCAGGACGGAGCCCGCCGGTGCCCGCTGAGGCGACCGAGGGGTACGAGCTCGACGGCGCCCGCGCGCGCAAGGTGGCCCGGGTCGTGCTGCTCGACCCCGACGACCGGATCCTGCTGCTGCACGGCCACGAACCGGACGATCCGGCGGACGACTGGTGGTTCACGCCGGGCGGCGGACTGGAGGGCGAGGAGACCCGTGAGGAGGCCGCTCTGCGGGAACTCGCGGAGGAGACCGGAATCACGCAGGTCCAGCTCGGTCCGGTGCTGTGGCGGCGGCTGTGCTCGTTCCCGTTCGCCGGGCGGCGCTGGGACCAGGACGAGTGGTACTACCTGGCCCGCACCACCCAGACGGCGACGGAGGCGGTCGCCCTCACCGAGCTGGAGCGGCGCAGTGTCGTGGGAGCCCGGTGGTGGACCTGTGAGGAACTGACCCGGGCTCATGAGACGGTGTATCCGACCAGACTCGCCGAGCTGCTGCGCAGGCTGCTCGACGAGGGTCCCCCCGCCGGGCCGGAGAACCTTGACACGGAAATCGTCTAGAGGCTCCCGGGGCTGGCGCACAATGGTGGGATCGCACGGCTGAAGGGGAACATGCCATGAGCGCCGAGGACCTCGAAAAGTACGAGACCGAGATGGAGCTCAAGCTCTACCGGGAGTACCGCGATGTCGTCGGTCTGTTCAAATACGTGATCGAGACCGAGCGGCGCTTCTACCTGACCAACGACTACGAGATGCAGGTGCACTCGGTCCAGGGTGAGGTGTTTTTCGAGGTGTCCATGGCGGACGCCTGGGTCTGGGACATGTACCGGCCGGCCCGTTTCGTGAAGCAGGTACGTGTCCTCACCTTCAAGGACGTGAACATCGAGGAGCTGAACAAGAGCGACCTCGAACTGCCGGGCGGGTGATGAGCGGCCAGGCCCGCCTGCCTCGTGTCGCCCGTGTGAGTGACGAAGTTGTCCACAACCGCTGAGTAGCCCACCAAGATCCACTCAGTGGTGCGGCATGCGTGACCGTTGGCGCCCAAGGAGGTGCCGACATGAACGCACGAGACGCACTCGGCAGGTACGGCGAGGAACTGGCGGCCCGACGCCTGGTGGCGGCCGGTATGACCGTCCTGGAGCGCAACTGGCGCTGCGGCAGGACCGGTGAGATCGACATCCTGGCGCGGGACGGGGACGTCCTGGTGGTCTGCGAGGTGAAGACGCGCAGGGCCGGCCGCTTCCAGCACCCCATGGCAGCGGTCCGGCGGGAGAAGGCCGAGCGGCTGCGCGGCCTCGCCGAGCAGTGGCTCCACGTCCATGGCGGGGCACCACCGGGAGGCGTCCGCATCGACCTGATCGGCGTCGTCCTGCCCGACCGCGGCGCACCCGTGGTCGAACACGCGCGAGGGGTGGCCTGAGATGGGCTTCGCGCGTACGTGCTCCGTCGCCCTGGCCGGCGTCGAGGGCGTGGTGGTGGAGGTCCAGGCAGACCTGGAACCGGGCGTCGCCGCGTTCACGCTCGTGGGGCTGCCGGACAAGAGCCTCATCGAGAGCCGGGACCGGGTGCGGGCGGCGGTGGTCAATTCCGGCGCCGAGTGGCCGCAGAAGAAGCTCACGGTCGGGCTCAGCCCCGCGTCCGTGCCGAAGGCCGGCAGCGGGTTCGACCTGGCCGTCGCCTGTGCGGTGCTGGGCGCGAGCGAGCGGATCGACCCTGGCGTGCTCGCCGACATCGTGATGATCGGGGAACTCGGCCTGGACGGACGGGTGCGGCCGGTGCGCGGCATCCTGCCGGCCGTGCTGGCGGCGGCGGACGCGGGCTACGAGCAGGTGGTCGTACCCGAGTGCGCGGCCGCCGAGGCGTCACTGGTCCCGGGGGTGTCCGTGCTGGGCGTCCGCAGCCTGCGCCAGCTGATCGCCGTCCTGGCGGACGAACCCGTGCCGGACGAGGAGCCCGACGCACACGGCCGCCCGGATCCGCTGCTCGCAGGCCTGCGCGTTCCCGGCACCGGTTCGGCCACCGGCATGCTGGGCGCCGGAGCCGCCCGGCACGACCACGGGCACGACCTCGCCGACGTCGTGGGCCAGACCTCGGCGCGTACGGCGGTGGAGGTCGCCGCGGCCGGGGGACACCACCTGTTCCTCGAGGGTCCGCCGGGCGCCGGGAAGACGATGCTCGCCGAGCGGCTGCCGGGGATCATGCCCCGGCTCACCCGGGAGGAGTCGCTGGAGGTCACGGCGGTGCACTCGGTGGCCGGGCTGCTGCCGCCCGGCAAGCCGCTGATCGGCGTCGCCCCCTACTGCGCTCCGCACCACTCGGCCACCATGCAGGCGCTCGTCGGCGGCGGCGCGGGCGTCGCACGGCCCGGCGCCGTGTCGCTGTCCCATCGCGGGGTGCTGTTCCTCGACGAGGCGCCGGAGTTCAGCGGACAGGCCCTCGACGCCCTGCGGCAGCCCCTGGAGGCGGGGCATGTCGTGATCGCCCGCAGTGCGGGGGTGGTGCGCTTTCCGGCCCACTTCCTGATGGTCCTCGCCGCCAACCCGTGCCCGTGCGGGCGCTTCTCCCGGCGCGACGACCTGTGCGAGTGCCCGCCCTCCGCGATCCGCCGCTACCAGGCCCGGCTGTCGGGGCCGCTGCTGGACCGGGTCGACCTCCGCGTCGAGGTCGACCGCGTCACGCGGGCCGAGCTCGCCGACCGGGGGGCCCGCGGCGAGTCCACCGCCGCGGTCGCCGAACGGGTGCGCGCGGCCCGGGAGCGGGCGGCCGTCCGCCTCGCGGGCACCCCGTGGCGCACGAACAGCGAGGTGCCCGGCCGGGAGCTGCGCAGCCGTTGGTACGCCGAGATCGGCGCGATGGACGAGGCCGAGCGCAGTCTCGAGCGGGGCGTGCTCACGGCTCGCGGTCTGGACCGCGTCCTGCGCGTCGCCTGGACCGTGGCCGACCTCGTGGGGCACGACCGGCCCGGCGCGGTGGACGTGGCCCTGGCCCTCCAGCTGCGCACCGGCGTTCCGCGCGGTGTGCCGATGGCCATCGGAGCGCTGACATGACCGGCGCCGGCGCTCCGGACGACGAGATGCTCGGGCGGGTCTTCCTCACCCGTGTGCTGGAGCCCGGGGACGAGGTCGCCGGACGGTGGGTGCGGGAGCTGGGGGTCGGTGAGGTGGTCCGGCGGCTGCGTGGTGCGGGGGCGCCCTTGACGGGGGTGAGCGCCAGGCGCTGGGACGGGCTGCGGACGCGGGCCGGACGGGCCGAGCCGGAGCGGGATCTCGAAGTGGCCCGGGCGGCCGGCGTGCGGTTCGTGTGCCCGGGGGAGGCCGAATGGCCCGGTCAGCTCGATGACCTCGGGGACGGCCGGCCGCTGGGGCTCTGGGTGCGGGGGCCGGCCGGCCTGCGGATGTGGGCGCTCCGGTCGGTCGCCGTCGTGGGCGCCCGGGCCTGCACCGAGTACGGCGCCCACATGGCCGTCACGCTCGCGGCCGGCCTCGCCGAACGCGGCTGGGTGGTCGTCTCCGGCGGCGCCTACGGTGTCGACGGCGCCGCCCACCGGGGTGCCCTCGGCGCCGGGGGTGCCACCGTCGCCGTGCTGGCCTGCGGCGTCGACCGGCCCTATCCCCCCGGGCACGCCCGGCTGCTCGGCAGGATCGCCGAGCAGGGGCTGCTGGTGGGAGAGCTGCCGCCGGGGGACCATCCGACGCCCAGCCGCTTCATCGTGCGCAACCGCGTGATCGCCGCGCTGACCAGGGGGACCGTGGTCGTCGAGGCCGCCCTCCGCAGCGGTTCGCTGGTCACCGCGCGGGCGGCGCAGCGGCTGGGCCGGCACACCATGGGCGTGCCCGGCCCGGCCACCAGCGCGCAGTCGGCGGGGGTGCACGAGCTGCTGCGCGGGGAGGCGACGCTGGTCACCGACGCGGCCGAGGTCGTGGAGCTGATCGGGGACATGGGGGAGCTGGCGCCCGCCCGGCGCGGGCCGGTGCTCCCGCGCGACCTGCTGCCACCCGCCGCCCGGAACGTCCTGGCCACACTGCCCGGACACGGGGAGGCCACGGTGGAGGCCATCGCCAGAGGGGTACCGACGACGGCGGACGACGCGATCGCGAGGCTGTACGAACTCAGAGCACTCGGCTACGTCGAACGACACGGCGACGGCTGGAAGTTGACACGCCAGGCGATGATCTCCCTTCGCGGTAGGCGGGACGTATGTTGACCGAGCGTGTTCGGCCGTCCGGGGGAATCTCGATGCCCTTGGGAAATGCGGCAGTTGGGCAGCTCGTGATGGTCACTGAGAGCTACCGTCATGCCCCGGTGGAGCGCCCCGGGGAACGTTTCTGCGCACGGCGCCCGCCCCGCCCTTCGCGTACCGCGACTCTTCAGTCACGCTACGCTCACGAGGATCCAGACACAGTCCGGCAACTCGACACCAGAGCGACAGCTCACCCACGTACCACCCTTCACGGCAGAACGGCACAAGGCGACGAATGCCCCAGCACACCTCCGGGTCCGACCGGGCGGCGATCCCCCCAGCCGCCCGCGACGGTGGCAGCGATCGGCCGCCCGCTCCCTCGACCCTCGACGAGCTCTGGCGGTCGTACAAGGAGACGGGGGACGAGCGGCTGCGGGAGCAGCTGATTCTGCACTACTCGCCGCTGGTGAAATACGTGGCCGGACGGGTGAGCGTGGGGCTGCCGCCCAATGTCGAGCAGGCGGACTTCGTGTCGTCCGGGGTGTTCGGGCTGATCGACGCGATCGAGAAGTTCGACATCGACCGGGAGATCAAGTTCGAGACGTACGCGATCACGCGGATCAGAGGCGCGATGATCGACGAGCTGCGGGCGCTGGACTGGATCCCGAGATCGGTGCGGCAGAAGGCGCGGAACGTGGAGCGGGCGTACGCGACGCTGGAGGCGCGGCTGCGGCGGACGCCGAGCGAGGGGGAGGTGGCCGCCGAGCTGGGCATCCCGGTGGATGAACTGCACGCGGTATTCAGCCAGCTGTCGCTGGCCAACGTCGTGGCGCTGGAGGAGCTGCTGCACGTCGGGGGCGAGGGCGGCGACCGGCTGAGCCTGATGGACACGCTGGAGGACACCGCCGCGGACAATCCGGTGGAGGTGGCCGAGGACCGGGAGCTGCGGCGGTTCCTGGCGCGGGCGATCAACACGCTCCCCGAGCGGGAGAAGACCGTGGTCACGCTGTACTACTACGAGGGCCTGACGCTCGCCGAGATCGGCAACGTGCTCGGCGTCACCGAGAGCCGGGTGAGCCAGATCCACACCAAGTCCGTGCTCCAGCTGCGCGCGAAGCTGGCCGGCTTCGGGCGCTGACCTGGCCCGATGCGGGCGGTGTGGTGTGCTGCACTCCCGTCCCGGGTGGCGCGTCCGTAAAGTGGACGACGTGCCAAGGATTCGAGCGGCCTCCGTGGCCGAGCACCGGTCGATGCAGCGAGCCGCCCTGCTGGACGCGGCTCGTTCCCTGCTGTCCGAGGGCGGGACGGAGGCGCTGACCTTCCCGGCCCTCGCCGAGCGGACGGGGCTCGCACGGTCGTCCGTGTACGAGTACTTCCGGTCCCGGGCCGCTGTGGTCGAGGAACTGTGCGAGGTCGACTTCCCGGCCTGGGCGGCGGAGGTCGAGGCGGCGATGGCCGCGGTGGACGGCGCCGAGGCCCAGGTCGAGGCCTATGTGCGAGCGCAGCTCGCGCTGGTGGGAGACCGGCGGCACCGTGCCGTCGTGGCCATCTCCGCCAGTGAGCTGGACGCGGGGGCACGCGAGAAGATCCGCGCGGCGCACGGGGGGCTCGTGGCGATGATCGTGGAGGCACTGCGCGAGATGGGGCACGCGGAGCCCCGGCTGGCGGCGATGCTGGTCCAGGGGGTCGTCGACTCGGCCGTGCGGCGGATCGAGCTGGGAGTGGAGGACCCGTCGGTCGTGGCCGAGGCCGCGGTGTCGATGGTGCGTGGGGGTGTGCGGGGCTGAGTTTCCATGGCGCCGGGGTGGGCTGGTCCGGGCCCGGCGTGCGTACCGGCGCGTGCCGCTTGGGGGTGTCGGGGCTCGCGGGACTCCGGTGCTCGTGCGGGCCGGAGGGAACGCCGGTCGGCGTCGACCTGCCGGTCACGCCGCCGCGCCGAGGCGCCTGCCCTGGGCTGCGAGGCCCGGCGCCTGCTGGTGGGAGGACCTCGAACGCGCCCTGCGCTGCCCTGGTCGCACGAATGCCGGCTGCTGAGTGGGCTGCGGTGTCCGGATCGGGGCGGGCATGAGGGCGCGCGTGGTCGGGGCGGCCGGTCGCGCGGTATCCGTGGGCCCGGCTACGGCGGGAGCGGTAC
The DNA here is from genome assembly GCF_043204795.1 of Streptomyces sp. NPDC047706. NCBI lineage: Bacteria > Bacillati > Actinomycetota > Actinomycetes > Kitasatosporales > Streptomycetaceae > Streptomyces > Streptomyces sp. NPDC047706. Next base: position 104,316 of record NZ_JBIDCW010000006.1, on the reverse strand, counting down.
CCCCAGCACCGGCAGCAGGCGTGACGGTCCCCTCCGCATCAGCCACGACGGCAGCAGCGACAGGGGGTCCAGGTATGCGTCCCCCTTCCGCAGGCCCCAGTGGAGGCAGGGCATGGAGCAGTGGGAGCCGGAGGGTTCCGCCGTGCCGACGACCTGTCCGGCGGCGACCTCGTCACCCTTGCGTACCGTGGCGAGGACCGGCTGATAGGTCGTACGCAGGGGTGGGTCCCCGGTTCCCGTGAGCTCCACCGAGACCACGCCCTTTCCGGCCACGCGGCCCGCGTACGAGACCCGGCCCGGTGCGACGGCTCGAACGGGTGTTCCGGGTGTGGCCGGAAGATCCACGCCTCGGTGGCCGCTGCCGTAGGGCGTCGCCGGCGGTTGCCAGCCGCGGACGACCGGCGGGCGGACGCCCACCGGCCAGGTGCGGCCGATCGCCGGAACCGAGTCCTGCGGCCCCAGGCCAGGGGCCTCGGGTCCGGCAGGGGCCGCCGGCGGCGGGTCGGCCGCGTCGGCCGGTGCGGCCGCGGTGAGGGCCAGTAGCAGCGCCCAGGTCGCTCGTGCGCATCGCTTCGCTCGCATGACGGGAACCGTGCCGTATCGGCCACCGTCCGGGCCCTGGCCTGTGGAGTACCCACGGGTTGTGGACAGCGGCGTCACCCGCGGGGTCGGCGGTCCCGTACACTTCTGGTGGCGATCCGGGTCACCGGGTCGACTTCGCACGCCCCGATACCAGGGCCGGAAACGGTCCGTATCAGCGCCCCTCGGTCCCTTGTGGCACGGCGCATGCGGGCGTCAGGCGCGGGAGCAGTCCGGCCCTCGCGGCACAACCGAGAAACACAAGGAGAACGGCCATGGCCGTCGTCACGATGCGGGAGCTGCTGGAAAGCGGCGTCCACTTCGGTCACCAGACCCGTCGCTGGAACCCGAAGATGAAGCGCTTCATCTTCACCGAGCGCAACGGCATCTACATCATCGACCTGCTCCAGTCGCTGTCGTACATCGACCGCGCCTACGAGTTCGTCAAGGAGACCGTCGCCCACGGCGGCACGGTCATGTTCGTCGGCACGAAGAAGCAGGCGCAGGAGGCCATCGCCGAGCAGGCCACCCGCGTCGGCATGCCCTTCGTCAACCAGCGCTGGCTGGGCGGCATGCTCACCAACTTCTCGACCGTCTACAAGCGTCTGCAGCGCCTGAAGGAGCTTGAGCAGATCGACTTCGAGGACGTCGCGTCCTCCGGTCTGACCAAGAAGGAGCTGCTGGTCCTCTCCCGCGAGAAGGCCAAGCTGGAGAAGACCCTCGGCGGTATCCGCGAGATGCAGAAGGTGCCCAGCGCCGTCTGGATCGTGGACACCAAGAAGGAGCACATCGCGGTCGGCGAGGCCCGGAAGCTGAACATCCCGGTCGTCGCCATCCTCGACACCAACTGTGATCCGGACGAGGTCGACTACAAGATCCCGGGCAACGACGACGCGATCCGCTCCGTCACCCTGCTCACCCGTGTGATCGCCGACGCCGTCGCCGAGGGCCTGATCGCCCGCTCCGGCGGTGCCGGTGAGGGCAAGGGCGAGAAGGCCGAGGGTGAGCCGCTCGCCGAGTGGGAGCGCGACCTGCTCGAGGGTGAGAAGAAGGCCGACTCCGAGGAAGCGGCGCCGGCCGCCGAGGCCGCCCCCGAGGCGCCGGCCGCCGAGGCCGCCCCCGAGGCGCCGGCCGCGGAGGCCGCCCCCGAGGCGCCGGCCGCGGACGCCGAGCAGGCCTGACCCGTCGGTGCTGACGGCGGGAGCGGTGACACGCAGTCCGCTCCCGCCGTTCACCCGTAGGTCACGGGTGCGTCGAGGGTCTGCATCTACATGTAGACCGTAGAACCCGCAGACGTGGAATCCCGTAGATCTTCGATCTTCCAGACTTCGAGAAAGATTCACAGACTCATGGCGAACTACACCGCCGCCGACGTCAAGAAGCTCCGCGAGCTCACCGGCGCCGGCATGATGGACTGCAAGAAGGCGCTGGACGAGGCCGACGGCAGCGTCGAGAAGGCCGTCGAGGCGCTGCGCATCAAGGGGCAGAAGGGCGTCGCCAAGCGTGAAGGCCGCTCCGCCGAGAACGGCGCCGTGGTCTCCATCATCGCCGACGACAACTCCTCCGGCGTCCTGGTCGAGCTGAAGTGCGAGACGGACTTCGTCGCCAAGGGCGAGAAGTTCCAGGCCGCCGCCCGTGCCATCGCCGAGCACGTCGCCAAGACCTCCCCGGCCGACCTCGAGGCCCTGCTCGCCTCCGAGATCGAGCCCGGCAAGACCGTCCAGGCGTACGTGGACGAGGCCAACGCCAACCTCGGCGAGAAGATCGTCCTGGACCGCTTCGCGCAGTTCTCCGACGGCTTCGTGACCGCGTACATGCACCGCACGATGCCCGACCTGCCGCCGCAGATCGGTGTCCTCGTCGAGCTCGACAAGCCGAACGCCGAGGTCGCCAAGGGCATCGCCCAGCACATCGCCGCGTTCGCGCCGAAGTACCTCTCCAAGGAGGACGTCCCGGCCGAGGTCGTCGAGACCGAGCGCCGGATCGCCGAGGAGACCACCCGCGCCGAGGGCAAGCCCGAGGCCGCGATCTCCAAGATCGTCGAGGGTCGGGTGAACGGCTTCTTCAAGGACGCCACGCTGCTCGGCCAGCCGTACGCGCTCGACAACAAGAAGTCGGTCCAGAAGGTCCTGGACGAGGCCGGTGTCACCCTGAAGCGCTTCACGCGCATCAAGGTCGGCATCTGAGTCCCTACCGCGATCGACGCGCGGCCCGGGGCGGATTGCCGCTAGGGTCGACCGCAGTCGTCCACGTCGTCGGTATCGGCCGGCGCGCCGGCGCCCGCGACGGACGACAGCAGATCTGACGAGGAGGCCATTGCCGCGTAGGGGAGAGAAACCCACCACCGGCAATGGCCTTCTTCGTATGTGCAACCCGTAAAAGAGGCGAGAACCCCATGACCACCAAGGCCCAGAAGAGCGACGACGGCAAAGTACGCGGCCGGTTTCTGCTGAAGCTGTCCGGAGAGGCCTTCTCCGGCGGCGGGGGCCTGGGCGTCGACCCGGACGTGGTGCACGCCATGGCGCGTGAGATCGCGGCCGTCGTCCGTGACGGCGCGCAGATCGCGGTCGTGATCGGCGGCGGCAACTTCTTCCGCGGAGCGGAGCTCCAGCAGCGCGGCATGGACCGCGCCCGCTCGGACTACATGGGCATGCTCGGCACCGTGATGAACTGCCTCGCCCTCCAGGACTTCCTGGAGAAGGAGGGCATCCAGTGCCGGGTGCAGACCGCCATCACCATGGGGCAGGTCGCCGAGCCGTACATCCCGCTGCGCGCCGTACGGCACCTCGAGAAGGGCCGCGTGGTCATCTTCGGCGCCGGTATGGGCATGCCGTACTTCTCCACCGACACCACCGCCGCCCAGCGCGCCCTGGAGATCGACGCCGAGGCCCTGCTGATGGGCAAGAACGGTGTGGACGGGGTCTACGACTCCGACCCGAAGACCAACCCGGACGCGGTCAAGTTCGACTCGCTCGGCTACGGCGAGGTCATCACCCGCGACCTGAAGGTGGCCGACGCCACCGCCATCACGTTGTGCCGCGACAACAAGCTGCCGATCGTGGTCTTCGAGCTGCTGAAGGAGGGCAATATCGCCCGCGCCGTCAAGGGTGAGAAGATCGGCACGCTGGTGGGTGACCAGGGCAGCCGGGGCTGACCCGGTTTCAGCCACGTCCTCCACCGGAGCGCCATCTGTCCGGGGGACGGGCGGGACGGACCCTGGCCGGGGGATGGACAATGTCCCGCCGGTCGGGAACCGTGCAGGAAGAAGACGCGACGCAGCCGGCCGCCGCCGCCAAGGAACCGCAGCCGGGCCTACTCAAGACACGCAGGAGCAAGTGGTGATCGAAGAGACCCTCCTCGAAGCCGAGGAGAAGATGGAGAAGGCCGTCGTGGTCGCCAAGGAGGACTTCGCCGCGATCCGCACCGGCCGTGCGCACCCCGCGATGTTCAACAAGATCGTGGCCGACTACTACGGCGCGCCGACGCCGATCAACCAGCTGGCTTCGTTCTCCGTGCCGGAGCCGCGCATGGCGGTCGTCACCCCGTTCGACAAGAGCGCGCTGCGCAACATCGAGCAGGCGATCCGCGACTCCGACCTGGGCGTCAACCCGAGCAACGACGGCAACATCATCCGGGTGGTGTTCCCCGAGCTGACCGAGGAGCGCCGGCGCGAGTACATCAAGGTCGCCAAGGGCAAGGGCGAGGACGCCAAGGTGTCCATCCGCTCCGTCCGCCGCAAGGCCAAGGACGCCATCGACAAGCTCATCAAGGACGGCGAGGTCGGCGAGGACGAGGGCCGTCGTGCGGAGAAGGAGCTCGACGACACCACGGCGAAGTACGTCGCCCAGGTGGACGAGCTGCTCAAGCACAAGGAAGCCGAGCTGCTCGAGGTCTGATGAACGACTCTCCCTGGGGGGCGCCGCCCCGCGCCGGGTACTGGGGGCCGTCCGACCGGGGGCCTGTCCAGGGGGCCGCCCCGGCGGGTCCCACGTACGATGCGCTGGACGCGCAGCAGACTCGCCCCATGCCCATCGTGCCCGACGTATCCGCTCACGGCGGAAGCCAGGATGACGACCGGGGGGCCGCTCGGCTGGGCGGCTCCTTGTTCCGCGACGAGAGCCCGTCGGCGCCGCCCTACGGCGCGGTGCCGCAGAATCCGGAGCCCATGCACGACGCCCCGCAGCCGGCAGCCGCACCGCAGAAGAAGAGTGCGGGCCGTGATCTGGGCGCGGCGATAGGGGTCGGGGCCGGACTCGGCGCGGTGATCATCACGTCCCTGTTCATCGTCAAGGCGGTGTTCGTCGGGGTCGTGGCGGTGGCCGTCGTGGTGGGCCTGTGGGAGCTGACCAAGCGGCTGGAGGAGCGCAAGGGCATTCACGCGCCGCTGGTGCCGCTGGCGGTCGGCGGCGCCGGGATGGTCGTCGCCGGGTATGTGCGGGGACCCGAGGGCGCGTGGGTGGCGATGGCGCTCACCGCGCTGGCGGTCCTGGTCTGGCGGATGACGGAACCACCGCAGGACTACCTGCGGGACGTCACGGCCGGCGTCTTCGCCGCCTTCTACGTCCCGTTCCTCGCGACGTTCGTCGCGATGATGCTGACCGCGCAGGACGGGCCGCAGCGGGTGTTCATGTTCCTGCTGCTCACCGTGGTCAGCGACACCGGCGCGTACGCCGTCGGATGGCGGTTCGGGCGGCACAAGCTCGCCCCGCGCATCAGCCCCGGCAAGACCCGCGAGGGCCTGCTGGGAGCGGTCAGCTTCGCCATGGCCGCCGGTGCGCTGTGCATGCAGTTCCTCATCGACGACGGCACGTGGTGGCAGGGCCTGCTCCTGGGCCTCGCGGTCGCCGCCAGCGCCACTCTGGGCGACCTCGGCGAGTCGATGATCAAGCGCGACCTCGGCATCAAGGACATGGGCACGCTGCTGCCGGGGCACGGCGGGATCATGGACCGGCTGGACTCGCTGCTGCCCACCGCTCCGGTGGTGTGGCTGCTGCTGGTGCTGTTCGTGGGATCCAGCTGAGCGGTCGTCTGTGCTGAGGAGCCCCTGCCCTTCCCATGGGCGGGGGCTCTTTCCGTGCCGCCGTGCCCGAGCTGCGGTGCGGGAGCCGCGCTGCGAGGCTGAAGTCACGGGAGGTGCGGGATGGACACCGACGTACTGATCGTGGGGGCCGGCCCGGTGGGCCTGACCGCGGCCGCCGAACTGCGCCGGCACCGCATCCGCTGCCGCATCGTCGACCGGCTCGCGAAGCGGCTGCCGTACGCCAAGGCCGTGGGGATCCAGCCGCGGACGCTGGAGCTGTGGGACCGCATGGGCCTGGTGCGCGCGGCCCTCGACACCGCCGTGCTCATGCGGGGGCAGCTGCTGTACGTCAACGGTGAGGAGCAGGGCCGGATCGACCTCGAACTTCCGGCGGAGGTCCCGTACCGGTTCGCCGCACTGCCGCAGTACGAGACCGAGCGCATCCTCGAGGAGTATCTGGCACGCTTCGGAACGCGGATCGAGCGGGGCACCGAGCTGCGGTCGTTCACGCAGGACGGGGACGGGGTCACGAGCCGGCTCTCCACCGGCGACGGGGAGGAGCGCGAGATCCGGTCCCGTTTCCTCGTCGGGTGCGACGGCGCGCACAGCACCGTCCGCAAGGTCCTCGGGATCGGTTTCGGCGGCGGCGCGTTCCCGGAGGAGTACATGCTCGCGGACGTCGAGGTGGACTGGGACCTGCCCCAGGGCTACGGCGTAAGGGCCATGCACTACGGCGACGGCGCCCTCGACGACCTGCTCGTCTGCATCCCGCTGCCCGGGCGCTCCCGCTACCGCATGTCCATGCTGGTCCCACCCGAACTGTCGACCCGAGCGGGACACCTCCGGCGCGAACCCGGGGCCGACAAGGCCACGAACGGGCTCGGCGAGGCCACGCAGGGGCTCGGCCACGGCACGGACACGCCCGGCGACGTGACGCACGGACTGGAAGGCGGCCGCCGGCCGGCACTGGAACACATCCAGGCCGTGCTCGACCGGCTCTCCCCGCAGCCGACCACCGCCTCGGCCATGCGCTGGTCCTCGATCTTCCGCATCAGTCACCGCCTGGCGGACCGCTACGGCGACGGCAGGGTGTTCCTCGCGGGCGACGCCGCGCACATCCACCCGCCAACCGGCGCGCAGGGCATGAACACCGGCATCCAGGACGCCTGCAACCTGGCCTGGAAGCTGGCCCTCGCCGTGCGGGGAACGGCCCACCCTCGGCTGCTCGACAGCTACGACGCCGAACGGCGGCCGATCGGCGAGGAGGTCGTGGGCCGCACGGTCCGGCACGCCCGGGAAGGCATCCAGGCCGACCCCGACGACCCCGACGACCCCGCCACGATCATGATGCGGGAGGCACAGCTGCTGGTCGCCTACCCGGACAGCCCTGTCGTAGGACCCCGGACCCCGGGCCTCACCGGCCCCGATGCCGGTGACCGGGCACCCGACTGCGGCGGCCTCACCGACAGCGTCGCCGCCTACCCGATGCGCCTGTACGACGTACTCCGCGAGCGTGATCACGTCCTGCTGCTCTACGCGGACGAGGACGGGCAGGCGGACACCTTCGCGGACCTGGCAGCCAAGACGCGTACGGCGAGTCACGACCAGGTGGCGGTGTACGCGGTGCTCGCCGCCGGGGTGGACGCCGGCCGGGCCGGGCTGCCGGTGCTGTGGGACAGCCGGGGCGAGTTCCGCGGCGGCTACCGGGCCGAAGGCCCCACCGCCCTCCTCGTCCGCCCCGACGGTCACCTCGGCGCGCGGGTCACCCCGGCGTCGGTGGAGCGGCTGACCGCTCACCTTTCCCAGGTCTTCGGGCCCTGACTCGTACTCGGCACGCCCTTGACGCTCTCCCGCGTCGACCGCACGGCGGTCGGTCACCCGCACCGGACGACGACCGGCGGGCCGCACAACCCAGGTGGAGGTCCTTCCGGGCGGCTGCTGCAGCCGTGGAGCGGCGGGCAAGGTGCAGCGGTCAGGATGCGCGGCCCCGTCTGCCGGGCCGACACCGGGCGTCCGAGGGCGCTCGGCGACGACCGGTGACAGCTGCCGACGACCGTCGTAGCCGGCGGCAGCCGCAGGTCACCCAAGTGGATCTGCGACACTGGTACAGCCATGCCTAAGCCCGGAGAACTCACATTCGTCGCCCCCCGCGGAGCCAAGAAGCCGCCGCGGCATCTTGCCGATCTCACGCCTGCGGAGCGCAAGGACGCTGTTGCCGAGATCGGTGAGAAGCCGTTCCGTGCCAAGCAGCTCTCGCAGCACTACTTCGCGCGGTACGCGCACGATCCGGAGCAGTGGACCGACATCCCGGCCGGGTCGCGGGGGAGGCTGCGGGAGGCGTTGCTGCCCGAGCTGATGACCGTCGTGCGGCATCTGTCGACGGACGAGGGCACCACCCGTAAGACGCTGTGGCGGCTGTTCGACGGGACGCTCGTGGAGTCGGTGCTGATGCGCTACCCGGACCGGGTGACCATGTGCATCAGCTCGCAGGCGGGCTGCGGGATGAACTGCCCGTTCTGCGCCACCGGGCAGGCCGGGCTCGACCGCAACCTGTCCACCGCCGAGATCGTCCACCAGATCGTGGACGGCATGCGGGCGCTGCGCGACGGCGAGGTGCCCGGCGGGCCCTCGCGGCTGTCGAACATCGTCTTCATGGGCATGGGCGAGCCCCTGGCCAACTACAAGCGCGTCGTCGGTGCCATCCGCGCGCTCACCGACCCCGAGCCGGACGGGCTCGGGCTGTCGCAGCGCGGGATCACCGTCTCGACCGTCGGACTGGTGCCGGCGATCCACCGCTTCGCCGACGAGGGCTTCAAGTGCCGGCTGGCGATCTCGCTGCACGCCCCGGACGACGAGCTGCGCGACACCCTCGTGCCCGTGAACACGCGCTGGAAGGTGCGCGAGGTGCTCGACGCCGGGTTCGACTACGTCCAGAGGTCCGGGCGGCGGCTGTCCATCGAGTACGCGTTGATCCGGGACATCAACGACCAGGCCTGGCGCGGTGACCGGCTCGGCCGGCTGCTCAAGGGCAAGCCCGTGCACGTCAACCTCATCCCGCTGAACCCGACCCCGGGCTCCAAGTGGACCGCGTCCCGGCCCGAGGACGAGAAGGCGTTCGTGGAGGCCATCGCCGCCCATGGTGTACCGGTCACGATCCGGGACACCCGTGGTCAGGAGATCGACGGGGCGTGTGGTCAGCTCGCGGCCACCGAGCGGTAGTCTGACGCCGTACACATCTTCATATTCCGGCAGGGGAGCGCCACAGCGCTGAGAGTGCGGCAGCCATATCTTGGGTGGGCCGCAGACCCTCTGAACCTCGCCCAGGTCATTCTGGGTAGGGAGATCGGTCGTCACTCGAGCTGTTGCGCCCTGCCCGGGAACCCGTTCCAGGTCCCGGGCAGGGCCGCGTCTCTTCCTGGTCACCCAGGAGGAAATCAGTGAGCAACACCAGGAAGTTCACAGCCGTCGTCGTCGGGCTGGGCATGGTCACGCTGTCCGCGTGCGGGGCCTCGGGATCCGGCGGTGAAGGCTCGGACTCCAAGACGGTCACCCTCGTCAGCCACGACTCGTGGGCCGTGTCCAAGAGCGTGATCGCCGCCTTCGAGAAGCAGTCCGGCTACCACATCAAGGTCCTCAAGGACGGCGACGCCGGCCAGGCCGTCAACAAGGCCGTCCTGACCAAGGACAACCCGCAGGGCGACGTCCTCTTCGGCGTCGACAACACCCTGCTGTCCCGCGCGCTCGACAACGGCCTCTTCCAGCCGTACGAGGCGAAGGACGCCGACCTGGTCAAGCCGGAGTACCGGGCCGACCAGGAGCAGCACCGCGTCACCCCCGTCGACACCGGCGACATCTGCGTCAACTACGACAAGGCCTGGTTCGGCGAGCGCAAGCTGGACCCGCCGAAGACCCTCGACGACCTGGCCGACCCGGCGTACAAGAATCTCCTCGTCACCGAGAACGCCGCCACCTCCTCACCCGGCCTCGGCTTCCTGCTCGGCACGGCCGCGAAGTACGGCGATGGGGGCACCTCCCGCTCCAGCGGAGCCGAGAGCGGGGGAGGCTGGGAGGACTACTGGAAGAAGCTCAAGGCCAACGGTGTGAAGGTCGTGGACGGCTGGGAGCAGGCCTACAACGAGGAGTTCTCCGGTTCCGCCAGCGGCAGGAAGGCGGGCGGCGACCGGCCGCTGGTCGTGTCGTACGCCTCCTCGCCCCCCGCCGAGGTCGTCTTCGCCGATCCGAAGCCCAAGACCGCGCCCACCGGCGTGGCCATGGGCACCTGCTTCCGGCAGGTCGAGTACGCCGGGCTGCTGAACAACGCGAAGAACCCCGAGGGCGGCAAGGCGCTGCTCGACTTCATGCTCACCAAGCAGTTCCAGGACGACATGCCGCTGAACATGTTCGTCTACCCGGTGCGCGAGGGGGCCCAGGTGCCCGCGGAGTTCGTGAAGTACGGCCCGCAGGCCGAGGACCCCGGGACCCTGGACCCGGCGAAGATCGCCGAAAACCGTGACGAGTGGGTCAAGTCGTGGACGTCGCTCGTACTCAAGTAGCCGCCAGGGCCCGCGGGAACGCGGCGCGGCTCGGGCTTCTCGCCCTGCCCGTCGCGTTCTTCGCCGTCTTCTTCGCCTATCCCGTCGCCGCGATCGTCGGCCGTGGGCTGAAGGCCGACGGGAGCTGGCAGTTCGGGCGGATCGCCGACGTCCTCGCCCAGTCCGGCATCCGGCACGTCCTGTGGTTCACCACCTGGCAGGCGCTCGCCTCGACCGCGCTGACGCTGCTGATCGCGCTGCCCGGCGCGTATGTGTTCGCCCGCTTCGACTTCCCCGGCAAGCAGGTGCTGCGGGCGGTCGTGACCGTGCCGTTCGTGCTGCCGACCGTCGTGGTCGGCACGGCGTTCCTGGCGCTGGTCGGGCGCGGCGGGCTGCTGGACGACCTCTGGGGCGTACGGCTGGACACCACGGTGTGGGCGATCCTGCTCGCGCACGTCTTTTTCAACTACGCGGTCGTCGTACGCACGGTCGGCGGGCTCTGGGCGCAACTCGACCCACGTCAGGAGGAGGCCGCGCGGATGCTCGGGGCGTCACGTCTGAGCGCCTGGCGGAGCGTCACCCTGCCCGCGCTGGGGCCGGCCGTGGCCGCCGCCGCCCTGATGGTCTTCCTGTTCACCTTCACCTCCTTCGCCGTGGTGCAGATCCTCGGCGGACCCACCTTCTCCACCCTCGAAGTGGAGATCTACCGGCAGACCACGGAGGTCTTCGACCTCGCCACCGCCGCCGTGCTGACGCTGGTCCAGTTCGCCGCGGTGGGCGCGGTGCTCGCCGTGCACGCCTGGACCGTACGGCGGCGGGAGTCCGCGCTGCGGCTGGTGGACGCGTCCGTGACCGCGCGCCGTCCGCGCGGTGCCGGGCAGTGGGCGCTGCTGGCCGGTGTCCTCGCCGTGGTCGCCCTGCTGCTCCTGCTGCCGCTGGCCGTGCTGGTGCAGCGCTCGCTCGACGCCCCCGGGTTCGGCTATTACCGGGCGCTGACCAGCGAGGACGGCGGCACCTTCCTGGTCCCGCCGATCGACGCGATCGGCAACTCGCTGTCGTACGCCGTGGCCGCCACCGCGATCGCCGTACTGGTCGGCGGGCTCGCTGCGGTGGCGCTGACCCGGCGGGACGCGGGGCGGTTCGTGCGCGGTTTCGACGCGCTGCTGATGCTGCCGCTGGGCGTGTCCGCGGTGACGGTCGGTTTCGGGTTCCTGATCGCCCTCGACGAGCCGCCGCTGGATCTGCGCGCCTCGTGGATTCTGGTACCCCTCGCGCAGGCGCTGGTCGGGGTGCCCTTCGTCGTGCGGACCATGCTGCCGGTGCTGCGGGCGGTGGACCTACGGCTGCGTGAGGCGGCGGCGGTGCTCGGGGCGTCGCCGTGGCGTGCCTGGCGCGAGGTGGACCTGCCGATGGTGCGGCGGGCGCTGCTGATCGCGGCCGGGTTCGCCTTCGCCGTGTCACTGGGGGAGTTCGGGGCGACCGTGTTCATCGCGCGCCCTGACAACCCGACGCTGCCGGTCGCCGTGGCGCGGCTGCTGGCGCGGCCCGGCGATCTCAACTACGGGCAGGCGATGGCCCTTTCGACGATTCTGATGGTGGTGTGCGCGGTGGCGCTGCTGGTGCTGGAGCGGCTGCGGACCGACCGGACGGGGGAGTTCTGATGCTGCTCGGCCTGGAGGAGGCGACCGTACGGTTCGGTGGGCGGCCCGTCCTCGACGGTGTCGGCCTGGAGGTCGCCGAGCACGAGGTGGTGTGCGTGCTGGGCCCCAGCGGAAGCGGCAAGTCGACGCTGCTGCGGGCCGTGGCGGGGCTGCAGCCCCTCGACTCCGGGCGGGTCCTGCTCGACGGACGCGACCAGGCCGGCGTGCCCGCGCACCGACGCGGCGTCGGGCTGATGTTCCAGGACCATCAGCTCTTCCCGCAGCGGGACGTGGGCGGCAACGTGGCCTTCGGGCTCCGGATGCGCGGGGCACCGAAGGCACAGCAGCGGGAACGTGTACGGGAGTTGCTGGAGCTGGTCGGGCTGCCCGGTGCCGCACCCCGCGCGGTGGCCGCCCTGTCCGGCGGGGAGCAGCAGCGGGTGGCACTCGCCCGGGCGCTGGCGCCGCGGCCCCGGCTGCTGATGCTGGACGAGCCGCTCGGACAGCTGGACCGCTCGCTGCGCGAACGGCTCGTCGTGGAACTGCGGGAGCTGTTCGGCCGGTTGGGGACGACCGTGCTCGCGGTGACGCACGACCAGGGTGAGGCCTTCGCGCTGGCCGACCGTGTGGTGGTCATGCGGGACGGGCGGATCGCCCAGTCCGGTACGCCGCTTCAGGTCTGGCAGCGGCCCGCGGACGCGTTCGTGGCGCGCTTCCTGGGCTTCGGCAACGTGGCCGGCGCGACGGTGAGCGCGCAGGCCGCGGACACGGCGTGGGGGAAGCTGCCGGTGCCCGAGGGCGCGGAACAGGGGGCACGGACGGTGCTCGTACGGCCGGCCGGTGTGCTCCTGGCCGCCCCGGAAGCCGGGCTGCGGTGCAAGGTGGCCGCGCGGACGTTCAAGGGCACCCATGTCGCCGTACATCTGCAACCGGTGGACGGGGCGCCGCGGTTGGAGGCGGCGTGCGCGCTGCGGGACGCACCCGGGGTGGGGGAGATCGTGGGCGTCGAGTTCGACGCGGCGGAAATCGTGGTGCTCGGCGCTCCGGATGATCGTAAGGTGCGGGCATGACGCGACTCGCACATGACCGGTACTGCGACGAAGTCGCCCATCAGGTGGGCCTGTTGCGGTCCGTCGTGACCTCCGGGGCCGATCTTGCGGCCACCGTACCGACCTGCCCCGACTGGACCCTGGAGCAGCTCGTCCGGCACATGGGCCAGGCCCTGCGCTGGGTGGAGCTGCTCGTGCGCACCCGCTCCGAGGTGGAGATCCCGGAGGACCAGGTGCCGGGCGCCGAGGGACCCGCGGCGTACGGGGACGCGGCCGCGCTGGAGGCCTGGCTGGCGGAGAGCGGCGAGATGGCCGTGGACACGCTCCGCAAGGCGGGCCCGGACGCCCCCGTGTGGGGGTGGGCAGGGGAGCCCGACGCCGGGTTCTGGGCCCGCCGGATGACCCACGAGATCACCGTCCATCGGGCCGACGCCGCACTGGCCGCCGGCCTGCCCTACGAGGTCGCGCCCGACGTGGCCGCCGACGCGATCGACGAATGGCTTCAGATCGTGGAGTTCGTGCAGCGGACGATGCCGCACGACTCGGCGCGGGAACTGCGCGGGCCGGGGAGAAGCATCCATCTGCACGCGACCGACACGGGGCCGGAGCTCCAGGCCGAGTGGCTCGTCGAGCTGACCGAGGAGGTGCTGGTCTGGCGGCGCGGCCACGAGAAGGCCACGGTGGTGCTGCGCGGGCCGCTCACCTCGGTGCTGCTGGCCTTCTACCGGCGGCTGCCGCTGGACAGTGCGGAGGTGGAGGTACTCGGGGAGCGGGAGCTGCTGGAGTTCTGGCTCGAGCGGGCGACGTTCGGCTGAGGGACCGGCCCGGTGCGACGGCGGACGGCCCGCCCCTGGTGAAGGGGGACGGGCCACCGTCGTGCGCGTCGTGCGCGAGGGGTCAGCGGTCGCGGTCGGCCCCACGGCGGCGCATGCCGAGGAACACGGCACCGCCTCCAAGGACGACCAGGGCCGCCGCGATGCCGGCGATCAAGCCGGTGCTGGATTCGGCGCCGGTCTCGGCGAGGTTGGAGTCGCCGACGGCGGGGGAGGGGGCGCTGCTCGGGGCGTCCGCGGGCGGGTTGCTGCCGTCCTCGGAGGGCGTCGGGGCGGGCGTGCCGGACTCGGCCGGGGTCGAGGGCGCACCCGACGGCTCGGGCGCCGTCTTTGACGGGGCCGGGGCCGGCGTCGAGGTGTCCTCGGTGGTGCAGGCCGTGGCCGGGGCGACCAGGTTCGGCTCGATGTCCTCGTCGACCTGGCTGCCGGCCCTGACGCGGACGCGGTATTCCGCGTTCGGCTTCCAGTCCTCGGCGAAGGTGATCTTGACGCCCGCGCGCGAGCCCTTGACCTTCCGGGAGCCGACGAGGCGCTCGTCGGCGCCCTTGTTCTCCAGGTAGACCGACACGATGGCCGGGGTCCCGGAGGGGTCCTTGTCGGTGACCGTGATGACACCCTTGGTGCCCTCGCACTCCGCCGCGGCGGAGAACTCACTGATGTCGCGGGCGAGCGCGTTGCCCGCCGCGCCGAGCGCGAGCACGGCGGAAGCGGCGGTGACACCGAGGATGCGCACGGAAAGGCGTGCGTTACGGTGATGTATGGACACGTTTGTCCTTCATGGGATGCGCGAATTGCGGGGGGTTGAGGGGGAGATGAGGCGCCGGCGCCGGCCGGTCCCACCGCCCCCACGAGGCTCATAGGTCTATTGGCGCGCGACGAGTAGTGTCAATCCGTCGGCCGGTCCCAGCCGTTGGCTTTGCCCTCTTGTTAACCACCCAGGCGTTTCAACGCCTCCGGTGCCTCCTCGATCCGGTCGACCAGGGCGACGCGCGCCTCCATCGACCGCTTTCGGGCCAGCGCCCGCAGCAGCGGCCTGGCCGGGAGCCGCTCCGTCCGCTCGCGGTTCACCAGGACCATGGGGGCGGGCTCGCCGCGGGACTCGTAGTAGTTCGGGGTCGCGTTGTCGAATATCTCCTGCACGGTGCCGGCGGCGCCCGGCACGTCGCCGTCGGCCGTCGTCTGCTGGGACCAGGCGTAGGACAGGGCGTCCGGTGTCCCCTCGTATCCCTGCGCCAGGCCCTCGAACAGCTCGTCAGGGGTGGAGACGAAGCCGCGGTAGGGGTCGAAGGGCAGGTCCGGTACCGGCGGGAAGACCATGGCGCCGGCGGCGGCTATCCGGTGGCCGCGGTGCCGGCCATGGGGCAGCCGAGGAAGACGGCGCCGGTGACCTCGACGCGGAGCAGGGCGTCCGTACGGGCAGTCAGATCGACGGCCTGGACGCGGAATCGGGCGAGCGTGCCCTGGGTGGCGACGACCCCGTCGAACGCGGCCAGGGATTCGATCTCACGGTCGTGCGAGGCGGTGTGGCCGGCGTGGGCGGGTGGTGGGGAGTGCACCCGCCCATGCTAGGGGCGCGTGTGGCTCAGCCCTCGATGACCGCCGGGTCCATCCACACGACCTCCCAGGTGTGGCCGTCCAGGTCGTCGAAGCCACGCCCGTACATGAAGCCGTGGTCCTGGGGCTCCCCGGAGGCTGAGCCGCCGGCCGCGATCGCGTTGTCCACCAGCTCGTCGACCTTCTCGCGGCTCTCCGCGCTCAGGCACAGCAGCACCTGGCTGGACTTCGTCGCGTCCACGATCTCCTTCTTCGTGAACTCCGCGTACTTCTGCCGGGTGAGCAGCATGGCCACGATCGTGTCGCTGATCACGACCGACGCGGTGGAGTCGTCGCTGAACTGGGCGTTGATCGAGTAGCCGAGCCGTGTGAAGAACTTCTTCGAGGCGTCGAGGTCGTTCACGGGCAGGTTCACGAAGATCATCTGCTGGTACATCTGTGGTCTCTCCCATCGGTGTCGTGCCGTTCGGTGGGATAGACCCGGGGCCGCCGCGGAACTCATCGCCGGCCGGTGATTTTTCTCGGACGGGTTTTCAGCGGCGTCCCGGCCGCCGTCTCAGCGGGTCAACGGCTGCGCGGCGAGCGCGGCGACCGCCAGGGTCAGCGGGGTGAACACGGCGACCAGGGCGGCGGCGCGGAGGCCGGCTGCGGCGCGCAGCATGGTCGTGGGGGCGCCGAGGCGGAGCAGGGCGGCGGTGGTGTCGGCGCGGGCGTGCTTGGCCTCCACGGCGGCGGTGAGCAGGGTGGCGAGGGTGCACCCGGCGACGAGGAGCGCTCCGAGGGTGGTGAGGGGACCGAAGGTCGGGCCGTCGGGCTTCTGCAGGGCGGCCATGGCGTACGCGGCGGACGCGACCGCGCAGACGATGCCCAGAGGACGGCCGATACGCCAGGACTCCTCCATCAGGACCCGGCCGGCGAGCAGGCGCAGGGCGCCGGGCCGGACGCTCTGCAGGAGGTGGCCGCAGACGTGGGTGAGTCCGGGCCCGGCCAGGGCGAGCCCGACGGCGGTGAGGAGCCAGCCGAGCAGGACGCCCACGGGCCCGCTGGTCAGGCCGCCGGGCATGTCGGTCGTGGCCGTGGCATGACCGGCGTAGGCCTCCACGGCGAGGCCTGCGGCGAGGGTGGAGACACCCCACGGGAGGGCCGCGGTGGGGTTGGGCCGCCTGCCCGGCGAGGCGGAGGTGCCGGGCGGCCAGGCCAGGGTGCCGGCCGGGTCGTCCGGAGCCTGTGGGGCGTCGCCGCTGCGCGGCACGGGAGCACCGGCCGCGCGGAGACGCTGCTCGGCGGGGGCCTGTGGGGCGGCGTCCGCCGGTGCGGGGGCCGTGCGCTGCTGCTCGTGGCCCGCGGCCCGGCGCAGATGTGCGCCGAAACGCCCGTACGCGCCGAACGTCTCCCGCATCGCCCCGGTCCCGTACGCCCCGAAGCGGCCGAACGCCTTCCGCGCGCCGCCCGGCCCCGCGGGCCGCGCCTCGCGCGGGCGCAGCACCAGGGCCACCGCCAGCGACGCGGCGGCCGGGACCAGGGCGAGCAGGGTCAGGGCGCCCGGCACCGGCAGAGGCCGGTCCGCGGCCAGGAACTGGGCTCCCGCTCCGTCGAAGGGCATCCCCGTGATGGTGCCGCGCAGGTGGAGGAAGAGGAGCAGGGCCAGCATCGAGCCGAGGGCCGTGGACAGGGCCGTCGTGGTGGCCGAGATGGTCATCAGGCGGGCCGGGCCCAGCCCGATCGCCGACAGGCCGGGACGGGGGCGGGTACCGGGGTCGGTGCGGGCGACGGCGACGGCGAACTGGACCGTGGCGGCCAGCGGGACCGAACACCAGGCGAGGCGGAGCGCGGCGGCGGGAGGGTCGTCCGGGTGGCCCAGCGCGTAACCGAGGGTGCACAGCAGAAGGAGGCCCGTGCCGGCCGAGGCCGCCGCGACGAGCAGGCGGCGCAGCTGGACGGCCGGGTGGGCGCTGCGGGTCAGGCGGAGAGCGAGCACGCGGCCCGGCCTTCCGACTCGGAGACCGGCGGCAGGTGCACGGTGGTGACGCACCGCCCGTCCAGGAGGGAGACCGTGCGGTCGGCGAGGGCCGCGGTCGTCGGGTCGTGGGTGGCCAGCACCACCGTGATCCCGTGCGAGCGGGCCGCCGTGGTGAGGGTGCGCAGCACGTGCCCGCGGTCGGCGTGGTGCAGCGGGGCGGTGGGCTCGTCGGCGAACAGGACCGTCGGCGCGGGGGCCAGCGCGCGGGCGATGCACACCCGCTGCCGCTCCGCCTGACGCAGCTGGTGCGGGCGTTTGCGGGCGTAGTCGCCGACGTCGAGCCGGTCCAGCCACTCCCGGGCGACCGTCTTGGCGCGGCGCCGGCTGGTGCCGCGCAGCATCAGCGGCAGCGCGGCGTTCTCCCAGACGTTCAGCTCCGGTACGAGGACGGGGGCGGGGTCGATCCAGCCGAACCGGTCGCGGCGCAGCCGTTCCCGGGCGACGGGGCCCATGGTGTGCACGGGGACGCTGTTGAACCAGACCTCGCCGTCCCGGGGGCGCAGCAGGCCCGACAGACAGGCCAGCAGCGTGCTCTTGCCGCTGCCGCGCGGGCCGGTGACGGCGAGGATCTCCGCCTCCCGGACGCCCAGCGAGACACCGCTGAGCGCGGGGGAGCCGTCGCGGTGCTGGAAGTGCAGGGCGCGTGCCCAGAGGACGTCGTTGTCCGGCGGAGCCACCATGGGCGTACACCTCAGTTCGGATCCGTATGTGCCTGCCAGGTCCCTCGTGCGGGGGAACGAAGGCTGGGCCGATCGGTCACTGGGCACGCTAGGCAGCGGCCACCGGGCTCCCGGACAGCACACGGCCCCGGGCCGCCGTTCTCACTCGAACGGACGGCGCCGGGGCCGTGGCCGATCATCCCGATCTTCCCGAAGGAAGATCATCACGTCGGCCGATCAGAGCTTCGTCCACGCCTCCGTCAGCGTGGCCCGCAGGATCTGCTCGATCTCGTCGAAGGTTGCCTGGTCGGAGATCAGCGGCGGGGCGAGCTGGACGACCGGGTCGCCGCGGTCGTCGGCACGGCAGTACAGGCCGTTGTCGAACAGGGCCTTGGAGAGGAAGCCGTACAGGACGCGCTCGGTCTCCTCGTCGTTGAAGGACTCCTTGGTCGCCTTGTCCTTCACCAGCTCGATGCCGTAGAAGAAGCCGTTGCCGCGGACGTCGCCGACGATCGGCAGGTCGTGCAGCTTCCGCAGGGTCTGCAGGAAGGCGCCCTCGTTGTCGAGCACGTGCTGGGTGAGGTTCTCGCGCTCGAACAGCTCGAGGTTGGCGAGGCCGACGGCCGCGGAGACCGGGTGACCGCCGAAGGTGTAGCCGTGCAGGAACGTGTTGTCGCCCTTGTAGAAGGGCTCGGCGAGACGGTCGGAGATGATGCACGCGCCGATCGGGGAGTAGCCCGAGGTCATGCCCTTGGCGCAGGTGATCATGTCCGGTACGTAGCCGAACTTGTCGCAGGCGAAGATCGTGCCGAGGCGGCCGAAGGCGCAGATGACCTCGTCCGAGACGAGCAGCACGTCGTACTGGTCGCAGATCTCGCGCACCCGCTGGAAGTAGCCGGGCGGCGGCGGGAAGCAGCCGCCGGCGTTCTGCACCGGCTCCAGGAAGACGGCGGCGACCGTCTCCGGGCCCTCGAAGAGGATCTGCTGCTCGATCTGGTCGGCGGCCCAGCGGCCGAAGGCCTCGGGGTCGTCGCCGTGGACCGGGGCGCGGTAGATGTTGGTGTTCGGGACCTTGTGCGCGCCCGGGACGAGCGGCTCGAAGGGGGCCTTCAGGGCGGGCAGGCCGGTGATGGACAGGGCGCCCTGCGGGGTGCCGTGGTAGGCGACCGCACGCGAGATGACCTTGTACTTGGTCGGCCGGCCCTGGAGCTTCCAGTACTGCTTGGCGAGCTTCCAGGCGGTCTCGACGGCCTCGCCGCCGCCGGTGGTGAAGAAGACCTTGTTCAGGTCGCCCGGCGCGTAGTCGGCGAGGCGCTCGGCCAGCTCGACGGCCTTGGGGTGGGCGTAGGACCAGACCGGGAAGAACGCCAGCTCCTGGGCCTGCTTGAAGGCGGTCTCGGCGAGCTCGACGCGGCCGTGACCGGCCTGGACCACGAACAGACCCGCCAGACCGTCGAGGTAGCGCCTGCCCTTGTCGTCGTAGATGTAGGTGCCCTCACCGCGCACGATCGTCGGAACGGGAGAGTTCTCGTACGAGGACATCCGGGTGAAGTGCATCCACAGGTGGTCGTACGCGGATTTGCTGAGGTCCTTGGTACTCACGGTTATCGGGTTCCCCACATGTAGGTCTGCTTCTTGAGCTTGAGGTAGACGAAGCTCTCGGTGGAGCGAACGCCGGGCAGGGCCCGGATGCGTTTGTTGATGACGTCCAGCAGCTGGTCGTCGTCCTCGCAGACGATTTCGGCGAGGATGTCGAACGAGCCCGCGGTCATCACCACGTACTCGACTTCCGGCATGCCGGTCAGCGCGTCGGCCACGGACTCCGTGTCGCCCTCGACGTTGATCCCGACCATCGCCTGCCTGCGGAAGCCCACGGTGAGCGGGTCCGTGACGGCGACGATCTGCATCACGCCCTGGTCGAGCAATTTCTGGACGCGCTGGCGCACGGCCGCCTCGGACAGGCCGACGGCCTTGCCGATCGCGGCGTACGGCCGCCGGCCGTCCTCCTGGAGCTGCTCGATGATCGCGAGGGAGACGGCGTCCAGCTGAGGGCTGCCGTTCCTGGACTCGCGGGAGGACTCACGGAAGGGCTCGCGGAGGTCCCGCGAGTTCCTCTGGTCTGCGCTTCGACTGGCCACGGCCACACTGTGCACGACGTCTCGACAGTTCCGCAAGGCCGCAGCGATGAAATTCGTTGTCTATGCGTTCGAATCTTGCGGATATCGCAGATCTGGCGCGCCAGGGGGTGTTGAAACCGTGGGACTAGCGATTAGGGTGGGTGTCTCAGTGATTGGACACCCGAACTTGGAGGGCCGGCAGTGAGCACCGAGCTGCGTCGTCTGCGCAACTACATCGACGGAGAGTTCCGGGACGCCGCCGACGGACGGACCACCGAGGTGGTGAACCCCGCGACCGGCGAGGCGTACGCCACCGCGCCGCTGTCCGGGCAGGCCGACGTCGACGCCGCGATGGCCGCCGCGGAGGCCGCGTTCCCGTCGTGGCGGGACACGACCCCGGCGGAGCGGCAGAAGGCCCTTCTGAAGATCGCGGACGCGTTCGAGTCGCGTGCCGAGGAGCTGATCGCGGCCGAGGTGGAGAACACGGGCAAGCCCACCGGGCTGACCCGCTCCGAGGAGATCCCTCCCATGGTCGACCAGATCCGCTTCTTCGCGGGCGCGGCCCGCATGCTGGAAGGCCGCTCCGCCGGCGAGTACATGGACGGGCTCACCTCGATCGTCCGCCGCGAGCCGGTCGGCGTCTGCGCCCAGGTCGCGCCGTGGAACTACCCGATGATGATGGCCGTGTGGAAGTTCGCGCCGGCGATCGCGGCGGGCAACACCGTGGTGCTGAAGCCGTCGGACACCACCCCCGCCTCCACCGTCCTGATCGCGGAGATCCTCGGGGAGATCCTTCCCAAGGGCGTCTTCAACGTCATCTGCGGTGACCGCGACACCGGCCGCATGATGGTCGAGCACCCGACCCCGGCCATGGCCTCCATCACCGGCTCGGTGCGCGCCGGCATGTCGGTGGCCGAATCCGCCGCCAAGGACGTCAAGCGGGTCCACCTGGAGCTGGGCGGCAAGGCGCCGGTCGTCGTCTTCGAGGACACCGACATCGCCAAGGCCGTCGAGGACATCTCCGTCGCGGGCTTCTTCAACGCCGGGCAGGACTGCACGGCGGCCACCCGCGTGCTGGTCCACGAGGCGATCCACGACGAGTTCGTCGAGGCCCTCGCCAAGGCAGCCGCCGAGACCAAGACCGGCGAGCCGGACGACGAGGACGTGCTGTACGGCCCGCTGAACAACCCCAACCAGCTCAAGCAGGTCACCGGCTTCATCGAGCGGCTGCCCGCGCACGCCAAGGTCGAGGCCGGCGGTCACCAGGTCGGCGACAAGGGCTACTTCTACGCCCCGACCGTCGTCTCGGGCCTGAATCAGGACGACGAGATCGTGCAGAACGAGGTCTTCGGCCCGGTCATCACCGTCCAGTCCTTCCGTGACGAGGACCAGGCCGTCGAGTACGCCAACGGCGTCGAGTACGCCCTCGCCTCGTCCGTCTGGACCAAGGACCACGGCCGCGCGATGCGCATGTCCAAGAAGCTCGACTTCGGCTGTGTGTGGATCAACACCCACATCCCGCTGGTCGCCGAGATGCCGCACGGCGGCTTCAAGAAGTCCGGCTACGGCAAGGACCTGTCGGCGTACGGCTTCGACGACTACACGCGGATCAAGCACGTGATGACGTCGCTGGACGCGTAGCGCTCCGCGCGGGGGCCGTGCCGGAAGGCGTTGCCCGCGCGTGGTGTCCCAGAGCTCGGCCCCGGACGGAGGACGGACCGTCCGGGGCCGTGGTGCGTCCGGCGGGGATGGCCCGGTGGGGTGGGGTTGTCCGGTGGGGTTGGCCGGGCTGGGGTTGTCCGGTGGGGTTGGCCCGGCGGGGGTTGGCCCGATGGGGATGGCCCGGCGAGAGTTGGCCCGGTCGGGTGTGTGCGGCGGGGTGTGTCCCGTACGGGAGGTACAGCGCGGGTGCGCGGGTGTCCCGGGGTGATCGACAAGGTGTCCGCGCTGCGCGGAGGGGCTCGACGCAGCGTCCATTGTCCGGCCCGCGGCACGCGCGGCATGCTGGAAGTCATGGCCCTCCCACCTGCGAATCCACCGCTGCTTTCCCGTCGCTCCCTGCTGCTCGCCCTCGGCGGGACCGCCGCGGCGGGCGCGCTCGCCGGGTGCGGGGTGCCGGCCGCCCACGTGGCAGCCGGCGAGCGGGCCGCCGCCGACCGCTCGGCTCAGGACAGAAGGCTGACGTGGGCCAACTGGCCGCTGTACATCGACACCGACGACTCCGGCAGGAAGCGCCCCACGCTGGACGCCTTCGAGCGGCGCTCCGGCATCGCCGTGGACTACGTCGAGGAGATCAACGACAACGACGAGTTCTTCGGCAAGATCAGCCCCTCGCTGATGAACCACCAGCCGACCGACCGCGATCTGATCGTCATCAGTGACTGGATGTGCGCGCGGTTCGTACGGCTGGGCTGGGTGCAGGAGATGGACCGCGCCCGGCAGTCCCACGTCACCCGGTACCTCGACCCGCTGCTGCGCTCACCGGCCTTCGACCCCGGCCGCAAGTTCACCGTGCCGTGGCAGTCCGGCATCACCGGTATCGCGTACAACCGCCGGGTGCTCGGCCGGGAGATCCGCCATGTCTCCGACCTGTGGGCCGGCGACCTCAAGGGCCGGGTCACGCTGCTGTCCGGGCTGGACGAGGCGTTCGCGCTGCTGATGCAGGGCGACGGCGTCGACATCACACGGTGGACGGCGGACGACTTCCACAGGATGTGCGACCACGTCCACAAGCGGGTCAGGGACGGGCACATCCGCCGCTTCACCGGCAATGACTACATCAAGGACCTCTCCAGCGGCGACGTGCTGGCCTGTCAGGCCTATTCAGGCGATGTGATCCAGCTCCAGGCGGACGATCCGGACATCGAGTTCGTCGTCCCCGAGGAGGGCGCCGAGCTGTGGTCGGAATCGCTGATGATCCCCAACCTCGCCGCCCACAAGACCAACGCCGAGCGGCTCGTCGACTACTACTACGAGCCCGAGGTCGCGGCCGAGCTCGCGGCCTGGGTCAACTACGTCTGCCCCGTCCCGGCCGCCCAGGACGTCCTGGCATCCGCCAAGGACGAGGAGACCGCCGCCCTGGCCGAGGACCCCCTGATCTTCCCGGACACCGCGATGCGACGACGCCTCGCGACCGCGCGGGACATCGCGCCGGACGAGCGGGTGGAGTTCGCGCGGCGGTGGAACGGCATCGTGGGGCTGTGAGTTCACCGCCACGGGTGGCGGCGTGCGGGGGAGGGACGGGCATCGTGCTTCGCCGGTGACCGGCGCCCAGGAGAGGCGGACGGGCATTGCGCCTCGCCCTCGACCGGCGCCTGGGCGAGGGCGCCGACCGGGCCGGACGGCCGCACCGGCGCGGCCGACACGGAGCCGTCCAGGGGGCGGTGGCGAGGACGAGCGTGCCGGAGGCGGCGGGGGACGGTTGTGCGGGAGAGGGGGCGCGTAGGGGCTCCTGCTGAGAAGGGTGACCAGGGGGAGCCGGCTAGCCGGTGCGGGGTGGGGCTGCCTCGCGGAGGGCGCACAGCGTGTCGACGCGGTTGGTGGTGATCGAGTCGACGCCCAGGGCGAGCAGGCGGCGCATGGCGCGGCGGGTGTCGGGGGTCCACACGGACAGCAGGTAGCCGTCCTTGTGGACGCGGGCGGACAGGGCGCGGCTCACCAGGCCGAAGCGGTAGTTGAGCCAGCGCGGGCGCACCGCGTCCAGCAGGGCGGGCCGCGGCGGGGCCAGCGTCGTCCAGGTGAGGGCGATCTCGGCTGCCGGGTCGGCGGCCCGCACCGCGAGCATCGCCGTGGCGCCCGCGCAGTAGTACACGCGGTCCGCCGCCCCGCATTCCCGCACGACGTCCACGACCCGGCGGGCCGCCCGGACGCCGGGCGTGCCCGGCAGGTCGAGCATCACCCGGTGCCCGCCGGTCGCCGCGAGCGCCTCCGCGAGCGTCGGCACCCGGCCCGCGGTGAGCTCCCGCACCTCGTCCGCCGACAGCGACAGCAGCGGCCGGTCGTGCTCCCACAACCGTCTCAGCGTCTGGTCGTGCAGCAGGACGGGCACGCCGTCCCGGGTCAGCCGTACGTCGACCTCCACCGCGTCCGCGCCCAGCCGGAGCGCGGAGCGGAGCGAGTCGATCGTGTTCTCGCGGAAGCGGTACGGCGCGCCGCGGTGGGCCACGGCGGTCACGTCCGGCATGGGGGCCATGGTGGAGGCGGGGTCAGCCCGCGAGCCAGGACGAGGTGTAGGCGTCGATCTCGTCCCTGATACGGCCCTTGCCGGCCGCGTCGAGGAACGACGCCTCCACCGCGTTCTTCGCGAGGTCCGCAAGACCCCGCTCGTCGAGGTCGAGGAGCCGGGCGGCGACGGCGTACTCGCGGTTGAGGTCGGTGCCGAACATCGGCGGGTCGTCGGAGTTGATCGTGACCAGGACGCCGGCCCGCGTGAACTCCTTGATCGGGTGCTCGTCGAGGGTGCGGACGGCGCGGGTGGCGATGTTGGAGGTCGGGCACACCTCCAGGGCGATCCGGTGCTCGGCGAGGTGCGCCAGCAGCTTCGGGTCCTGTGCGGAACTGGTGCCGTGCCCGATGCGCTCGGCACGCAGATGGGTCAGCGCGTCCCACACCGTCTCGGGTCCCGTCGTCTCGCCGGCGTGCGGCACGGAGCGCAGTCCGGCGGCGATGGCCCGGTCGAAGTACGGCTTGAACTGCGGGCGCGGCACGCCGATCTCGGGCCCGCCGAGCCCGAAGGACACGAGCCCCTCGGGGCGCACCCGGTCGTCGGTGGCCAGCCGTGCGGTCTCCTCGGCCGCCTCCAGACCCGCCTCGCCGGGGATGTCGAAGCACCAGCGCAGTACGGTCCCGAACTCCGCCTCGGCCGCCTTGCGGGCGTCCTCTATCGCGTCCATGAACCCCCTCTCGTCGATCCCGCGCCGGGTGGAGGAGAAGGGGGTGACGGTCAGCTCGGCGTAGCGCACCTGCTGGCGGGCCATGTCCCGGGCCACCTCGTAGGTGAGCAGCCGGACGTCCTCCGGGGTGCGGATCAGGTCGACGACGGACAGGTACACCTCGATGAAGTGGGCGAAGTCCGTGAAGGTGAAGTAGTCGACCAGGGCCTCGGGGTCGGTGGGCACCTTGGAGTCGGGGTGGCGGGAGGCGAGTTCGGCGACGATCCGGGGGGAGGCGGAGCCGACGTGGTGCACGTGCAGTTCGGCCTTGGGCAGTCCGGCGATGAAGGCGTGCCGGTCGCGGGCGCCGGCGACGGCGGACTCGGTCGGACCGGCGGGCACGGGCGCGGTGGTGTGGTCGGTCAAGGTTCCTCCCCGGAACGGCGTCCGGGCCGCGCGCGGCGGCGGGACGCGGGTGATCGGCTGATCGGTGATGCGGGATCATCGTAGGCCGGGGCGCCTGGGCGAGCGGAAGGGGCTTCGTCGACCGGGGAGGGCGGCCCCCGGGTGGTCACGCCCGGGCCGTAGCATGACGGAACGTACGACAGAGGGGATCCCGCGCATGACCGACGACGCGCAGCCGCCGGCCGCGCCGGAGAACAACGCCGAGCCCGGTGCCGACCGCACGGGAGCCGCGGGTGGTGTGACGCCTGGGGCTGCCGCGCCCGGTGGTGCGCCTGTCGCCGGTGGCGCTTGGACGCCGCCGCAGTGGCCCGAGGACGCGGCTCCCGACGTCTCGCAGGACGCGGGCGCGATTCCCGAGGTCGGTCAGGACGCTCCGGCCCGGGTTCCGCTGGACAAGGGGGCCGCCGCCGATCCTCGCGGCCCCGAGCCCGACCCCTGGGCGCCGCCGGAGGGCCGTACCCCCGTGGGGCCCGGCGACACCGTGGCGACGCCGACGGGTCCCGGCACCCCGGTTCCTCCTTCCGTGCACGACCAGCAGACGGTCACGTCCTTCCCGGCGGCCGACGCCTCCCCGCCGTGGGCGGCGCCGGCCGCGCAGCCCGGCCCCGGCGCGCCCGCGTCCTACCCGCCGCCGAACCCCGCGGTGGGCAACCCCTTCGCGGCGCCGGCGGCGGGCCCCCAGGACGTCCCGCCCCCGCCGATCGCTCCTCACGGCCCCGGCCAGGTCCCGTACGGCTACCCGGCATCCGGCTACGGCTACCCGGCGCCCCAGCAGCCGGTCTACGGCGGCCACCCCACCCACGGTGCCCCCGGTCACTACGGCTGGCCGGGCGGCCCGGCCGAGCCCAGCAACGGGCTGGGCACCGCCGCCATGGTCGTCGGCATCGTCGCGGTCGCGGTCTTCTGCCTCTGGCCGGTGGCGATCCTGCTGGGCATCCTCGCCGTGATCTTCGGCGGCATCGGCCGCGCCAAGGCCGGCCGCGGCGAGGCCACCAACCCAGGCCAGGCGCTGGCAGGCATCATCTGCGGCATCGCGGGCGTGGTCCTCGGCGTCGCGCTCGGCCTGGTGGTGATCCTGGGGACGTAGCCTGCCGGCGGCGCCGGCAGGCCAGGCACCGGGCCGGGACGGGGCGGCCCCGGCTCGGGGGGCCCGGCTCGGGGCGTCGGAGCCCGCCGCCGGAGCCCAGGCGCCCCAGCCGGACACCAGGCCGGCGCCCGCACCAGCCAGCCGGAAGCCCGCGTGCCGGCGTCCCCAGCCGGGCACCCGCGCGGGCGTCGTTCAGGTGGAGGTCCTCGGGCCGCGCGCGAAGCTGCATCCCGGCTGTGGGGCGGGCGCTCGCACGTGGGTCGGGGCCTGCGGCCGGAAGCGCTCCTCGACCGAACGCCCGTGGATCACCGCCCTCGCCGTCCCGTTACCTTCTTCACCTTCTTCGTGGCCCCGGACTCAGGGCTCCCTGCCGCCGGGCCCGGCATGACTCCTGCCCCCTGTACCGGCGCCTCCCGCCGTCCCACGAACCGCCGCCCCCGCCGGTCCCCGTGAGCGCCCGCTGCCTAATCACCCCCCGCCCGCAGCCTCTCCCGTGTCTCCATCAGCGCGAACCCCAGGAGATTCAGGCCCCGCCACCGCTGCGGATCGCGCGCGGCCTCGTCGTTCGCGGGCAGGCCGATGCCCCACACGGGGTCCACGGGGCTCGCCTCGACCAGGACCCGCCCCCCGGTGCCCAGCAGGAACTCCCGCAGGCCGGCGTCGGCGGCGAACTTGTGGAAGCTGCCCTCGGCCACGATCCTGAAGCGCTCGCGCTCCCACACGGCGCCGTCGAAGCCGCGCACCAGCCGCCCCGCCTTCTTCGCCTCGGCGGGATGCCCGGACGCCAGGACGCGCCGCTCCCCCTCCGCGTCCGCGAAGAGGCGCGCCTTGCGGGCCATCATCCAGTGCTCCGCCGTCGCGTACTCCACTCCGTCCACGGTGAACGGCGAGGGCCACCACTGGCTCAGACAGCTCGCACCGAGCCGTCCGTCCGGACGGGGCCGGTGTCCCCAGAAGTGCAGATACTTGAGGTGAGCGCCCGCGCGGACCGCTCTGACCAGCGCCTCCCGGGAGGCGATCACTCCCCCGATCTCTTCCATGCATGGGAGTCTGGCAGGCACCACTGACACTCCGTCCCTCCTTTGTACTGCCGACTCGACACCTGGTCGACAGATTCCGTCGCTTAACCAAAAGGCAACAACGGAATCACTTGTTGGACGACCACCCCTCTGTCAGGATCGGCACTCAAATCGAGCTGGAGCTACGCCACCCGCCCCGAGGGACAGCGGGGCGACGGCGGAGGAGAGCGACATGCACAACCCGGGAAAGAGCACCCCGGAACGATTCCCCGCCCAGGACCGTTTCGCCGAGGGGGCCCAGTACATCGCGGGCCGTCTGACGAAGGGCACCTCGGGCCGTACGCACGCGGTCGTCGACCCGGCCACCGGCGAGGAGGTCCTCACCTACGAACTGGCAGGCCCTCACGACGTGGACGCGGCCGTGGCCGCCGCCCGCGAGGCCTTCCCGGCCTGGGCCGGTGCCACCCCCGGCGAGCGTTCCGACGCGCTCCACCGTTTCGCCGCCGTACTCGCCGAACGCGCCGAGGACTTCGCCCGCGCCGAGTCCCTGCAGTGCGGCAAGCCGCTGAAGCTGACCCGCGAGTTCGACGTGCCGGGCACGATCGACAACACCGCCTTCTTCGCGGGCGCCGCCCGGCACCTGCAGGGACAGTCGGCCGGCGAGTACTCCGGCGACCACACCTCGTACGTCCGTCGCGAGCCCGTCGGAGTCGTCGGCTCGATCGCGCCGTGGAACTACCCCCTCCAGATGGCCGCGTGGAAGGTCCTCCCGGCCGTCGCCGCGGGCAACACCATCGTCCTGAAGCCCGCTGAACTGACCCCGCTGACCTCGCTGCTGTTCGCGCAGGCCGCGACCGAGGCCGGGATCCCGGACGGCGTCATCAACATCGTGACCGGCACCGGCCGGGAGGCGGGCGAGCACCTCGTGGGCCACCCGGACGTGGTCATGACCTCCTTCACCGGCTCCACCGCCGTGGGCAAGCGCGTCGCCGAGATCGCCACCGCCACCGTCAAGCGCCTCCACCTGGAGCTGGGCGGCAAGGCGCCCTTCGTCGTGTTCGACGACGCCGACCTGGAGGCCGCCGCCAACGGCGCGGTCGCGGGCGCGCTGATCAACACCGGCCAGGACTGCACGGCCGCCACGCGCGCGTACGTGCAGCGCCCTCTGTACGAGGCGTTCGTGGAGCGGACCGCCGCCCTCATGGAGAGCGTCCGGCTCGGCGACCCCTTCGCCGCCGGCACCGATCTCGGACCGCTGATCTCGCACGTCCAGCGGGACCGTGTCGCAGGTTTCGTCGACCGGGCCCGTGCCTACGCGCGCGTGGTCACCGGTGGCGAGGCGCCGCAGGGCGAGCTCAAGGAGGGCGCGTACTACCGGCCCACGCTCGTCGCGGACGCACCGCAGGGCAGCGAGATCGTCCAGTCCGAGATCTTCGGTCCGGTCCTCGTCGTCCTGCCCTTCGACACCGACGACGACGGCATCCGGCTCGCCAACGACACCCCCTACGGCCTCGCGGCATCCGCCTGGAGCCGTGACGTCTACCGTGCGAACCGCGCCACCCGCGAGATCAAGGCGGGGTGCGTGTGGGTGAACGACCACATCCCGATCATCAGCGAGATGCCGCACGGCGGATACAAGCAGTCCGGCTTCGGCAAGGACATGTCCACGTACTCGTTCGATGAGTACACGCAGCTCAAGCACGTTATGTTCGATAATACGGCGGTCGTTCGCAAGGACTGGCACCGCACGATCTTCGGGGACCGATAACCACGACAGGCCGCCCGAACCGCGGCCGCCCATCCCGAAAGGGCACCACGCGCATGGAGCAGTACGAGCCCGACCGCCCGTCCGCGGCCCAGGCGGCCGCGATGCGGCGCAGCCTCCGGAGCGGCAGGGCCTCCCTCACCCGCCGTTCGCTGCTGCGCGCCTCAACCGGCGGCGCGCTCACCGTCGGCGGCCTGGGAGCGCTGAGCGCCTGCGGCATCCCGCCCGCCGCGCAGAACTCCGGGGTGTCGTCCGAGGACCACTCGGCGAAGGAGAAGACCCTCAGCTTCTCCAACTGGACCGAGTACATGGACGTCGACGAGAGCGGCAAGAGACACCCCACTCTCGAGGAGTTCGAGAAGCGCACCGGCATCATCGTCAAGTACACCGAGGACATCAACGACAACGTCGAGTTCTTCGGCAAGATCAAGCCGCAGCTCGCGGCCGGCCAGGACACCGGCCGCGACCTGATCTGCGTGACCGACTGGCTCGCCGCGCGCCTCATCCGCTTCGGCTGGGTCCAGAAGCTGGACGCGTCCAACCTGCCCACCGCGTACGCCAACCTCTCCCAGCAGTTCCGCAGCCCCGACTGGGACCCGGGACGGGCCTACTCGTATCCCTGGACCGGTATCTCCACCGTCATCGCCTACAACAAGAAGGCGCTGGACGGGGTCGAGGTGACCTCCGTCTCCGACCTGCTCGACAACCCCAGGCTCAAGGGCCGCGTAGGTTTCCTGTCCGAGATGCGCGACAGCGTCGGCATGACGCTGCTGGACATGGGCAAGGACCCGGGCAGGTTCGGCGACGACGACTTCGACGCGGCGATCGCCCGTCTGCAGAAGGCCGTCGACAAGGGCCAGATCCGCCGGTTCACCGGCAACGACTACACCTCGGACCTCTCCAAGGGCGACTTCGCGGCCTGCCTCGCCTGGGCCGGGGACGTCGTCCAGCTCAAGGCGGACAGCCCGGACGTCGACTTCATCATCCCCGACAGCGGTTACATGACGTCGACGGACAACCTCCTGGTGCCCAACAAGGCCCGCCACAAGACCAACGCCGAGCGGCTCATCGACTTCTACTACGAGCCCGGGCCGGCCGCGCAGCTCGCCGCGTACATCAACTACGTGTGCCCGGTCGACGGCGTGAAGGCGGAACTCGCCAAGATCGACGAGTCCGCGGCAAACAACCCGCTGATCATTCCCGACAAGGAAATGGCCGCCAGGTCTCACGCCTTCCGCTCCCTGAGCTCGAAGGAAGAGACGGCCTACGAAGAGAAGTTCGCGAAGCTCACAGGGGCGTGACGACGACGATGACGACGAAGGACAGCAGCGGCGACGTCCGCCTCTCCGGAATCAGCAAGACCTACGGCTCCTTCACCGCCGTGCACCCGCTGGACCTGACAATCCCGCAGGGCTCCTTCTTCGCCCTGCTGGGCGCCTCGGGCTGCGGCAAGACCACAACCCTGCGGATGATCGCGGGACTTGAGGAGCCGACGCGCGGCACGGTCTTCCTCGGCGACCAGGACGTGACCGCGCTGCCGCCGTACAAGCGGCCGGTGAACACGGTGTTCCAGTCCTACGCCCTCTTCCCGCACCTCGACATCTTCGAGAACGTCGCCTTCGGCCTGCGCCGGCGCGGCATCAAGTCGGTGAAGAAGCAGGTCGAGGAGATGCTCGACCTGGTCCAGCTGGGCGAGCAGGCCCGCAAGAAGCCGCACCAGCTCTCCGGCGGCCAGCAGCAGCGCGTAGCCGTCGCCCGCGCCCTGATCAACCACCCCAGGGTGCTGCTCCTCGACGAGCCGCTCGGCGCCCTCGACCTCAAGCTGCGCCGCCAGATGCAGCTGGAGCTCAAGCGCATCCAGACCGAGGTCGGCATCACCTTCGTCCACGTCACGCACGACCAGGAGGAGGCCATGACGATGGCCGACCGCGTCGCCGTGATGAACGCGGGCAGGGTCGAGCAACTCGGCGCCCCCGCCGACCTGTACGAGAACCCGCGCACCACCTTCGTCGCCAACTTCCTCGGCACCTCCAACCTGATCGAGGCCGAGGTCGACACCAGGTCGGGCGACGACATCGTCCTCAAGGCGGGCGGCGGCAAGCTCACGCTTCCCGCGGGGCGGTGTACCGCGGCCACGGCGACCGGCGGCAAGGTGCTGGTCGGCGTACGGCCCGAGAAGATCTCCCTCGTCCACGCGGACGACGCCGGAGAGATCCCGGAGGGCCGCAACCGGATCACCGGCACGATCGCCGACGCCAGTTTCATCGGCGTCTCCACGCAGTACGTCATCGACAGCCCCGTCTGTCCCGAGCTCGCCGTCTACGTGCAGAACGTCGAGCGCGACGGCCGCCTCATCCCCGGCGCCGAGGTCGTCCTGCACTGGAGCCCGGCGCACACCTTCGGCCTGGACGCCACGCAGGACATCGACGCGGGCATCGAGGAGGAGGCCGCCTGATGTCGACGCTCACCGAGGCGCCACCGCCCCTCGCGCCCGCACCGGAGAAGAAGCCGGCGCGCAGGCGCGGCAGACTCACGCCGTACTGGCTGCTGCTGCCCGGCATCCTGTGGCTGGTCGTCTTCTTCGCGCTGCCGATGGTCTACCAGGCCTCCACCTCCGTGCAGACGGGCTCCCTGGAGGAGGGCTACGAGGTCACCTGGCACTTCGCCACCTACTGGAACGCCCTGAGCGAGTACTGGCCGCAGTTCCTGCGCTCGGTGCTGTACGCCGGTTCCGCCACGGTCCTGTGTCTGCTGCTGGGCTATCCGCTGGCATATCTGATCGCGTTCCGCGCCGGCCGCTGGCGCAACCTGATCATGATCCTGGTGATCGCGCCGTTCTTCACCAGCTTCCTGATCCGCACGCTCGCCTGGAAGACCATCCTCGCGGACGGCAGCCCGGTCGTCGGCGCCCTGGACGCCCTGCACATCCTGGACGTCACCAGCTGGCTCGGCATGACCGCCGGGGACCGTGTGCTGGCCACTCCGCTGGCGGTGGTCTGCGGTCTGACCTACAACTTCCTGCCGTTCATGATCCTGCCGCTCTACACCTCGCTGGAGCGCATCGACAGCCGGCTGCACGAGGCGGCGAACGACCTGTACGCGAAGCCGTTCACGACCTTCCGGAAGGTGACCTTCCCGCTGTCGATGCCGGGTGTCGTCTCCGGAACGCTGCTGACCTTCATCCCGGCCGCCGGTGACTACGTGAACGCCGATCTGCTCGGCTCCACCGACACCCGCATGATCGGCAACGTCATCCAGTCGCAGTTCCTGCGGATTCTGGACTATCCGACGGCCGCCGCCCTTTCCTTCATCCTGATGTTCGCGATTCTCGTCATGGTGACGCTCTACATCCGCAAGTCCGGCACGGAGGATCTGGTTTAAATGGCCTTCGTCAACTGGCTCAAGCGCCATCTCGTCGTCCTCGCGGGACTGTTCACGCTCGGATTCCTGCTGCTGCCGAACGTCGTCGTGACGGTCTTCTCCTTCAACAAGCCGAAGGGCCGTTTCAACTACGAGTGGCAGGAATTCTCCACCGCCGCCTGGCGGGACCCGTGCGGGGTCGCCGACCTGTGCGGCTCGCTCTCCCTCAGCCTCCAGATCGCGCTGTGGGCGACCCTCGGCGCCACGCTGCTGGGCGCGATGATCGCCTTCGCCCTCGTCCGGTACCGGTTCCGCGCGCGGGGAGCCATCAACTCGCTGATCTTCCTGCCCATGGCCATGCCCGAGGTGGTGATGGCGGCCTCGCTGCTGACGCTCTTCCTCAACATGGGCGTCCAGCTGGGCTTCTGGACGGTCCTGATCGCGCACATCATGTTCTGCCTCAGCTTCGTCGTGACGGCCGTGAAGGCGCGCGTGATGTCGATGGACCCGAAGCTGGAGGAGGCGGCGCGCGATCTGTACGCCGGTCCGTTCCAGACCTTCGTGCGCGTGACCCTGCCGATCGCCGCCCCCGGAATCGCGGCGGGCGCGCTGCTCGCCTTCGCGCTCTCCTTCGACGACTTCATCATCACCAATTTCAACGCGGGTTCGACCGTCACGTTCCCCATGTTCGTCTGGGGCTCGGCGCAGCGCGGAACGCCCGTTCAGATCAATGTCATCGGTACGGCCATGTTCGTGATCGCCGTACTGTTCGTACTGGCCTCGATGGCCGTCGGCAGCCGCCGGAAGCGCCAGAAGGCGTAATGCACTCGTAGGGAGTTGAAATCATGGCCCCAAGCGCCATGAGCCGTGGCAACGACAACTGGACGAAGTCCCTTTCCGAAGCCCAGCCGGTCGCGTACTGGCTGGACGACCCCGGCAGGCCCCACCCCGAGCCCGCGCTGACCGGCGCCGAGACCTGCGACCTGCTGGTCGTCGGCGGCGGTTACAGCGGACTGTGGACCGCGCTGAACGCCAAGGAGCGCGATCCCGGGCGGGATGTCGTCCTGCTGGAGGGCCGCGAGGTGGGCTGGGCCGCCTCCGGCCGCAACGGCGGCTTCTGTGCCGCCTCCCTCACCCACGGCCTGCCCAACGGCCTGACCCGCTGGCCCGGCGAGATCCACCAGCTCCAGGAGCTGGGCTTGCGCAACCTCGACGGCATCGAGGACGCGGTCGCCCGGTACGCCATCGACTGCGACTTCGAGCGCACCGGCGAGATCGACGTCGCCACCGAGCCGTACCAGGCGCGGGAACTGCGCGGCTGGTACGAGGAGATGGAGCGCCAGGGCCTCGCCGAGGGCGTGGAGTTCCTGGACGCGGAGGCGGTACGGGCCCAGGTGGACTCACCGACGTTCCGGGCGGGCCTGTGGGACCGCCGCGGCGTCGCCATGCTCAATCCCGCGGCACTGGCCTGGGGCCTCAAACGCGCCTGCCTCGACCTCGGCGTGCGCGTCTTCGAGAACACCCCCGCCCTCACGCTGAAGCCGTACGGCGCCGGGATGGCCGTGCGCACCCCCTACGGCCAGGTCCGCGCCCGCAAGGTCGCACTCGGCACCAACATCTTCCCGAGCCTGGTCAGGCGCGTCCGCCCGTACAC
This sequence comes from Streptomyces sp. NPDC047706, assembly GCF_043204795.1. Classification (NCBI taxonomy): domain Bacteria; kingdom Bacillati; phylum Actinomycetota; class Actinomycetes; order Kitasatosporales; family Streptomycetaceae; genus Streptomyces; species Streptomyces sp. NPDC047706. Next base: position 70,092 of record NZ_JBIDCW010000006.1, on the reverse strand, counting down.
CGTCCCGGTCTACGACTACGCCCTCATGACCGAGCCGCTCACCGCCGAGCAGCTCGGGGCGATCGGCTGGAAGAACCGGCAGGGCCTCGGGGACAGCGCCAACCAGTTCCACTACTTCAGGCTGTCCGCCGACAACCGCATCCTGTGGGGCGGCTACGACGCGATCTACCCCTACGGCGGCCGAGTGCGCGCCGAGTACGACGACCGACCGGAGACCTACGCCAAGCTGGCCGGTCACTTCTTCACCTGCTTCCCGCAGTTGGAGGGGATTCGCTTCACGCACGCGTGGGGCGGCGCCATCGACACCTGCTCACGCTTCTCGGCCTTCTTCGGCACCGCGCACGGCGGCAAGGTCGCCTACGCGGCGGGCTACACGGGCCTCGGCGTGGGCGCGACCCGCTTCGGGGCCGACGTGATGCTGGACCTGCTGGCGGGGGAGCGGACCGAGCGCACCGAGCTGGAGATGGTGGGCAGGAAGCCGCTGCCGTTCCCGCCGGAGCCGTTCGCGTGGACCGGTATCGCCCTGACCAAGTGGTCGCTGGCCCGGGCGGACGCCCAGGGCGGGCGGCGCAACCTGTGGCTGCGCGCCATGGACCGGCTGGGGCTCGGCTTCGACAGCTGAAGGGTGCCGTCCGCTTCCTCCCGTGACCCGGTTCACCCGATCCGGGTGCCGCAACCCGCGTAATGCCCGGACCGGACCTCCCTCTCTCCGGTGACGCGAGAAGCGTCGACGCGGAGAGAGGGAGGTCTCTCATGACAGGGGCGAAGACGGCGGTGGAGTGGCTGGCCTCCGTCGCACCCGATCCCGAGGCCTGCCGCTGGGAATGGGAGCGCAACCCCCTGGGGGTCGCGCTGCTGCCCGCCGGCCGGGCCTGGGACGTGCTGATCCTGCCGGGCGAGCTCGGCTGTGCCACGCTCGACGTCCTCACCCGCATCCTCGGCCGGCCCGGCCCGGTGCTGGCCGGCTTCGGCGACGCCAGGATGGGCTTCCTCGTGCCGCCCGGCACGGCGTCCCGGTGGCTCGGCACGGGCATCCGCACCGCCGGCGCCGGCTCCTGGATCGTCGTCCCGTACCCGGGCCGTGCGACCGGCGGGGTGCGCTGGCTGTTCCCGCCGGACGGCTCGGGCACCCTGACGGACCCGGCCCTGCTGGAACTTGCGATGCACGAGGCCGCGGCAGGCCTGGCGACGGAACAGGGGGGACCGGCCGGCCGGAACACTTGACAAGACCATTGGTCTGGACCAAGTTGTGGGCGCTCCACCCCTCCAATTCCCCCCTGCCTGGAGGCACTTGCGGACCGCTTCAGACCTCTCGCCCTGCTCGCCGCCGCGGCGGTGACGCTGTCCGGCGTCACGGCGCTCTCGTCGGCCGCCCGCGCGGCCGACGCGGACCTCGCGCGCAACGGCGGCTTCGAGTCCGGCCTCGACGCCTGGACGTGCTCCTCCGGTACGACGGTCGGCTCACCCGTGCGCAGCGGCACCTCCGCGCTGAAGGCGACCCCGGCGGGCGGCGACAACGCCCGGTGCGCGCAGACGGTGACCGTGAAGCCCGACTCCGCCTACACGCTCAGCGGCCACGTCCGCGGCTCCTACGTCTACCTGGGTGCCTCCGGCACCGGCACCACCGACGTCTCCACCTGGACCCCGTCCGCCCCCGACTGGCAGCGGCTGACCACCACCTTCCGCACCGGCCCGGCCACCACCCGCGTCACGATCTACACGCACGGCTGGTACGGCACCGGCGCCTACCACGCCGACGACATCACGCTCGTCGGACCGGCCGTCGACACCGGGCAGCCGCCCGCCCCGCCGACCGGCCTGAGGACCGGCTCGGTCACCTCCTCCAGCGTCTCCCTGTCCTGGTCGGCGGTGCCGGGCGCCACCGGATACGCCGTGTACCGCGACGGAGCGAAGGTCCAAACGGTGACCGGGACGTCGGCCACCGTCACCGGACTGTCCCCCTCGACGGCGTACGCCTTCCAGGTCGCGGCGGTCAACGACGCCGGGGAGTCGGCGAGCAGTACCACTCCATGGGCGGCGCCGACTTCCACATCGCCATGACCGACATGCTGCTCACCGGCTTCCCCGTCGCCGGCGACCAGAACAACGTCTTCCCGCCGCTGCGCCCGGACCAGGTCGCGATCGGCATGCCGGCGTCCACCCACGCGGGAAACGGTCACGTCCCGCCGGCCGAGGTCGTCAAGGCCCTCGACTGCCTCACGAAGCGGACCAGTTGCGGGGGGTACGCCACCCACGGCACCTGGCCCGCCCTGCGCGGCCTGATGACGTGGTCGATCAACTGGGACCGGTTCTCGGACTGGGAGTTCCAGCGGACGTTCGACGGCTACTTCGGCTGAGTAGGCGCACGTAGCACGCCAGCAGCACCGCGCTCAGGCACCAACTGGCCACGACGTCCAGTGGCCAGTGGTAGCCGCGGCGGACCAGTCCGTAGCCGACACCGAGGTTGAGGGCGAGACAGACGGCGAGCAGTGCCCGGCGCACACAGGAGCCGTTCATCCGGGGGAGGAGAAGCAGGACCGCGCAGCCGTAGGCGATCGCGGCGGTGGCGGTGTGGCCGGAGGGGTAGTAGCCGGTGGCCGGCGGGACCACCGGCGTACCGGGCCGGTCGGTCAGCTCCTTGAGGGGGACGACGAGCGCGGGCACCAGCGTCATCAGGGCGACGGCGGCCGTGCCCGGCAGCCACCACCGTGCCGCCCCCGTCTCCCGGGCACGCCCGGCGGTGTATCCGGCGACCAGGAGGAGCACGGGGACGGCCACCTGGACGTTGCCCAGATCGGCGAGGAGTTCGCAGAGCCGGTCCGGCCGGACGAGCGCGCCGCTGAGCCGCTCGTCCAGCCGCACCAGCGGGCCGTCGGTGACGACCTGCCAGGTGATCAGCAGGAAGAGGAGGGCGGGCAGGGCGAGCAGCAGAGGAAACACGGGGACCAGCTTCGCAGGTGGCGCCGCGGTGGTGACCACAGGTCTGGACCACTGATGTGCCGGACGCGCGGAAGGGCCGGCGCAGGGGGGGATGTGCGCCGGCCCTTCAGGGGCGTACCGCTCCCAGGCGGCCGTCCGGACCGGAACGTCGCACGCCCCGGGGGGTTTGGGGCGGGCGACCGTCCGATCGGTGAGGAGATCCGGAACCGAGGGCTCCGGGGGTGTGCGCGAGGGCACGACCAGGTCGAAGCTGGGGAGGCCTCGCCCTGCCACCCGCGGTTCCCCGCGGGTGGGGGTGTATCTCTCAACTGAGAAGAACCTACGGCAGGGCCGACGGGTGCGACAGACGGATTCCCGACCCGCCATCCACCTCGCACACGTTCTTCACACGCCCTGCCGCGGGCTCGAGGAGGAACAGTCCCGCGCTCAGATGCGCGCGAAGGCCTGCTCGATGATGTCGAGGCCCTCGCTCAGCAGGTCCTCGCCGATGACCAGCGGCGGCAGGAAGCGCAGCACGTTGCCGTAGGTGCCACAGGTCAGGACCAGCAGGCCCTCGGCATGGCAGGCCTTGGCGAGCGCGGCGGCGGCCTCGGGGTTCGGCTCCTTGGTGCCGCGGTCCTTGACCAGCTCGATGGCGATCATGGCGCCGCGGCCCCGGATGTCGCCGATGATGTCGAACTTCTCGGCCATGGCGGTGAGGCGGCTCTTCATGACCGCCTCGATGTTCTTCGCCCTGGCGTTGAGGTCCAGCTCCTTCATCGTCTCGATGGCGCCCAGCGCGCCGGCGCAGGCGACCGGGTTGCCGCCGTAGGTGCCGCCCAGGCCGCCGGCGTGCGCGGCGTCCATGATCTCGGCGCGGCCGGTGACGGCGGCCAGCGGCAGTCCGCCCGCGATGCCCTTGGCGGTCGTGATCAGGTCGGGGACGATGCCCTCGTCCTCGCAGGCGAACCACTGGCCGGTGCGGCAGAAGCCGGACTGGATCTCGTCGGCGACGAAGACGATGCCGTTGTCGTTCGCGAACTTCACGATCTCCGGCAGGAAGCCCTTGGCCGGCTCGATGAAGCCGCCCTCGCCCAGCACCGGCTCGATGATGATCGCGGCGACGTTCTCGGCACCGACCTGCTTGCTGATCTGGTCGATGGCCTGCTCGGCCGCCTCCGGACCGGCGTTCTGCGGACCGGTCGGCCAGCGGTAGCCGTAGGCCACCGGCACCCGGTAGACCTCGGGCGCGAACGGGCCGAAGCCGTGCTTGTACGGCATGTTCTTCGCGGTCAGCGCCATCGTGAGGTTGGTGCGGCCGTGGTAGCCGTGGTCGAAGACGACGACGGCCTGGCGCTTGGTGTGCGCGCGGGCGATCTTGACGGCGTTCTCGACGGCCTCGGCGCCGGAGTTGAACAGCGCGGTCTTCTTGGCGTGGTCACCCGGGGTCAGCTCGGCCAGGGCCTCGGCGACCTCGACGTAGCCCTCGTACGGCGTGACCATGAAACAGGTGTGCGTGAAGTCGGCGAGCTGGGCGCTCGCGCGGCGCACGACAGCCTCGGCGGAGGCGCCGACCGAGGTCACGGCGATACCGGAACCGAAGTCGATCAGGCGGTTGCCGTCGACGTCCTCGATGATCCCGCCGCCCGCGCGGGCGGTGAACACCGGCAGCACGGAGCCGACGCCCTGGGCGACCACGGCGGTACGGCGGGCCTGCAGCTCCTGCGACTTCGGGCCGGGGATGGCGGTGACGACGCGGCGCTCCTGCGGGATTGCGGTCATGAGGGCTCCCTGATGATCTTGCAAACCGGCCACTTCCGGACGAGCCGGATGTTCCGGGTGGGGATTTCGGACGCTTGCCTTGTTTCTTCGCAGGCTAGAGCCGGGAATGGGGTGGGGGCATGCTCCATGTGGGCGGTGTCGCGGGAGCGGCTTGTCCGTGGTGGACATGGCGAGGGGAGAACGCGTCGGCACCACCCCGGCGCGCGATCGCCGAACTGCCCTTGCGAGGGCGTTAGATTGGCTCGCTGATGGTGGACGGAGCGGCTGGTCAGGGGGCAAGGGCGATGGACAGCGACGGGACGCAGGACGCGCGGCGCGCACAGGCGAACCCGGTGCCGCGGCCGGCCGGGCCGCCGGAACCCCCCGCCGTACCGCCGAGGCCCTCGGCGCCACCACGGCCGGACGGCTCCGCCTTCCTCGCCTGGCTGCGCACCCCCCGGCCGGAGGCGGCACCCGGCGTGTGGCGCTTCGGCCACCGGCCGCGGCCCGACGAGGAACCGGAGGTCGTCCCCGGCCGCCAGCTGATCAGCGGGGCGCTGATCGCCTTCCTGGTGGGATGGCTGATCTGGTCGCTGCTGTGGAACGGCTACCTCGGCGGCTGGTGGCTGCTCCCGCTGTACGCCATGATCCCCGACTCCTGGGCCGAGCCGCACAGCTTCGGCGCCGTCGTGGCCGTGTACGCCTACTACGTCGTCATCGCGCTGATCATCATGATCGGCGTCGGCCGGCTCGGGCGCTGGGGCGAGATCTGGCGCCGCTACGGGCCGCCCGCCTGGCGCCGGGGCGCCGCCCCGGAGCAGGTGCGCCGGCCGGTGGCGGAGCAGGACCCCGCGGCATGGCCCGCCCTGCGTGCCGCAGGCGCGGCCGACGCCGCCGACCGGCTCGCCGCCGACGCGCGCTCCGGTCTGATGCGGGACGTGGACCACGCCCGCATCGCACGCGCCTGGCAGGGCGTCCGCAGCGGCCGGCACACCCTGGCCACCTTCACCTCGGCCGTGGTCAGGGACGGCGCCGCCGCCTGCCTGCACCCGTCCGGGGAACGCGATCTGCCCGCCCGGCTCGCCCGCCACGACCTGGTCACCGGCCAGGTCAGGCTCGGCACCACGGCCGACGACCCCCGCAACCCCTACGCCTACCGCGGTAGCGGCCTCGCCCTCGGCCCCGACCTGCTCGGCACCTCACTGCTGGCCGTCGGCCCGGCGGGCTCCGGCAAGACCGGCACCGTCGTCCGTCCGCTCGCCGAGTCGCTGTGCCTGCAGGCGCTCGCGGGACGGGCCGCCGTCGTCGTTGTCGGCGCGGCGGGCGCCGGGCTCGGCCCGGCCGGCGCCTACGACGTCGTCGTACGCGTCGGAAACCCGGACTCCGTCCACGACCTCGACCTGTACGGCGGCACCACCGACCCCGACGAGGCCGCGGCCGTACTGGCCGAGGCGCTCGCCGGAGACCTCGCCGACCCGCACCCGGGCAGCGACAGCCGGCGCTCCACCACCGTGCTGGGCCAGCTCCTCGGACCCTTCCGCGCCGTCCACGGCCGCTTCCCCTCCGTACCCGAACTGCGCCGGCTCCTCGACGGCGCGCCCGGCCCGATGAGCGAGCTGCGTACGGCGCTGCAGGGCGCCGGGCAGGACTCCCTGCTGCGTGAACTCGACGCCCGCGAGCGCCAGATGGGCCACCCGGGCGACGTGGCCGCGGTGCTCGCCGACCGGGTCGCGCTGCTGGACCGCCCCGCCTTCGCCGGGTTCTTCGACACCTCCGGACAGTCCCGGCCGTTCTCCCTCAAGGCGCTCGACCACCCCGTGCGGGTCCGTATCGACCTGCCCGAACGCGGGCACGCGGACGCCTCCCGGATCCTGGCGCGGCTGGTCCTCGCCCAGTTCACGGCGAGCGTGGCGGTACGGGAGGACCGGTCGCTGTTCGCCTGCCTGGTCCTGGACGACGCGACGGGCGTGGTGACGCCGGAGGCCGTGCGCGGCATCCAGCGGCTGCGCTCGGCGCACGCCGGGGCCGTACTGACACTGCGCACCCTGGACGACGTACCGCGCCCGCTGCGTGGCCCCCTGCTCGGCACCACCGGATGCCGGGTCGCGCTGTCCGGGCTCACCCCGTGGGACGGCCAGGACTTCGCCGAGGTGTGGGGCAAGGAGTGGACCGAGACACGGGACGTCACCGACCGGCAGATCATCGCGGAGACCCCGGCGGGCAAGGCCGCGCACGTGCTGCGCCGGGTGATCACCGGGAAGGCGCCCACCGCGAGGGCGGTCACCGTGCGGCAGGTCGAGCGGGAGCGCTGGTCCGCCTCCGAACTGGCGCACGCGGTGCCGCCGGGGCACGCCGTGCTGTCGCTCACGAACGTCAAGGGCGAGCACGCCCCTCCGCTGCTGGTGGACCTGCGCGACTGAGGAATCCGGGATGCCGGGCCCGTACGGTAAGGCAGAATCGACACAGGTCGTTCATACGCGGCGGCCAAAAGATCACAACGATCAGCCGATCTCCGTAGACCCGTAGCGCCCCCGACCTGAAGGCCTCATGCCCCCCACGCTCGCCTCCCTCGTCCACCACTCCGCGCTCAAACTCACCGTGCGGGCGGGCGGGGACCGCCTCGATGTGCCCGTGCGCTGGGCGCACGTCAGCGAGCTCGCCGACCCGGTGCCGTACATGGAGGGCGGCGAACTGCTGCTGATCACCGCGCTCAAGCTGGACGCGGAGGATCCGGACGCCATGCGGCGCTACGTGAAGCGGCTGGCCGGGGCGGGCGTCGTCGGACTGGGCTTCGCGGTCGGGGTGAACTACGACGAGATCCCCGAAGCGCTCGTCGACGCCGCCGACGAGGAGGGCCTGCCCCTGCTGGAGGTCCCCCGCCGCACCCCGTTCCTCGCCATCACCAAGGCCGTGTCGGCCGCCATCGCCGCCGACCAGTACCGGGCGGTGACGGCAGGATTCGCGGCGCAGCGGGAGCTGACCAAGCAGGCGCTGAGCGAGGGCCCCGAGGGGCTTCTCGCCGCACTCGCCGCCCAGGTCGACGGGTGGGCGGCGCTGTACGACGCCTCGGGCGCCGTCGCCGCCGCCGCGCCGGAGTGGGCCGGCCGCCGGGCGGCGCGGCTCACGGCGGACGTGGAGCGGCTGCGGGAGCGGCCCGCGCCGGCCAGCTCGGTCGTCGGCGGGCCCGAGCACGAGGACCGCGTCGAGCTGCACACCATCGGCACAGGACGGCGCCCGCGCGCGGCACTCGCCGTCGGCACGGCCGCGGCGCTCGGCACCGCCGGGCGCTACGCCCTCCACTCGGCCATCGCCCTGCTCACCCTGACCACCGAACGCTCCCGCTCTCTCCGGGCCGCCGAGCAGCGGATCGGCGCGGCCGTGCTGCGCATGCTGCTCGCCGGTCAGCCCGACCACGCCCGCGCCGTCGCCGGTGACCTGTACGGCGGCCTCCTCGACGCCCCCTACCGGATCGTCCTGGCCGAGTGCGCCTCGGGGCACGCCGGCATCGCCGAGGCCGTGGAGGCGGCAACCGCCCGGTCCGGGGAGTCGGTGCTGGCCGTTCCCGAGGGCGACGGGGAGCGGCTGGTGGTGCTGGCGGCCGACGGGGGCGCGGCGGTCGCGGCGTGCGTGCAGTACGCGGCCGTCCTGGAGGCGGCACGGGCGGGCCAGGAGCCGTCGGCCGGGGAGGAGGACGATTTGGTGGTCGGCCTCTCGGCACCGGCCGGCCCGATCGCGGCGGCGGCCGCCTACAAACAGGCCGAGCAGGCGCTGTCGGTGGCCCGGCGCCGGGGCCGGGTGCTGGTCGAGCACGAGCAGCTGGCAGCCGGGTCGGTCCTGCCGCTCCTCGCCGACGACGCGGTCCGGGCCTTCGCGGACGGCCTGCTGCGCGCGCTGCACGAGCACGACGCCACCGGGCGCGGCGATCTGGTCGCCTCCCTGCGGGCCTGGCTGTCCCGGCACGGCCAGTGGGACGCGGCGGCCGCCGACCTCGGTGTCCACCGGCACACACTGCGCTACCGGATGCGGCGCGTGGAGGAGATCCTCGGCCGGTCGCTGGACGATCCGGATGTCCGGATGGAGCTCTGGCTGGCGCTGAAGGCGACGTCGGCGGAGTAGCCCTGCCGCGCCGCCGGAGCGGGGGCACGCGTGACGGCAGTCCAAACCGGCGTACCCCCGCCCTTGACTGCTACGGATCGGACAACCGCGCCCCTTGCCCCCCACACCTACCGTTGAGGTGGAACGCCGAACTCCAAGCACACCTCAACGCGGAAGGGCCGGGACTCTATGACCGCCACCCACGCCTTCTGGCTCGCCGGCCGCCAGGCCACCGGCCAGGACAGCTTCGACGTCACCTCCCCGTGGGACGGCCGGCTCGTCGGCAAGGTCAGCGTGCCCACCGACGCGCAGGTCGAACAGGCCGTGGCCGCCGCACACGCCGTCCGGGACGAGTTCGCCGCCACCCCGGCGCACGTCCGCGCCGCCGCCCTCGACCACGTCAGCAAGCGGCTGGCCGAGCGCACCGAGGAGATCGCCGAGCTGATCTCCGCCGAGAACGGCAAGCCGGTCAAGTGGGCGCGCGGCGAGGTCGGCCGCGCCGTCTCCGTGTTCCGGTTCGCCGCCGAGGAAGCCCGCCGCTTCAACGGCGCAGACGCCCAGCGCCTCGACACCGAGGCCGGCGGCCAGGGCCGCCTCGCCCTGACCCGGCGCTTCCCGAAGGGCGTCGTCCTCGGCATCGCCCCGTTCAACTTCCCGCTGAACCTGTGCGCCCACAAGGTCGCCCCGGCCATCGCCGCCGGTGCCCCGATCATCCTCAAGCCGGCGCCGGCGACTCCGCTCTCCGGCCTGGTCATCGGTGACCTGCTCGCCGAGACCGACCTGCCGGCCGGTTCCTGGAGCATCCTCCCGGTGCCCAACGAGGCCATGCCCGCCCTCGTCCAGGACGAGCGCCTGCCGGTCATCTCCTTCACCGGTTCCGAGAAGGTCGGCTACGCGATCATGGACTCGGTCCCGCGCAAGCACTGCACCCTGGAGCTGGGCGGCAACGGCGCGGCCGTCGTCCTCGCCGACTACGCCTGCGACGAGGACCTGGACTGGGCCGCGAACCGCATCGCCACCTTCTCCAACTACCAGGGCGGCCAGTCCTGCATCTCGGTGCAGCGCGTGATCGCGGACGCGTCGGTGTACGACCGTCTCCTCCCGCGCATCGTCGCCGCCGTCGAGGCCCAGGTCACCGGCGACCCCTCCGACGCCAGGACGGATGTCGGCCCGCTGGTCAGCGAGGACGCCGCCCGGCGCGTCGAGTCCTGGGTCGACGAGGCGGTCGGGGCCGGCGCCAAGCTGCTCGCCGGCGGCACGCGGGACGGCGCCTCCTACGCGCCGACCGTCCTCACCGAGGTGCCGGCCGACGCCACGATCGCCTGCGAGGAGGTCTTCGGGCCGGTCCTGACGGTGCAGAGGGTGGACGGCGAGTCCGAGGCCTTCGCCGCCGTCAACGACTCCAAGTACGGCCTCCAGGCGGGCGTCTTCACCCACGACCTCCAGGCCGCCTTCCGCGCCCACCGCGCCCTCGAGGTCGGCGGCGTCGTCATCGGCGACGTGCCCTCCTACCGAGCCGACCAGATGCCCTACGGCGGCGTCAAGCAGTCCGGCGTGGGCCGCGAGGGCGTCCGTTACGCGATGGACGACTACACCTACGAGCGTGTCCTGGTCCTCACCGGCCTGGCCCTCTGACCCACCGGACCCAACGGCCGGAGCCCACTGTGCGGGGGTCCCGGCCGTTGTCGTGCGGGCGGTGCGGGCGGTGCGGGCGGTGCGGGCGGTGCGGGCCGGCGTGAGGTGCGTCCAGCGCGACGTCCTGGGCGATGGCGAAGCGGGGATCGAGGCCGGGGACGTAGCGATCACGGACACCCGACCGGCCCAAGCACGCAGGCGGCCGGCCCGGACGCCTCCCCGAGCGGGATCCACCAGGGCGGGAGCGCCTCGGCACCCGGCCGTACTCCGTCGACATCGGGACGAACGGCTGCGCGCGGGGTGGTGGCCGGGCCCGGGATCGGGTAGATACGAACGGGTAGCACCCGTCGGTAACCAAAACGGACCTTGATCCCTCTTCACGGCGAGGTGAGCCTCATGTCCGCAGCTCCCACCCACCGTCCCACCGTCACCGAACGTGAGGCCCGCCAGGTGGCCGAGGCGGCCCGGGAACAGGATTGGCGCAAGCCCAGCTTCGCCAAGGAACTCTTCCTCGGGCGCTTCCGCCTCGACCTCATCCACCCCCACCCGCTCCCCCCGGACGAGGACGCCCAGCGCGGCGAGGAGTTCCTCACCAAGCTCCGCGACTTCTGCGAGACGAAGATCGACTCCGCCACCATCGAGCGGGACGCGCAAATCCCCGACGACGTGATCGACGGGCTCAAGGAGCTCGGCGCCCTCGGCATGAAGATCGACACGAAGTACGGCGGCCTGGGCCTGACGCAGGTGTACTACAACAAGGCCCTCGCCCTGGTCGGATCGGCCAGCCCGGCCGTCGGCGCGCTGCTGAGCGCGCATCAGTCGATCGGCGTCCCGCAGCCACTGAAGATCTTCGGCACCCAGGAGCAGAAGGACACCTTCCTGCCGCGCTGCGCCCGCACCGACATCTCCGCCTTCCTGCTGACCGAACCGGACGTCGGCTCCGACCCGGCGCGGCTGGCCACCACCGCGGTCCCGGACGGCGACGACTACGTCCTCGACGGCGTCAAGCTCTGGACGACCAACGGTGTCGTCGCCGACCTGCTGGTCGTGATGGCCCGCGTGCCGAAGTCCGAGGGCCACAAGGGCGGCATCACCGCGTTCGTCGTGGAGGCCGCCTCGGAGGGCATCACCGTCGAGAACCGCAACGCCTTCATGGGCCTGCGCGGCCTGGAGAACGGCGTCACGCGCTTCCACCAGGTCCGCGTCCCGGCCGCCAACCGGATCGGCCCCGAGGGCGCGGGCCTGAAGATCGCGCTGACCACCCTGAACACGGGCCGGCTGTCACTTCCCGCGATGTGCGTCGGCGCCGGCAAGTGGTGCCTGAAGATCGCCCGGGAGTGGTCGGCCGCCCGCGAGCAGTGGGGCAGGCCGGTGGCGCTGCACGAGGCGGTCGGCTCGAAGATCGCGTTCATCGCGGCCACCACCTTCGCGCTGGAGGCCGTCGTGGATTTGTCGTCCCAGATGGCCGACGAGGACCGCAACGACATCCGCATCGAGGCGGCACTCGCCAAGCTCTACGGCTCCGAGATGGCCTGCGTGATGGCCGACGAACTGGTCCAGATCCGCGGCGGCCGAGGCTTCGAGACCGCCGAGTCGCTGCGGGCGCGCGGGGAACGCGCGGTGCCCGCCGAGCAGATCCTGCGGGACCTGCGGATCAACCGCATCTTCGAGGGCTCGACCGAGATCATGCATCTGCTGATCGCCCGTGAGGCTGTCGACGCCCACCTGTCGGTCGCCGGTGACCTCATCGACCCGGACAAGTCCCTCCAGGACAAGGCGAAGGCGGGCGCTCAGGCCGGCGTCTTCTACGCCAAGTGGCTGCCGAGGCTGGTGGCCGGCGCCGGCCAGCTCCCGGCGTCGTACGGGGAGTTCAAGCACGGCATCGACCTCTCGCCGCATCTGCGCTACGTCGAGCGCACCTCCCGCAAGCTGGCCCGGTCGACCTTCTACGCCATGTCGCGCTGGCAGGGCCGGATGGAGACCAAGCAGGGCTTCCTGGGCCGGATCGTGGACATCGGCGCCGAACTGTTCGCGATGAGCGCGGCCTGTGTCCGCGCCGAACTCCTGCGCGGCCGGGGCGAACACGGCCGCGAGGCCTACCAGCTCGCCGACGCCTTCTGCCGCCAGTCCCGGATCCGCGTCGACGAACTCTTCGGCCGGCTGTGGACCAACACCGACGACCTGGACCGCAAGGTGGTCAACAACGTCCTGGCCGGCGGCTACGAGTGGCTGGAGCAGGGGATCGTCGACCCCTCGGGCGACGGACCGTGGATCGCGGACGCGACCCCGGGCCCGAGCCGGAAGGAGAACGTGCACCGGCCCATCAGGTGAGGGCCCGGCGGCGCGCGCCGGGTGCGGGTCGGCACCGCACCCGCGCCCGGCGCGGCGCTTGGGTCCCCACACGGTCTTCACGCCGACTTCACGCATGCGGAAACGGGATCCGCCCGGCCGGGAACGGACCCCTCCGCGACCGTCCGGCACCCGCGTGAGGGACACCCTGCTCCGGCCGGACACCTGTTACGGCAACATGGGGGCATGAGCGAAAGCCCAGCCCCTCTCGCAGACCCGCACCTCGTCTTCGACCCGGTGACGGGTGACGGCCCGAAGGACGTCGTGATCCTCGGCTCCACCGGGTCCATCGGCACGCAGGCCATCGACCTCGTCCTGCGCAACCCGGACCGCTTCCGGGTCACCGCCCTGTCCGCCAACGGAGGCCGGGTGAGCCTGCTGGCGGAGCAGGCCCACCGGCTCCGGGTGCGGACCGTCGCGGTGGCCCGCGAGGACGTCGTACCGGCGCTGCGGGAGGCGCTGACCGCACAGTACGGGGCAGGGGAGCCGCTCCCCGAGATCCTGTCCGGGCCGGACGCGGCCACGCAGATCGCGGCCTCCGACTGCCACACCGTCCTCAACGGCATCACCGGCTCCATCGGCCTCGCCCCGACCCTCGCCGCCCTGGAGGCGGGCCGCACCCTCGCGCTCGCCAACAAGGAGTCGCTCATCGTGGGCGGCCCGCTGGTCAAGGAGCTCGCCAAGCCCGGTCAGATCATCCCGGTCGACTCCGAGCACGCGGCGCTGTTCCAGGCGATCGCCGCGGGCACGCGCGCGGACGTGCGCAAGCTCGTCGTCACCGCGTCCGGCGGCCCGTTCCGCGGCCGGACCAGGGCGGAGCTGGCGGACGTCACGGTCGAGGACGCCCTCGCCCACCCCACCTGGGCGATGGGGCCGGTGATCACGATCAACTCCGCGACCCTTGTCAACAAGGGCCTGGAAGTCATCGAGGCACACCTGCTGTACGACATTCCCTTCGCACGCATTGAGGTGGTCGTGCACCCGCAGTCGTATGTCCACTCGATGGTCGAGTTCACTGACGGATCCACGATTGCCCAGGCGACGCCCCCCGACATGCGCGGGCCCATCGCCCTGGGCCTCGGCTGGCCCGAGCGTGTCCCCGACGCGGCGCCCGCCTTCGACTGGGGCCTGGCGTCGACCTGGGAGTTCTTCCCGCTCGACACCGACGCCTTCCCGTCGGTCGGCCTCGCCCGGCACGTCGGCGAGCTCGCGGGCACCGCCCCGGCGGTGTTCAATGCCGCCAACGAGGAGTGCGTGGACGCCTTCCTGCGAGGCGCGCTGCCGTTCAACGGGATCATGGAGACCGTCACCCGGGTCGTCGACGAGCACGGCACCCCCGGCACGGGAACCTCGCTCACCGTGCCGGACGTCCTCGAAGCGGAGACCTGGGCGCGCGCCCGGGCCCGTGAACTGACGGCACAGACCGGAAACACGGCGCAGGCAGCCACCGCGGAGGCGCGTGCATGACGACCTTGATGATGATCCTCGGCATAGTCGTGTTCGCGGTCGGCCTGCTGATCTCGATCGCGTGGCACGAGCTGGGGCATCTGTCCACGGCCAAGCTCTTCGGCATCCGCGTGCCGCAGTACATGGTCGGCTTCGGGCCGACGCTCTTCTCCCGCACCAAGGGCGAGACCGAGTACGGAGTGAAGGCCATCCCGTTCGGCGGATACATCCGCATGATCGGCATGTTCCCGCCCGGCGCCGACGGCCGGACGGAGGCCCGCTCCACCTCGCCCTGGCGCGGCATGATCGAGGACGCCCGCTCGGCCGCCTTCGAGGAACTGCGGCCCGGCGACGAGTCCCGCATGTTCTACACGCGCAAGCCGTGGAAGCGGGTCGTCGTGATGTTCGCGGGCCCGTTCATGAACCTCGTCATGGCGGTCGCCCTGTTCCTCATCGTGCTGATGGGCTTCGGCATCTCGCAGCAGACCACCACCGTCAGCTCGGTCTCCCAGTGCGTGATCGCGCAGAGCGAGAACCGCGACAAGTGCACCTCGGCGGACCAGCCCTCCCCGGCCGCCGCGGCCGGCCTGAAGGCGGGTGACAAGATCGTCGCCTTCAACGGGGTCCGGACCGACGAGTGGAACGAACTGTCCGACCTGATCCGCGCCAACCCCGGCAAGGAGGTGCCGGTCGTCGTCGAACGCAAGGGCGAGGAAGTGACCCTCAACGCGACGATCGCCACCAACCAGGTCGCCAAGAAGGACTCCGCGGGCCAGATCGTCCAGGGCGAGTACGTCAGCGCCGGATTCCTCGGCTTCAGCGCCGCCACCGGCGTCGTACGCCAGGACTTCGACGAGTCCCTGGTGTGGATGGGCGACCGGATCGACGAGGCCGTCGACTCCCTCGCCGCCCTGCCCGGCAAGATCCCGGCCCTGTGGAACGCAGCCTTCGACGGCGCCGAACGCGAACCGGACTCCCCTATGGGCGTGGTCGGCGCGGCCCGTGTCGGCGGCGAGATCTTCACCCTCGACATCCCGCCCACCCAGCAGCTGGCCATGGCCCTGATGCTGGTGGCCGGTTTCAACCTCTCCCTGTTCCTGTTCAACATGCTCCCGCTGCTCCCGCTCGACGGCGGCCACATCGCGGGCGCGCTGTGGGAGTCGCTGCGGCGGAACCTGGCGAGGGTGCTGCGCCGCCCGGACCCGGGTCCGTTCGACGTGGCGAAGCTGAT
This sequence comes from Streptomyces sp. NPDC047706, assembly GCF_043204795.1. Lineage (NCBI taxonomy): Bacteria > Bacillati > Actinomycetota > Actinomycetes > Kitasatosporales > Streptomycetaceae > Streptomyces > Streptomyces sp. NPDC047706. The sequence continues at coordinate 54,656 of NZ_JBIDCW010000006.1, read as the reverse complement.
GCCCGTGGCCTACGTGGTGGCCGGGATCTTCATCTGCTTCACGATCCTGGTGCTCATCGCCGACGTGGTTAACCCGGTGAGAATCTCCTAGTCATACGGAGTTGGCGGTGGCCCGGCACGTTGGGTGCCGGGCCGCCCACCATCGAGTGGGTTTACCCGGGCGGGATGTGCTCAGGCGCGAACCCGTGCCGTAATCTCGAAGCCTGGAGCCCGCTGCTGACGGGACCGGATCTTGATCCACGACTTGGGGTTGCACAGCAGATGACTGCGATTTCTCTCGGCATGCCGTCCGTTCCGACCAAGCTCGCCGAGCGCCGCAAGAGCCGGCAGATCCAGGTCGGCACGGTGCCCGTCGGCGGGGACGCCCCGGTCTCCGTCCAGTCCATGACGACGACGCGTACCTCGGACATCGGTGCCACGCTCCAGCAGATCGCGGAGCTGACGGCGTCCGGCTGCCAGATCGTGCGGGTGGCCTGCCCGACGCAGGACGACGCGGACGCGCTCGCGACCATCGCGCGCAAGTCGCAGATCCCGGTGATCGCGGACATCCACTTCCAGCCGAAGTACGTGTTCGCGGCGATCGAGGCGGGCTGCGCGGCGGTGCGGGTCAACCCGGGCAACATCAAGCAGTTCGACGACAAGGTCAGGGAGATCGCCAAGGCCGCCAAGGAGCACGGCACGCCGATCCGTATCGGGGTGAACGCCGGCTCCCTGGACCGGCGGCTGCTGCAGAAGTACGGCAAGGCGACGCCGGAGGCGCTGGTGGAGTCGGCGCTGTGGGAGGCGTCGCTGTTCGAGGAGCACGACTTCCGGGACATCAAGATCTCCGTCAAGCACAACGACCCGGTCGTGATGATCGAGGCCTACCGTCAGCTGGCCGCGCAGTGCGACTACCCGCTGCACCTGGGCGTCACGGAGGCCGGTCCGGCCTTCCAGGGCACGATCAAGTCGGCCGTGGCCTTCGGCGCGCTGCTGAGCGAGGGCATCGGCGACACGATCCGGGTCTCGCTGTCGGCTCCGCCCGCCGAGGAGGTCAAGGTCGGCATCCAGATCCTGGAGTCGCTGAACCTCAAGCAGCGCGGTCTGGAGATCGTCTCCTGCCCGTCCTGCGGCCGTGCCCAGGTGGACGTGTACAAGCTGGCCGAGGAGGTCACCGCCGGTCTGACCGGCATGGAGGTCCCGCTGCGCGTGGCGGTCATGGGCTGTGTGGTGAACGGTCCCGGTGAGGCCCGCGAGGCCGACCTCGGCGTCGCCTCCGGCAACGGCAAGGGGCAGATCTTCGTCAAGGGCGAGGTCATCAAGACCGTCCCCGAGTCCAAGATCGTCGAGACCCTCATCGAAGAGGCCATGAAGCTGGCCGAACAGATGGAGGCGGACGGCGTGACCTCGGGCGAGCCGTCCGTCTCGGTGGCGGGCTGACGACACCGCACAGGGGCGCGGGGACCGCGACCAGTCGCACGAGACCCGCGCCCGCCCGGCCACGCGAACCACCCGGTCCGGCGGGCGCACACCTCGCATCGAGCGGTACCGGACGCGGGGCGGCACGGCTCAGCTTCCGCAGGTACAGTGCGGAGATCAGCAGACCCCACCCCGTGAGGCCCCGCCCGTGTTGACCCAGACCACCTCCCGGGTCCTCGAACCGAGCGACCTGGACGCCGCGCTCTCCGTCCTCGACCGGGAGCCGGTGGCCAACGCCTTCGTGACCTCCCGGGTCCAGGTCGCAGGCCTCGACCCGTGGCGGCTCGGCGGCGAGATGTGGGGCTGGTACGAGGACGGGATGCTCACGTCCCTCTGCTACGCGGGCGCCAACCTCGTGCCCATCTGCGCCACCCCTCGCGCCATCCGCGCCTTCGCCGACCGCGCCCGCCGGGCGGGCCGCCGCTGCTCCTCCGTGGTCGGCCCCGCCGAACCCACGGCCGCGCTCTGGCGCCTTCTGGAGCCGCAGTGGGGCCCGGCCCGCGAGGTCCGCGCCCACCAGCCCCTCATGGTCACCGACCGCATGCCCGCCGACATCGCCCCGGACCCCTACGTCCGCCGCATCCGCAAGGACGAGATAGAGACGATCATGCCGGCGTGCGTGGCGATGTTCACCGAGGAGGTCGGCGTCTCCCCGCTGGCCGGCGACGGCGGCCTGCTCTACCAGGCCCGCGTCGCCGAACTCGTCGGCTACGGCCGCTCCTTCGCCCGCCTCGACGAGAACGGCAAGGTCGTCTTCAAGGCGGAGATCGGCGCGGCGACCGACCGTGCCTGCCAGATCCAGGGCGTCTGGGTGGCACCCGAATACCGGGGCAAGGGCCTGGCGGCGCCCGGTATGGCGGCGGTGCTCCGCTACGCCCTCGCGGACGTCGCCCCCGTGGTCAGCCTGTACGTCAACGACTACAACACGGCGGCGAGGCGGACGTACCACAGGGTCGGCTTCCAGGAGGTCGGTGCCTTCATGAGCGTGCTGTTCTAGGGATGCGCGCCCGGCGGGCACCCGGGGCAACGCCGTTGGCGGCGCGGTCTGTCGACGGCCGTCCCGCCGCGTGTGCGGGACCGGCCGGCGACCGCCCGCACCCCGCGGACCACCGAAACCCCCCTGTAAGCTCCCCGCCATGGACCTCGTCATCGGCCCCCTGGATCTCCCCGCCCACATTGACGAAGCCCTCGCAGTCCAAGCCGCGGCCTTCGGCCTGGGCCCCGACGAAGTCGCCGTCCGCCGCCAGATCGTCCTGCGCCACATGACCTACCCCGGCGCCCGCGCCCTCGGTGCCACCGAGGAGGGCCGCCTCGTGGGCTTCGTCTACGGCATGCCGAACGACCGCGGCCACTGGTGGTCCACCGTCGTGGAGCCCTACCTCCGCGCCCAGAGCCACGACGACTGGCTCGACGACTCGTTCGTGATCACCGAGCTGCACGTCCACCCGAGCCACCAGAACCGTGGCATCGGCCGGACGCTCATCACCGAGATCACCGACACGGCGACCGAGCCCCGCTCCATCCTCTCGGCGATCGACACCGACAGCCCCGCCCGCGGCCTCTACCGCTCCCTCGGCTACCAGGACCTCGCCCGCCGGGTGCACTTCCCCAGCGCCCCCATGCCCTACGCCGTGATGGGCGCCCCGCTGCCGCTGCGCCGATAACCGATTTCCACCGTCCCGTACCGCCCGGCTAACCTCCTTGACACCACCCTTACGCAGCAGGAGTACGAGAACCATGGCGAACGCATCGGTCCAGCGCATGTCCCAGTTGATGGCGAAGACTCTGCGCGACGACCCGGCGGACGCCGAGGTCCTCAGCCACAAGCTGCTCGTCCGCGCCGGCTACGTCCGCCGCACCGCCGCCGGCGTGTGGTCCTGGCTGCCGCTGGGCAAGAAGGTCCTCGCCAACGTGGAGCGGATCGTCCGCGAGGAGATGGACGCCATCGGCGCCCAGGAGGTGCTCCTGCCCGCGCTGCTGCCGCGCGAGCCGTACGACGCGACCGGCCGCTGGGACGAGTACGGCCAGGAGCTGTTCCGGCTGAAGGACCGCAAGGGCGGCGACTACCTGCTCGGCCCCACCCACGAGGAGATCTTCACCCTGCTGGTGAAGGACCAGGCGTCCTCCTACAAGGACCTGCCGGTGATCCTCTACCAGATCCAGAGCAAGTTCCGGGACGAGGCCCGTCCGCGCGCGGGCATCCTGCGCGGCCGTGAGTTCCTGATGAAGGACTCCTACTCCTTCGACCTCGCCGACGAGGGCCTCGCCGAGTCGTACGCGCTGCACCGGCAGGCCTACCAGAAGATCTTCACGCGCCTCGGCCTGGACTACCGCATCTGCGCCGCGACCGCCGGCGCCATGGGCGGCTCCAAGTCGGAGGAGTTCCTCGCCCCGGCCGAGGCCGGTGAGGACACCTTCGCGGACTGCCCGAACGGCGACTTCGCGGCCAACACCGAGGCGATCACCTACGAGCTGAAGCCGGTGGACGCCACCGGCGTCCCGGCCGCCGAGGAGATCCCGACCCCCGACACCCCCACCATCGAGACCCTCGCCGCCTCCCTCGGCGTCCCGGCCTCCGCGACCCTGAAGAACCTCCTCGTGAAGGTGGCCGGCGAGATCGTCGCGGTCGGTGTCCCCGGCGACCGCGAGGTCGACCTGGACAAGGTCGAGGCGCACTTCGCCCCGGCGGCCGTCGAGATGGTCACCGAGGCGGACTTCGCGCAGCGCCCGGACCTGGTCCGCGGCTACGTCGGCCCGCAGGGCCTGGGCGAGAAGGTGACGTACGTCGCCGACCCGCGCGTGGCCCCCGGCACCTCCTGGATCACGGGTGCCAACAAGGAGGGCATGCACGCGAAGAACGTCGTCGCGGGCCGTGACTTCGAGGTCGACGAGTACGTCGACGTCGTGGTGGTGCAGGAGGGCGACCCCTGCCCGAAGTGCGGCACCGGCCTCAAGCTCGACCGTGCCATCGAGATCGGCCACATCTTCCAGTTGGGCCGCAAGTACGCGGACGCGCTGAAGCTCGACGTCCTCGGCCAGAACGGCAAGCCGGTCCGCGTGACCATGGGCTCCTACGGCGTCGGCGTCTCCCGCGCGGTCGCCGCCCTCGCCGAGCAGACGGCCGACGACAAGGGCCTGTGCTGGCCCAAGGAGGTCGCCCCGGCGGACGTGCACGTCGTCGCCGCGGGCAAGGCCCTGCAGACCGAACTGGCCCTGGACGTCGCCGGGAAGCTGGCGGCGGCCGGCGTCCGCGTCCTGGTGGACGACCGCGCGGGGGTGTCGCCGGGCGTGAAGTTCACCGACGCCGAACTGATCGGCGTACCGCAGATCCTGGTGGCCGGGCGGCGCGCGGGCGAGGGCGTGGTCGAGCTCAAGGACCGCAGGACGGGCGAGCGCGAGGAACTCCCGGTCGAGGAGGCGATCGCCCGCCTGACCGCCTGATCCTGTATCCGGGGCGAGCCGCGAAGGGCTTGCCCCGGTTCACGGCGGGCTCGCGGACTCCGGGGGCTGCTCTGAGGGGTTCGCCCGGGCCGACCTCGTGTCCGGGGCGAGCGGGCTCGCCCCGTTCAGAGCCAGCCCGCGAACTCCAGCAGCAGCTCCGAGTCCTGGGCACGGCCCACCCGGCGGGCCCGGACGCCCGACTCCACCGCCCGGAACAGCGTCCAGCCGCGCAGCCGCTCCTGGTCCACGTCGAGGGACTCGGCGAGGCGCTTCACCCGCCGTCGGGTGGTCGAGGCGCCCGACGGTGTGGCGATCAGGTCCTCCACCCGGTCCCGGACGAGCCGCGCCAGATCGAAGGCGCACTCGCCGACCACCGGGTCCGGGCCGACCGCCAGCCAGGGCATCCGGCCCCCGGAGAGCACCTTGCTCTGCCGGAACGTGCCGTGCAGCAACCGGTGCTCGGGGGGCGCCGCCAGCAGTTCCTCGCGCGCCGCGAGCGCCGCGTCCACCAGCGGCACGAGGTCCGCGCCGGCGCCCGCCCGCATCGCCTCCGCCTGCCGCCCGGTGCGCCCGGCCACTGTCTCGAAGGGGTGCCCCGCAGGAGGCTCCACCCACAGCTTCCGCAGCGTCCCCGCCGCCTCCAGCAGGGCCTTCGCCTCGGGCAGCGACCGCACCGACACCTCCGGATGCAGCCGCTCCAGCAGCAGCGCACCGCCCTCACCGGCCGGTTCGAGCAGCTGTACGGCGCCGAGACCGCCCCAGTGCGCCAGCGCGGCCCGCTCGCTCCCGGGACGGGCCCGCGGCGGGGCCAGCTTCAGCACCGCGGGGGTGCCGTCCGCCCGCCGCACCAGCAGCACCAGGCTGCTCCGGCCGCCCGGCACCTGCACCCGTTCCACGGTCAACTCGCGTAGAGCAACGGCCTGTCGCGCCGTCTCGGGCAGCTTCTCCAGCCAGTCGTCACCGGATGCCGCCGTCTCACCGAGCGCCCTGACCAGCCGCTGCGGCGGTTCGAAAGCCATACGCGAGATGTCCCCTTCCGGTACGCGTCACGCCGTCGGTGCCGCCGGCGCCGAGGCGGCACCGGCCCGCTCGGCGAGCCCAGGGAAGGCTACGCTCCGGCCGTGCCAGCGCACCGCCCGCACCGCCGCTTCCCGCAGCGCGGCCGCGGCCGTGCCCCGCAGCCTGTCGCCGCCCGCCCGCACCAGGTCGGAGTAGACACCGGCCAGGCGCTCCTCCAGCTCGGCGGCGAGCCGTACGGCCGTCTCCCGGTCGGTCACCTCGAACGGCAGCGCGTACCCGGCGGCCGCGGCCACCGGCTCGGCGCCCAGCGCGCGCACCTGGCGCGCCAGGGTGTCCCGCCGGGCGCGATGGGCGTCGTACGCGGCCCGTGCCTCGGTGCGCCGCTCCTCGCCGATCCGCCCGCCGACCACGCCGTATCCGTACACGGCGGCGTGCTCGGCCGCCAGCGCCGCCTGCAGGGCCCGCAGCTCCCCGTCCTTCGCCTCGCTCATGCCTTGCCCTCACCCTTCGTGAGCAGATACGCGTGCGCCGCCCCGGCCGCCGCGACCGACGCCAGCAGCCGCGCCAGCTCGCCCGGCACGCCGAGCAGCGCCTCGGCCCGCCGGTCCGCGAGCGCCCGCTCGTCGGCGGCCAGCTCGGCGAGGGCGGCCCGCTCGGTGTCCGGGACGGTCGAGGAGACGTTCCGGGAGCCCGGGCCGGTTGCCGCCGGGGTGGGGGAGGCCGGAGCCCGGGAGGTGGACGCGACGTCCCCGAACGCCTCCGCATGCCGCACCGCCGCGTCCCGCAGCGGCCGCAGCCGCTCCGCGAGGCCGGGATGGGCGGCGATCACGGCGTCGTACCGCGCGACGAGCCCGTCGCTGTCCCGGGCCGCACGCGCGCGTGCCCGGGCGGCGGCCGACGGGCTGCCGCCCGTGGTGCCCGAGCCTTCGGCGCCCCCGGAGCAGCCGGTGAGCAGGGCGGTGCCCGCGGCGGAGGCGAGCAGGGTCCTTCTGCGCGGCCCCGAGGGCATGCGCGGCGGCAGGGAATACGGCACGGCTGACGTCCTCGAAGGCTCGTACGAAGGGACCGGGCGGCTCGCCCGTGATCACGGTACCCGCGCACGTGTCCGAGTCCACTCATCGGCACCGCACAGACCCAGGTGGACGGCATCACCGTCCGGGACCGGATACCCTTTCACCAGACACGCGACCTTCCCACAACAGCACACGCGGCCGAGGAGTCACCCGGATGAGCACCACCCACAGCGAGAGGCTGCGAGAACTGCTCGAACCGCTCGTCACCTCCCAGGGTCTGGATCTCGAAGAGATCGCGGTGGACTCGGTCGGACGCAAGAGAGTGCTGCGTGTCGTCGTCGACTCCGACACCGGGGCGGATCTCGACCAGATCGCCGATGTGAGCCGTGCGCTCTCGGCGAAGCTCGACGAGACGGACGCGATGGGCGAGGGCGAATACACCCTTGAGGTGGGAACCCCGGGCGCGGAACGCCTCCTCACTCAGCACCGCCACTACGTGCGCGCCACGGGCCGGCTGGTCGGCTTCCAGCTGGCGGAGGGCGGCGAGCTGGTCGCCAGGATCCTCACCGTCGACGACGAGGGTGTCGAGCTGGAGGTGCCGGGCGTCAAGGGGCGCAAGCCCACCGCGCGCAGGCTCGCCTTCGGTGACATCGCCAGGGCGCGCGTCCAGGTCGAGTTCAGCCGCAAGGACAAGAAGGAAGAGGAGGCGTAGCCGTGGACATCGACATGAGCGCCCTGCGGGGCTTGGTCCGGGAGAAGGAGATCTCCTTCGACCTGCTGGTCGAGGCGATCGAGGCGGCCCTCCTCATCGCCTACCACCGCACCGAGGGAAGCCGCCGGCACGCGCGCGTGGAGCTCGACCGGGAGACCGGACACGTGACCGTGTGGGCGAAGGAGGACCCCGAGGACCTCGAAGAGGGCCAGGAGCCCCGCGAGTTCGACGACACCCCGTCCGGTTTCGGCCGGATCGCGGCGACCACCGCCAAGCAGGTCATCCTGCAGCGGCTGCGCGACGCCGAGGACGACGCCACGCTCGGCGAGTACGCCGGCCGCGAGGGCGACATCGTCACCGGCGTGGTGCAGCAGGGCCGCGACCCGAAGAACGTGCTGGTCGACATCGGCAAGCTGGAGGCCATCCTGCCGGTGCAGGAGCAGGTGCCCGGCGAGACCTATCCGCACGGGATGCGGCTGCGGTCGTACGTCGTACGGGTGGCCAAGGGCGTCCGGGGTCCGTCGGTGACCCTGTCCCGTACGCATCCCAATCTGGTGAAGAAACTCTTCGCGCTGGAGGTGCCGGAGATCGCCGACGGGTCCGTCGAGATCGCCGCCATCGCCCGCGAGGCCGGCCACCGCACCAAGATCGCCGTCCGGTCCACCCGTTCGGGCCTGAACGGCAAGGGCGCCTGCATCGGCCCGATGGGCGGGCGGGTGCGCAACGTGATGGCCGAGCTCAACGGTGAGAAGATCGACATTGTCGACTGGTCGGACGACCCGGCCGAGATGGTGGCGAACGCGTTGTCCCCCGCCCGGGTGTCCAAGGTCGAGGTCGTCGACCTGACGGCGCGCTCCGCGCGCGTGACGGTCCCGGACTACCAGCTGTCCCTGGCGATCGGCAAGGAAGGGCAGAATGCCCGGCTTGCGGCCCGGCTCACCGGCTGGCGGATCGACATCCGTCCGGACACCGAACAGCCGGGGGAATAGATCTCGGCCCCGAGTGGGTTGGATCACGACAGTTCCACGTGCTGCAACTGTTCGATCTCTGCCCCGAAGGGGTGAGGTCGCTACGGGGAGGTAGACTTAGCAGTGTCTGGCCGGACGCGTGCCCGCGCATGCCCGGAACGCACCTGTGTCGGGTGCCGGGAGCGAGCGGCCAAGACCGAGCTGCTGCGCATCGTGGCGATCAAGGACGCATGCGTCCCCGATCCTCGCGGTACGCTGCCCGGCCGGGGTGCCTATGTACACCCCGCCTTGGTCTGTCTCGACCAGGCGATACGTCGCCGGGCGTTCACGCGGGCGTTGCGCGCCCCGGGAGCGCTCGACACAAAGGCGTTGCGCCGGTACGTCGAGCGGACGACAGTGGCCGAGCAGGCAACACGGTAGGAAAGCTTGCCGTACGGAACCCCCCGTGCGGCCTGGTACCTCGCGAGTCGAAAGCAGGTCGAGATTGCGATGAGCACTCGATGAGTACGCGATGAGTACGCCCATGAACTAGCGACGGTCCGGCCGCAACCCGGACCTCAAAGGAGCGAAGTGGCTAAGGTCCGGGTCTACGAACTCGCCAAGGAGTTCGGTGTCGAGAGCAAGGTCGTCATGGCCAAGCTCCAGGAACTCGGTGAATTCGTCCGATCGGCGTCCTCGACGATCGAGGCGCCCGTAGTACGCAAACTGACTGACGCCTTCCAGCAGGGCAGCGGCAACGGCAGGTCCGCCGCGAAGCCCGCCCCCCGGAAGGCCGCCCCCAAGCCCGGCGCGCCCTCACCGGCGCAGGCGGCACGTCCGGCTGCCCCCAAGCCGGCCGCCCCCAAGCCCGCCGCTGCCCAGCAGCCCGCGGCTCCCGCGGCCCCGGCGCCCGCGCCGTCCTCCGGTCCGCGTCCGACGCCGGGCCCCAAGCCCGCGCCGCGTCCGGCCCCGGCCGCTCCGGAGTTCACCGCTCCGCCGGCGGCCCCGGCCCCGGCCGCCGCGTCCGGCCCCAAGCCGGGCGGCGCCCGTCCCGGTGTCCCCAAGCCCGGTGGCGCCCGTCCGGGTGGCCAGGACCGTCAGGGCCAGCGCCCCGGTGGTCAGGGCCCGCGTCCCGGCGCCTCCGCGCCGCGTCCCGGCGCCCGTCCGGCCGGTCCCCGTCCGGGTAACAACCCCTTCACCTCCGGTGGCTCCACCGGCATGGCGCGCCCGCAGGCGCCCCGTCCGCAGGGTCAGCGTCCCGGTGGTGGCCCCGGTGGCCCCGGTGCCGGTCCCCGTCCGCAGGGTCCTGGTGGCCAGGGCGGCGGTCCGCGTCCGCAGGCTCCGGGCTCCCGTCCGAGCCCCGGCTCGATGCCTCGTCCGCAGGGCGGTGCCCCGCGTCCCGGCGGCGGTCCCGCGGGGCCCCGTCCGAACCCCGGCATGATGCCGCAGCGTCCCGCTGCCGGCCCGCGCCCGGGTCCCGGCGGCGGTCGCGGCCCGGCCGGTGCCGGTCGTCCCGGTGGCGGCGGTGGCGGTCGTCCCGGTGGCGGCGGCGGTTTCGCCGGTCGTCCCGGTGGCGGCGGCGGTGGCGGCCGTCCGGGCGGCGGCGGCGGTTTCGCCGGTCGTCCCGGTGGCGGCGGCCCCGGTGGTGGCGGCGGTGGCTTCGGTGGCGGCGGTGGCCGTCCCGGCTTCGGCGGTCGTCCCGGTGGTCCCGGTGGCCGTGGTGGCACGCAGGGCGCCTTCGGCCGTCCCGGCGGTCCCGCGCGCCGTGGCCGCAAGTCGAAGCGGCAGCGGCGCCAGGAGTACGAGGCCATGCAGGCCCCGTCGGTCGGCGGTGTGATGCTGCCTCGCGGCAACGGCGAGTCCATTCGCCTGTCGCGCGGTGCGTCACTCACCGACTTCGCGGAGAAGATCAACGCCAACCCGGCGTCGCTCGTCGCGGTCATGATGAACCTCGGCGAGATGGTCACCGCGACCCAGTCCGTCTCCGACGAGACGCTGGAGCTCCTGGCCGGCGAGATGAACTACACGGTTCAGATCGTCAGCCCCGAGGAGGAGGACCGCGAGCTGCTCGAGTCCTTCGACATCGAGTTCGGCGAGGACGAGGGCTCCGAGGAGGACCTGGTCGTCCGTCCGCCGGTCGTGACCGTCATGGGTCACGTCGACCACGGTAAGACCCGCCTGCTCGACGCCATCCGCAAGACGAACGTCATCGCGGGCGAGGCCGGTGGCATCACCCAGCACATCGGTGCCTACCAGGTCGCGACCGAGGTCAACGACGAAGAGCGCAAGATCACCTTCATCGACACCCCGGGTCACGAGGCGTTCACCGCCATGCGTGCCCGCGGTGCGAAGTCGACGGACATCGCGATCCTGGTCGTCGCGGCCAACGACGGCGTCATGCCGCAGACGGTCGAGGCGCTCAACCACGCCAAGGCGGCCGACGTGCCGATCGTGGTCGCGGTGAACAAGATCGACGTCGAGGGTGCCGACCCGACCAAGGTGCGCGGTCAGCTGACCGAGTACGGCCTGGTGGCCGAGGAGTACGGCGGCGACACCATGTTCGTCGACATCTCCGCCAAGCAGGGTCTGCACATCGACTCGCTGCTGGAGGCCGTGATCCTCACGGCCGACGCCTCGCTCGACCTGCGGGCCAACCCGGCCCAGGACGCGCAGGGCATCTCGATCGAGTCCCGTCTCGACCGCGGCCGTGGTGCCGTGTCGACGGTCCTCGTCCAGCGAGGCACGCTGCGGGTCGGCGACACGATGGTCGTGGGCGACGCCTACGGCCGGGTGCGCGCCATGCTCGACGACAACGGCAACAACGTCGCCGAGGCGGGTCCGTCGACGCCGGTCCAGGTCCTGGGCCTGACCAACGTCCCGGGCGCCGGCGACAACTTCCTGGTCGTCGACGAGGACCGTACGGCCCGTCAGATCGCCGAGAAGCGCGCGGCGCGCGAGCGCAACGCGGCCTTCGCCAAGCGCACCCGCAGGGTCTCCCTGGAGGACCTGGACAAGGTGCTCAAGGCCGGCGAGGTCCAGCAGCTCAACCTGATCATCAAGGGTGACGCTTCTGGCTCCGTCGAGGCCCTGGAGTCCTCGCTGCTCCAGCTCGACGTCGGCGAAGAGGTCGACATCCGGGTCCTGCACCGCGGCGTCGGTGCGGTCACGGAGTCCGACATCGACCTGGCGATGGGCTCGGACGCCATCGTGATCGGCTTCAACGTCCGTGCGGCCGGCCGCGCGGCGCAGATGGCCGAGCGCGAGGGTGTGGACGTCCGCTACTACTCGGTCATCTACCAGGCGATCGAGGAGATCGAGGCGGCCCTGAAGGGCATGCTGAAGCCGGAGTTCGAAGAGGTCGAGCTCGGCACGGCGGAGATCCGCGAGGTCTTCAAGTCGTCCAAGCTGGGCAACATCGCGGGTGTGCTCATCCGCTCCGGCGAGGTGCGCCGCAACACCAAGGCACGCCTCATCCGCGACGGCAAGGTGGTCGCGGAGAGCCTCAACATCGAGGGTCTGCGTCGCTTCAAGGACGACGTCACCGAGATCCGCGAAGGGTTCGAGGGCGGTATCAACCTCGGCAACTTCAACGACATCAAGGTCGACGACGTCATCGCGACGTACGAGATGCGCGAGAAGCCGCGGGTGTGACAGCCGGTGGCTGACGGTGGCCGACGGGTCTTGTGCCCGTCGGCCACCGTGTTTGCCACGGGGTCGCCGCTGCCCGGCAACCCCGGGCAAAACCCGGTCGAGCCCCCGGCAAGGGCGCGGTACCGTTCTTGATGTCCCCGCCCGTTCCAGCCGGCGGGGCCGTCGATCCCGGACCGGCGGGTGAACCGGTTGCACACATGTATGTGGGGACGCTGTCCTTCGACCTCCTCCTCGGCGACGTACGGTCGCTGAAGGAGAAGCGCTCCGTCGTCCGCCCGATCGTCGCGGAACTCCAGCGGAAGTACGCGGTGAGCGCGGCCGAGGTGGACCACATGGACCTCCATCGCAGGGCCCGGATCGGGCTTGCGGTGGTGTCCGGCGACGCCGGGCACATCAGCGACGTGCTCGACCGGTGCGAGCGCCTGGTCGCCGGGCGCCCCGAGGTGGAACTGCTGTCGGTGAGACGCCGCTTCCACGGCGACGACGACTGACCAGAGAACGTAGATCAGGAAAGAACGGGAGACGGACCAGTGGCCGACAACGCGCGCGCCAAGAGGCTGGCGGACCTCATCCGAGAGGTGGTGGCCCAGAAGCTGCAGCGCGGGATCAAGGACCCGCGGCTCGGCTCGCACGTCACCATCACGGACACCCGGGTGACGGGCGATCTGCGGGAGGCGACCGTCTTCTACACCGTGTACGGGGACGAGGAGGAGCGGACGGCCGCGGCCGCCGGTCTGGAGAGCGCCAAGGGCATCCTGCGCTCCGAGGTCGGCAAGGCGGCCGGCGTGAAGTTCACGCCGACGCTCACCTTCGTGGCCGACGCGCTCCCGGACACCGCCAGGACCATCGAGGACCTCCTCGACAAGGCCCGCCAGTCCGACGAGAAGGTGCGCGAGGCGTCGGCGGGCGCCGCCTACGCCGGTGACGCCGACCCGTACAAGAAGCCGGGTGAGGACGAGGACGACGCCAGCGCATGACCCAGAAGCACTCCACGCCCGACGGCCTTGTCATCGTCGACAAGCCGTCGGGCTTCACTTCGCACGACGTGGTCGCCAAGATGCGGGGCATCGCCAGGACGCGCCGCGTCGGCCACGCCGGCACCCTCGACCCGATGGCGACGGGCGTCCTCGTCCTCGGCGTCGAGCGGGCGACCAAGCTCCTCGGGCACCTCGCGCTGACCGAGAAGGAGTACCTGGGCACGATCCGCCTGGGCCAGACCACCGTCACGGACGACGCCGAGGGCGAGATCACGGGGTCGGTGGACGCCTCGGAGGTCACCCGGGAAGCCGTCGACGCGGGGGTGGCCAAGCTGACCGGTGACATCATGCAGGTGCCGTCCAAGGTCAGCGCCATCAAGATCGACGGGGTGCGCTCGTACAAGCGGGCCCGGGAGGGCGAGGACTTCGACATCCCGGCCAGGCCCGTCACCGTCTCGTCGTTCGGCGTGTACGACGTCCGGGAGGCCGTCGCAGAGGACGGCACCCCCGTGCTCGACCTGGTCGTCTCGGTGGTGTGCTCCTCCGGCACCTACATCCGTGCCCTCGCCCGTGACCTGGGCGGCGACCTGGGCGTCGGCGGGCACCTCACCGCGTTGCGCCGCACGCGCGTCGGCCCGTACAAGCTCGACTCGGCCCGCACCCTGGACCAGCTCCAAAAGGAGCTGACGGTGATGCCGATCGCCGAGGCGGCGACCGCCGCGTTCCGGCGCTGGGACGTGGACGGCAGACGGGCCCGGCTGCTTCTGAACGGCGTACGCCTCGACATGCCCGACGAGTACGCGGGGGCCGGGCCGGTGGCCGTGTTCGATCCCGAGGGCCGCTTCCTCGCACTCGTGGAGGCGCAGCGGGGCAAGGCCAAGAGCCTCGCCGTCTTCGGCTGACGGCTCACCTTCGTCTGCCCGTGGAGCGGCGGTCACGGGGTCCTGCACTCCCGCCGCTCCACGGTCCCCCCATCGGTTCCCCCACCCCTAGGGTGTATCCAGCGACCCCGGTCCGTTCACCCGCCCAGGCGGGCGCTCGGAGTGAACCAGGGGTGTGCAGGGGGGCGCGTTCGCCTGGCGTGCTGTTTCCCTGATCATCTCGCCCCTACCGTCGACCTCGGAGCACAGAGGTACGGCGGTACGGCGGGGAGGTTCGACCATGGCGGTACCGGACCGGAGGACCGCACCGCAGGAGGGCGCGCCCGGCCCCGGCCCCGGCGACGGCGGCCTCGTCCGCATCCACGACCTCGCCGGGCGCCCGCGCGGCACCGGCTTCGTCGCCGACCATCACGGCACCGTCCTGACCAGCCACGAGGCCGTCGACGGACTGAGCCGTCTGGTGCTGTGCGCGGGAACCCGCAGCTGTGTGGTGCCCGCCGGGGCGGTCACCCCCCTGCCGGAGCGGAACCTGGCCCTCGTGCACGCCGAGGGGCTCGGCGTGCGGCCCCTGCCGATCACTGTGCGGGACCGGGTCGCGACCGGCACGTATGTGCGGATCGCCGCGGGCGGCTGGCGTGAGGCGCGGGTGCTGGGAGCGGTGTCGGGGGTGACGTACACGGCCACGGACCGCTTCCGTCAGCTCGACGACGTACTGGAACTGGCGATCGGCACGGCCGGGCGGGACGCGCTGCGGCTGGGCGGTGGGGCGGCCGGGGGTCCGGTCGTCGACGCCGCCACCGGTGCCGTCGTCGCCCTGCTCGGGACCGCGCTGCACACCGGTCACCGCGACTGCGGCTTCGCCGTGCCGCTGCGGCCGGCCGAGAGCGGCCCGCTGGCCGCCGTGCTCGCCGCCAACGCGGCGGCGGTGCCCGCCTACGGAGCCGATCTCAATCTCGGCGGCGTGCTCGAACTGACGGCGGCGACTGCGGCTGCGGCGCCCGCCGGGCAGGAGGGGCTCGTCTCCCTGCGCGAGCAGACCGGCGAACCTGTCGAACCCGTCGAACGGGCCGCCGTCATCCGGGAGTTCGCGGCCTTCGCCGACGGGCAGGCCCTCGTCCTCGCGCTCGTCGGGGCGCCGGGCAGCGGTCGTACGACGGAACTCGCGGCGCTCGCCGCCCGGCGCGGCCGGGGTGCGCGCCCGGCACCGACGGTACGGCTGCGGGGAGCCGATCTGCGGGACGGGGACGAGTCGGTGGCGGACGCGGTACGGCGCGTGCTGAGCCGGGCGGCGCGGGGTGTGGTGGTGGCTGGGGGCGGGGTTGTTCCGGGAGGGGTGGTGGCTGGGGGCGGGGTAGTTCCAGGAGGGGCGGTGGTCGAAGGCGAGTGGTCCGGACGTCTGGTGGGGGTGGCCCGGCATGACGGGGTGGGGACCGGCGGTGGCTGCCCCGAGGGGTTCGGCGCCGTGGCCCTTCCCGGCGGGAGCGGCCGCGCGCCTCTCGGTGACACCGGCCCGGAACGCCTCGCCGCCGTCGCCCGGGCCGCGGGCCGCCCGCTGCTCCTGCTGCTCGACTCTCCGGAGGAGATGCCACCCGAGGCGGCCCGCGCTCTGCCCGCATGGACGGAGGGGACCGTGCGGTGGCTGCGGGAGGAGGGGGTGCGTCTGGTCGTGGCGTGCCGTGCGGAGTACTGGGAGCGGGCGGGGGCCGAATTCCCCGAGGAATGCCTGCACCCCGGCGCCGGTCCCGCCGGTCTGCCGCCCTGCGTCCCCCTGGGCGGCCTCGACGAGGGCGAGGCCCGACGCGCCCGTGTCCGCCACGGCCTCCCCGAAGGAGCCCTCGCCGGCCCCGACGCCCGTCATCCGCTCACCCTCCGGCTCCTCGCCGAGGTCCTGGACGCCGTCCCGGACGCCCTGTGGACCGGACCGCTGGACCGGCACGACGTCCTCGCCGCCCACCTGGACCTGATGTGCCTGCGCACGGCCCTGCGGCTCGCCGCCGGGAACGGCCTGCACGGCAGCGCCGTACGGCGGCTGGCGGCAAGGGTCGCCGGACAGGTGCACGAGGCCGCCCGGCGCAGTCTGGGGTCCGGACAGGGCGAGCTCGCCCGCGGCGCGTTCGAGGAGCTCTTTCCGTGGGGCCCGGCCCCGGCCCGGCTCGGCGGCGGCACCGGCTGGGCGTCCGCGGTCCTGACCGAGGGCCTTCTCGTCCCCGCCGGTACCGGCTACCGCTTCGCCCACGAGGAATTCGCCGACTGGATCCAGGGCACCCACCTCGATCTGGACGAGGCACTGCGTGCGCTGGTTCACCACCCCGCCTCGGACGCCGAGCACCCGGACCCCGTCCCGCACCATCGCATCGGCCCGGTCGTCGAGGCGCTGTTGCTGCTCGCGCGGCAGCACGGCGCACACCGGCTCTCCGTTCGCCTGGAGGAGCTGCTCCACGCCCTGGACGACGACCCGCGCTCCTGGTGGGCGGCACGGCTGCTCGGCGAGACGCTGCGCCGGGTGCCGGACGCCACGCCGTATCTGCGGGTGTTGCGGCTGCTCGCCGAGACGATCGTCGACTGGCGGCGGCAGGGACGGGCCGTTCCGGCGGAGTTCGGGCCCGCCTTCTGGAGGGAGCCGGCCCTTGCCGGCGCCGAGCGCCTCGACCTGCTGCGCCGCCTGGTCCTCGCCGACACCGGACCGGTCGGCGGGGACCGGTACCTCGACGCCGCCGCACAGTTGCTCGCCGCCGACCCGAAGGCCGTGCAGCGGCACCTCACCCGCTGGTTCGACGACGAACGGGCGCTCCCGGCGGCGCCGCACGCGACCGTGGCGACGGCCGCGCAGGCGCTGCTGCACACGCACCGGCACCGGGCGCCGGACGACCTCATGGAGGCGCTGGCCGGCAGCGCGCACCGACGGGGCGACGAACTGCTCGGCGTACTCGCGGAGGAGGAGCCCTCCGCCGTGTGCCGGGCCGTGGAACGGTGGGCGTACGACGAGCGGTCGCGGTGGCGGGGCTCTGCCATGGTGTACGGGCTGCGCGCCGCGCCGCACACACGGGACGAGACCGACCGCGAGCTGCTGCGCTACGCCGCGCTCACCCTGCTGGCACGCCCCGCCGACGTCGCGCTGCACGGCGGGGCGCTCGCCCTTCTCGTACGCGATCCGCACACCCGGGCCAGGTATCTGCCCCGGGCCGTCGAGCACTTCGCGGCGGGCGATCCGCAGCTGCCGGCGAGCGCGCTGGTGACCGCCCTGGCGACCCACCCGGAGCCGGTACTCGGCGCCTTCCGGGCCCGGCTGCGGCAGGGGGACACGGGGGAGGCGCTGTCCGCTCTCGCCGATGCGCTGTTCGCGGTCGGCGGGGCGCGGCGTCCGGTGACGGCGCGGAGAGTCGCCGAGGTGGTCCGGGAGGCCGTGGCGCTGCGGGTGGGCTGGGCGGCGCCGGTGGCCGCGTACGTCGATGGGCGGCTGGACGCTGGTTGCGGGTGCTCGGAGGGGCGGGGCGTGGTCGGTTCCGGGCGGGACGAGCGGGACGAGCGGGACGAGTGGGACCAGTGGGATGGGCGGGAGGACCGGGGGAGTGGTGGCCGCGGCGGCGGCGGGTGGGGCGGCGGCGACGGGTGTCGCGGTGTCGATGTCGAGCGCGCAGACCGGTGCCGCGGTGCGGATGTCGGGCGCGCCGACCGGTGCCGTGATGCCAAGGACGTGCTGTTCGCCCTGGTCGCAGGCTTGCTGGACGGGGGGCCCGAGCAGCTGAGGGTGGCGCTCGCCGGCGTTCTCGGCGCACCGGGTGCCACCGTCTCCCGCGCCCTGCGCCGCGAGCTGTGCGACTTCCTCCTCGTCCACGAGGAGGCCCCGCCCGTCCTGGAAGCCCTGCTGCGTGCCGCCGCCCGGCACGGTGGGGACGGACTGCGTGCCCTGGTCCATCGCACGGGCATGCTCCTCGTCCGCACTCCGGCGGGAGCCACCCGCTTCGACCGCGCGCTCCTCGACCTCGGCCGCGAGCTTCCCGGCTTCGCCGCCCGCGTCGCGTACTGGCTGAACGACGCTCCACAGGAGTGGGCCGCGGTGGTCGGCCCCAGCACCCGTCGGATGATCGAGAGTCTGGCCGGCGTAAGGCTTCCGGTATGCCGAGGAGCACGTGCGTCAGGTCACAGCCCCCATGCCGGTGCGGGCCGGACCCCTTCGGCATGGCACCCTTAGACCTGCGTAAGAGGCATAGACGGACACGGGTTCGAGGAGCGGTCACAGTGCAGCGCTGGCGTGGCTTGGAGGACATCCCCGAGGACTGGGGGCGCAGCGTCGTCACCATCGGCTCCTACGACGGTGTCCACCGCGGGCACCAGCTGATCATCCGGCACGCCGTGGAACGCGCCCGCGAGCTGGGCATCCCGGCCGTCGTCGTCACCTTCGACCCGCACCCCAGCGAGGTCGTCCGCCCCGGCAGCCACCCGCCGCTGCTCGCCCCGCACCACCGGCGCGCCGAGCTGATGGCCGGCCTCGGCGTGGACGCGCTGCTGATCCTGCCCTTCACGGCGGAGTTCTCGAAGCTGTCGCCCGCCGACTTCGTGGTCAAGGTCCTGGTCGACAAGCTGCACGCCAAGGCGGTCGTCGAGGGCCCCAACTTCCGCTTCGGCCACCGCGCCGCCGGAAACGTGGAGTTCCTGGCCGAACAGGGCAAGGTCTACGACTTCGATGTCGAGGTGATCGACCTGTTCGTGTCGGGCGATGCGGGCGGCGGCGAGCCGTTCTCGTCGACGCTGACGCGCAGGCTGGTCGCGGCAGGGGACGTGGCGGGCGCCGCGGAGATCCTCGGCCGCCCGCACCGCGTCGAGGGCGTCGTCGTAAGGGGCGCTCAGCGCGGCCGCGAACTGGGCTTCCCCACGGCCAACGTCGAGACGCTGCCGCACACCGCGATCCCCGCCGACGGGGTGTACGCCGGGTGGCTTGAGGCGGCGGGCGAGGCCATGCCGGCCGCGATCTCCGTGGGCACCAACCCACAGTTCGACGGAACCGAGCGCACGGTCGAGGCGTACGCCATCGACCGCGTGGGGCTGGATCTCTACGGGCTGCATGTCGCCGTCGACTTCCTGGCGTTCGTGCGCGGGCAGGCGAAGTTCGACACGCTTGAGGCTCTGCTGGAGCGGATGGCGGAGGACGTGAAGCAGTGCCGGGAGCTGATCGCGGCGGCGGAGGGTTCGGGGTCGTAGACGGCGCCCTTGTCGTGACGCCATGAAGGGCGGCCGGTGCTTGTGTGCACCGGCCGCCTTTCATCGTCTCTCCGTCTCGTGGCAGCCGTCCGTCACTGCTGGGAGGGCGGCCCCTCGGGCCGGCCGGGCTGCGGGTAACCGTAACCCGGGTGCTGGGGGTGCTGGGGGTGCTGGGGGTGCTGGGCCTGCTGGTGCGGGGGAGCGGGCTGGCCGGGCTGCGTCGGGTGGCCCGGGTACGCCGGGTGGCCCGGCTGGGGCGGATACGGCTGGTCGGGGGCGGCGTACTGACCGGGCATGGGCTGGCCGGGCATCGGGTGTTCCGGTGCCGGCTGGCCGGGCATCGGCTGAGCGGGGTAGTGCTGGCCCGGCATCGGCGGGGCGGCGACCGGGGGCGGGTTGCCGTCGCTGGTCCACAGGCCGTGCATCTGCTGGTGACGTACGAAGTCCTCGGCGACCATCGCCGCGAGGTTGAAGTACGCCTCCCGCACCTTGGGACGCATCATGTCGAGGTCGACCTCGGCGCCGGCGGCGAGATGCTCGTCGAACGGGACGACGATGACGCCCCGGCACCGCGTCTCGAAGTGGGACACGATGTCCTCGACCTTGATCATCTTTCCGGTCTCGCGCACACCCGAGATGACGGTGATCGAGCGTGAGACCAGGTCGGCGTAGCCGTGCGCGGACAGCCAGTCCAGCGTCGTACTGGCGCTGCTCGCACCGTCCACGGACGGCGTCGAGATGATGATGAGCTGGTCGGCGAGGTCGAGCACACCGCGCATGGCGCTGTAGAGCAGGCCGGTTCCCGAGTCGGTGAGGATGACCGGGTACTGCTTGCCGAGCACGTCGATCGCGCGCCGGTAGTCCTCGTCGTTGAAGGTGGTCGAGACGGCCGGGTCGACGTCGTTGGCGATGATCTCCAGCCCGGAGGGGGCCTGCGAGGTGAACCGCCGGATGTCCATGTACGAGTTGAGGTACGGGATCGCCTGGACGAGGTCACGGATGGTGGCCCCGGTCTCCCGGCGCACCCGCCGGCCGAGCGTGCCGGCGTCCGGGTTGGCGTCGATCGCGAGGATCTTGTCCTGACGCTCGATGGCGAGGGTCGAGCCGAGGGCGGTGGTGGTCGTGGTCTTGCCGACGCCGCCCTTGAGGCTGATCACGGCGATGCGGTAGCAGGACAGCACCGGCGTCCGGATCAGCTGCAGCTTCTGCTGCCGCTCCGCCTCCTCCTTCTTGGCGCCCAGCTTGAACCGCGACACGGCGGCGGCCGGACGCCCGCTCTTCGCCTTCTGCCTCTTGTTGTTGAGCAGCCGGTCGGAGGACAGCTCGACAGCCGCGGTGTAACCGAGCGGCGCCGCACCGGGGTTGGTGGGCTGACGCTGGTCGTGCTGGAGCGGCTGCGGCCAGGCGGTGCCGAGGCGGGGGTCGGTGGGTGGGGCCGGAGGCTGAGGCTGCGGCTGGTGCGGGTGCTGCGGGTGTTGCTGGGGAACGTGAGGCGCTTGTGGGTGCTGCTGCGCCGGGGCCTGGGGCTGGGGCAGGCCGTGGCCTTGGTGCGGGACTTGGGCCTGGCCCTGCGCGGCGTCCGCGGGGGGCTGCTGAGGGTGCGGGGTGTTGGGCTGCGCCGGTTGCGCGGGCACGCCGGGCTGGGGCACACCGGGTTGGGCGGACCCCTGATGCTGCGCCGGGGGCTGGGGGAAGCCGTAGCCCTGCTGCGGGTTGGGTGCGCTCGGGTTGGGGAAGCCGTAGCCCTGCTGGGCGTTGGGGGTGCCGGGGTGGGGGAAGCCGTGGCCCTGCTGGGCGTTGGGGGTGCCGGGGTGGGGGAAGCCGTAGCCCTGCTGGGCGTTGGGGGTGCCGGGGTGGGGGAAGCCGTAGCCCTGCTGGGCGTTGGGGGTGCCCGGGTGGGGGAAGCCGTAGCCCGGTTCGGCCTGGGACTCGGGTGTGGGCTGCTGTGGGACGTCGGGGCCCTGCGGAGCCGGTGCATGGGTCGGCGGCCAGGCGGGGTGCTGCTGAGGCGGAACGGGCGGCTGCTGCGGAGGCAGGGGCGGCCGGCCCTGGGCAGCCGTGGGCTGCGGCTCCGACGGTGGCGTGGGCGCGCTGGGGTACGGCTGCTGAGGCTGGGCCTGCGGCTGTGCCGGCCACTGGGCGGCGGGGGCCGGGGCCGCCGGCTGGTACGTGGGCGGCAGGGGTGGCACGCCACTGTTCGGGGCGGGCGGGGGAGTCCAGGCCGAGGGCGCGTCGGGTGCCGCCGGCGCGGCTGCGGCGTTGTCCTGGGCGGCGTCGCCCTGCGGGGTCGTCGCGTCGGCGTCGGTGGGCTCGACGGCCTCGCCTGACTCGGGGGTGGCGGGAGCGTCGTCGTCGGTGCCGTCGGCGAGCTTGGGCTCGGCTGCGTCGGTGGGCGCGTCGGCGTCGCTGTCGTCGGCCGGCGTGCCACCGTCGGTGTCCTCGACGACACCGGCGTCCTCCGGCGCCCCCGGGGAGCCGCCTTCGGACGGCTCACGAGACTCGGCATCGGCGTCGGGCTCGGCGTCGGCCTCGCCGTCGGTCCCGGCCTTCGTCTCAGCCTCTACGGCGGCCTCGCGGTCAGCGATCTCCTGCTTCAGGGAGGCCGCCGAGAAGCGCATGGTGGCACCGCTCTCCAGGTCCCCGTTCCCGGCCTCGGCCTCCTCGTGTGCCTGCGGGGCAGGAGCGGGCTCAGGGGCCTGAGGCGCCTGCGGGGGTTGATGGATCTGAGGCACGTGAGGCGCCGGCGCCGCGTCCGGGACGGGGGCGACCGGCGGATGCGGCTCGAACCCACTCCCCTCAGGCAACTTGGGTACCCCACCGTGCTCCCCGGCCGACGGCGCGGCGGGCGGAAACGCGACTCCCGGCGCGGGAGCAGGCGGAGGCGGCGCGAACGGCACGCCAGGCATCGGCACGGGCGGGGGCGGCACAAAGGGCGCCGGCGCAGCGGTGTGCGCGGGCGGAGTCGGCCCGGACCCGGACTCCGGGGTCGGCGGCGACGCAGGGGTGGAGGTTGCGGCGGGCGCGGGCGCGGGCGCGGGCGCGGGGGCCGGAGCCGGAGGGGTCGGGGGGACGGGTACGGGAGCCGGAGGGGTCGGGGGGACGGGTACGGGAGCCGGAGGGGTCGGAGAGGCCGCAGCGCCGGAGTGCCCGGAACCGGAGTCTTGGGACGAATCGGACCTCGATTCACCCGAGTTCCCCGAGTCCCCGGACGCGCTCTGCGTGTACCAGGCAGGCGGCGCGTAGTCGATGGTGAACTCGCCCGTCATCTCGACGGCAGCCTCCGCGTCGGGCTGATCATCGCCGGGCGTCGCCCAGCCCCCGCGGATCCCGTCCCGATCGCTGCTCACAATTCCTCCTGGTGTGGTCGAGCACCCTCATGCCGTGCGGGGGCGGCCAATACCTGTAGGGCTTGGTCGAATCGAGGTCGTCCGATCCACGGGCTCTCCCCCTCGGGGGCGGCACCTGGTCCGTGGGTACTGGCGTCGCGCCCGGTACCAGCCTAATCACCACGCCGCCCACATCGGCAGGCCCGTCCACTCCATCACGGTCGGTCCGCGGTGTCACGTTCGGCCCGCAGGCAGCCTGCGAGTCGCCCCCTCCAGTGAACAAACCGCCCTATAGCGGAGGTTGGAACAAGGGGAGAACGGGGCAAATTCCGCTGAAAGTGCAATTCGCCTCAGGCGATGGCTGATTCAGTCCATCCTTCGCGGCGAACCCAGCAACCCGATTTCGGCGTCGGTCGGCTGCGTCATCACATACTGCCGGTCACGGTCGGTGCACCAGAGCGTGAGGCCGTCGGGCAGGGTGGGCAGAGCGTCCACATCTGTTCGCAGTAGTGCCATGGTGCGGCCGAGCTCCGCCGCCTCGTCCGGGGAGACGCGCTGCACCCCGACGAGCCGCGCCTGCCGTACCAGCCGGGGAGCCACGGGGCTGAGATACGGCAGCACGGTCAGCACCGACTGCCAGGGCCCCGAGACGACCCGGCCGCGCGGCGGGCGCATCCCGCAGTCCCGCACCACCAGCACGGGCGTCCCCGCCGAGCTGCCCTGTGGGGGTACCCGACCGACTTCGTACACGGCCAGGCCGTTCTGACCGCCGCCCATGGCATGCACCATCTGCATCCAGGCCTGCGGGCGCCCGGTCTCCACGGCGACGCGCGCACCGGTCGCTGCCGCTCTGAGGGCGATGACCTGCGCGGTCCACAGACCGCCGATGAGAACGACGTCGTACGCCGTCGGGCGGTTGACACCGAGCACCGCGGCCCGGTTCTCCGCGTCCACACCGATGACGACACCGTCGTCGCCGATGGGCAGCGTGAGCGCCTCCAACTGGCTCGCGGACACGGAGTGCCGCGCGTGCCGAGGGCCGATCAGGCCGAAGCCCCTGCGCAGCAGGTCCCGGGCCCGCTGGGAAGTGGTGGTCAGATCCTCACCGCGGCCGGCCGGGTGTCCCGCTCGCGTGGTCGTGGCCATCACCGGGCACCTCCCAGGGGCATAGTCGCAAGCATGCCGGGTACCTGTTCCCGGTCGAGGCGGGCCAGCCCGGTGCCCGTGTGGCGCGCCGCCGCCTGCAACGCCCGCCGCGCGGCGACGAGTTCGTTGTCACTGCGCCCTGTCACCCGCAGATGCCCGCACATGGACACCTCGTGTTTCTCCCCGCGCGACAGGGTGAGGCTGAAGGTGGTCGCGAGCGCGGGTACAGCCGTGATCAGGGCGATGACCTGTGGCAGAGAGGGCGCTCGATGGCCACCCAGCGAGGGCCATCGGCGGATCCAGTACGTGGTGTGCCTGCGATTGTCGCAGCGCCAGCTCCGGCCCGACTCCTCGGTCCGCCGCTCCCGTGCCTCCGTGCGGCCGGCCTCCGCCGTCACCAGCGGATTGGCGCAGGCCGAAGTGGCGACGGCGGCGATCAACTCCTCCTCGTCGAGGAGGGCGGCTCGGAAGCCGGCTCCGGTCAACCGGCTCGCGAGGTGATCGGCGCAACGCACGACGCACTTCTGTGCGCCCACCAGGCCACCACCGCGAGCCGCCACGGCCTCCGGGCACAGCTCCGGATCGAGTTTGAGCGCGATCCAGGTGAGGCGCACGGCAGGCGCGCCCGTCCGCTCCTGGAGCGGCGCGTAGTTGGCGACGGCAACGGACTGCCGTGGCAGATGGAGCGCGGGTGCCGGCTGGGTGTGCAGCACGACCTGCGCCGACTCCAGCCGGATCCCGTCCACGTCCAGGGCGCCGTGGACGAGACTCAGCGGCAGGGGGTGCCTGTTCCGGTCGGCGCGCAGCGCGGTGGCGTCGGCCTCGACCTGCAGGACGGCGGTGACGAACGTGCCGTCACCGATGATGCCGACGGGGGGACGATCACGTCCGGTGAACGTGTAGGTCCGCAGACTTGGGTCGCACTCCAACGCGGGCGCTAGGCCCGGCTCCGTGCCCGGGGGCACCGGAGTGCTCGCGGCACGACGCTGCCGTGCCCGCAACGCCTGTGCCGTGGCGAGCCATTCGGGCAGGGACCGGCCCCGGCGGCGTACGAAGGAGACCAGCACCAAGCAGAGGGCGATCACAGCCGCGACCACCAGGGCCACCGGACCGACAACCCATCCGACGAGCAGCGCGGCGGCGGCGACCTCCAGCATGACCACGCGCTGCAACCGGAATGACCCGGTCTGCATCGCACGCGATCTGAGATGAAGCGCCCCCGGCGTGGCAGGACGCTGCGCCGACGCCTGCCGAGGCGCCGCGGAGCCCTCCGGTCGCGATCGGCCACGGGACCGTTCACGTGTTCCGGCAGCCATCACTCCATCCCCCCGATTTGCTCACAACTCGCCGGCAATTGTGCACTGTCCAAGGCCCGCGAAGGCCCGGACACACTACCCGTCTCCTCAGGTCCCCCGAGATACCAGGCATAGTAGGGGGCCGGTCCGACAACGCAGGCGGGGAAGCGTGCCATCCGCCGGACGGCTACAGCGAATCACGGGGAGAGGCAGGCACAGATGGCATCTCGGCGGGACCAGCTCAATGCCTACACCTTCGCGAAGCGCCGCATGCTCGCGGCCTTCCTGCAGTCGTCGCCCGACGGTTCGGAGGAGAGAGCGCCGCGACCGCTGCGCGCGGTCCTGCCCGGCGTCATCGTCGGGGTGATCGTCATGGCGGTCTTCGGGGCGTGGGGCATGTTCAAGCCGACGGCACCGAAGGGCTGGGACGAGCCGAACGCCAAGGTGATCGTTGCCAGCAAGTCGACCACTCGCTACGTCGTGCTGAGGACCGACGGCCAGGCCCAGCTCCACCCGGTCCTCAACATGGCCTCCGCGAAGCTGCTCCTGGAGGCCGGGCAGGGCGACGTCGTCACCGTCGCCGAGTCCGTTCTCGACAGCGGCAAGATCCCGCACGGCGCCACCATCGGCATCCCCTACGCCCCGGACCGGTTGCCCTCGGCGGAGGAAGCCGGCACCGCGAAGCGCTGGGTGGTCTGCGAGCGGCCGGGCGCCGGCGGCGGCTCCGTGCAGAAGGCCGCACTGGTCCTGTCATCCCGCGACATGGCGGCGACCGACGGCAAGGGCAGGCTCCGTGGTGGCCAACTGCTGTACGTCTCCGCCCCGGACGGCAAGCACTACGTCATCGACGCGGGTGGGACGGCGTACCCCGTCGACAAGGCGGACGAACTGCTGCTGCGCGCGGTGGTCGGCTCGGACCGGCAGCCCCAGCGGGTGTCCGCGCAGTGGCTCGCGACCCTGCACCAGGGCGACCCGATCACCTTCCCGGGCATCACCGGACAGCCGGGTGCGGCTGCCGACGCCCCGGGCCAGCTGGACGAGGCGACCAACAAGGTCGGCATGGTCCTGAGGGCCATGGACAACAACGCGCCCCAGTACTACGTGGTGCTGCCCGGCCGAGTCGCCCCTGTCTCCGCGTTCGTTGCCCAGCTCCTGCTGTTCAGCGCGGAGCTGGTCGCGCTGGACCAGGCAGGCCAGGCCCAGGCCGTGAGCCCCGGCGACATCGTGCCGGGCAAGCCGTTCGGCACCGAACGCCGCTGGCCGACCGGAGACCCCACCCCCGTCAACGAGGCGTCGGAGGAGGGGAGCCGCAGCACCATCTGCAACGTCCTGCGCGGGGTGCACGCAGGCACCGGCGCCACCACCCTGAGCACCTGGGCGGGCACGGACTTCCCGCAGAAACTCCCCGTAGGCGCTTCCAGTGCCTACGTCACGCCGGGCTCCGGCCAGCTCTACCGTCAGTTCCAGGGCGAGGCGACGAAGACCGGCCCCGTGTTCCTGGTCACTGACACAGGCCTGCGCTACGTCCTGCAGTCCAACGGGGACAGCGCCACGGACGACGCCCGCATCGGTATGACCGCCGAGCAGCGTCAGCAGCAACAGCGGGAGGCGATGCAGGCCCAGACCCTGTTGGGCTACAAGGACGTCGACCCGGCTCCCGTTCCCGCCGCATGGTCCAAGTTCCTCCCCACCGGACCGCGGCTGTCGACGGCCGCGGCACGTCAGCCGCAGGGCTCGTGACGAGGAGGACGACGGTGCTGCGTACGACGCTGGTGGCGGCCGCCGCCACCCTGCTCACGGCGACCACGGGCCTCGCGCCCCCGGCGGTGGCCGCGGAGAAGCTGCCGTACTCGGACCAGTGTGAATTCCCCAACGGCCAGTACCCGGGCCGCCCGTGGTCCCTGCAACGGGTCCTGCTGGACGAACTGTGGAGCCGGTCCACCGGCGAGGGCGTGCGGGTGGCCGTCGTCGACACGGGCGTGGACGTGACGAACCCGCAGCTCAGGGACGCGGTCGACGCGAAAGCCGGCATCAACGTCCTGCCGAAGAACCTGAAGGACGAGAACGGCGACCCGATCGAACGGGGCAAGGAGAACGGCACTTCGGACGCCGTCGGCCACGGCACCAAGGTCGCCGGCATCATCGCGGCCCGCCCCGCGACCGGCACCGGCTTCGTCGGCCTGGCGCCTGACGCGACGATCATCCCGATCCAGCAGAACGACGCGGAGGGCCACGGCGACACCGGGACCCTGGCCACCGCGATCCGGCACGCGATCGAGGCCAAGGCCGGGGTCATCAACATCTCCCAGGACACCTCGGACGCGGCGAAGCCCGATCCCGACCTGGAACGGGCGATCAACGAGGCCATCGACCGGGACATCGTCGTCGTCGCCTCGGCCGGTAACGACGGCGTCGGCGGCAACGTCAAGAGGACCTACCCGGCGTCCTATGCCGGCGTCCTCGCGGTCGCCGCTTCCGACCGCAACAACGAACGCGCCTCCTTCTCCCAGTCCGGCGACTTCGTCGACGTGGCGGCCCCCGGTGTCGACATGATCTCGACCGTGCCCAAGGGCGGCCACTGCTCCGACAGCGGTACGAGCTTCGCGGCGCCGTACGTCGCGGGTGTGGTGGCGCTGGTCAGGTCGAAGCACCCGGACTGGACCGCCCAGCAGATCGTCGCCCAGATCGAGCAGACCGCCGAACGCACGATCGCCGGCCACGACCGTCTGGTCGGCTGGGGTGTGGTGGACCCCGTCCGCGCGCTCACGGAGGACGATCACCCGATCGAGTCCCCCAGGCCGCGGGAGGGCCTGACCCGGGCCGAGGCCCCCACACCCGCGAAGTTCCAGCTCGGCGAGACCCCCGACGAACGCAACGCCCGCCTCGCCACGTACGTGGCCGTGGCCGCGGCGGTCCTGGCCGCGGGCCTCGGCGGCACGGCGGTGGCGATCCGGGACGCGCGACGGCGGGCGCGGCGGGTTGTGGGGGCGGAATGACCGGGGGCGGACGAGAAGGCGAGGCCCGCCGTCGGCCACGCCTGTCACCCGCTGGGAGTGGCACACCCGCCTTCCTGAGCTCGGTCAGTTCCTCGCCGGCTTGGTTCTCCCAGGACATGCCGGACGAGTTCGACGACCGTGACGCGGCCGTCGACGACTACCGCACGACCACCGACCCCCACCTCGTGGCCCGCCTCGTCGGCGAAATCCACGAGCTGCTCGCCCTGCACCCGGAGGAGTCAAACTGTGCCCTGGCCGTCGCCGAGTTGGGCATGGAGGTCGGCCCGCAGGCACCGTACGCACCCAGCGGCTGGCTCGGCTCGTCGCCGGTCGGCTCGGTGGGAGTGACGGCTTGTCGCGAAGCACCGGTGAAGCTCACATCAGCCGCACCAGGGTTGCCGCAAATGGCAGTTGGGGCTGTCAGTGATAGTCACTAGAGTGGTTCAGGTTGCGGTCATGAACACTTGAGAGGCGCCGGCTGCTCAGGACGGGCAACGAAACAAAACGGGGAGGGAAGGCTTCGTGCTTCCTGCAGACTTGGGCGGGGCCGCCGACGTTCGGCGTGGCCTGATGGCATTGTCGAAGTTCAAGCAACGCGTGGACGACCTGCTCCGGGACTTCGAGGACTCGGCGGGCGGCCCGTCGAAGGTAGCGGCTCACAGCCTGTCACAAGGCGCTTTCGGCATGGGTGACTTCCCGGAAGCGAAGGCGCTCCACCTGGAATACGAGCGCGTTCACGAGCGTATCTCGTCCCTGTCCAAGTCGCTCGGCCTCCAACTGGAGGCGATGATGATCGCTGTGCACGGCGTGGACGTGACCTTCGACAATCTCGAGGAGGAGGCCCGCTATCGGTTCCACGAGATCCGGGCCGAGGTCAACCAGCAGCGCGACGAGATGCTGCACGAGCAGATCAAGCGTAAGAACGACGCCGAGCGCACGGACGCGGGGTACTGATGAGCGGCGATAGGGACAAAACGCAGCCGAACCTCCACGAGGCGGAACACCAGGAGGCCGCCCAGCAGAACGGCAGCCTCGACGCGGTCATGAGTATGACCGACGTGGTCAACCTCAGCCCCCTGGGGCCCGTCAAGGGTTTCCACTTCGGCAGGACCAGCTTCGAGGGCTACGGCCTCAACAAGATGATCGACATCGTCGAGTCCGCGAACCCCGAACTGCTGGACGCCGCGGGCGACGCCATCATCAACGCACGGAACGCCATCAACGCGGCGGCCGAGGAACTCGGCCTGAACCTGGGCGACGTCGACTGGGAGGGCGAAGCCCGTAGCGCGGTCCACAAATGGGGCAACGACCTGGCCACCACGGCTCGCCAACTGGCCATCTACGCCGACGTGGTGGGCACCCAGGTCTTCGCGGCCAGCTCGGGCCTCGCCTCCGTACGCAGGTCCATGCCCCCGCGCGACACCCGCACGGACCCCAAGACCGTCGAGGACATTCCCGAGGCCAAGCGGGTCGAGAGCAACGACGCATACATGGCGGCGGTACAGGCGGAGAAGCACCGCCAGGAAGCCATCAACCAGATGTATCGGCTGGCGTCGTTCTACACGGTGTCGGGCGGGATGATGCAGAAGGCCGAGGAGCCGGTGTTTCCGAAGATGCCGGATGTGGGGGTGCCGACGCCAGCACCGATCATCGAAGACCCAGGAACTCCGATTGAGGCTCGTTCAGGGCAAGGGACTCTCGCAGCCGCTAGTGACTCCGGTGCGGTCCGTGAACTTGCGGACCCAGCGGTTGTGGGCCGTCGCGGGCAGGATCAGCGGTCGTCCCAATACGGCTTGGACGACTCTGTCGGGCCACGGCACGTCGGTACGGAGATCGACAGCGTCGTTACCCTGCCTCCACAGGACACCCTGAAGCCGACGCCCGTCGCATCGCCTCCGACGACAGGCCCCCACGTAACCGCTGTGGGAACACCGGCTCCGGTGACTTTCGTTGCAACAACTCCAGTTTCGCGAGGTCCGGCCGGACGCACCTCAAACTTCGGTGGTGGGCCCGCCCCCAGGACTGGCCAGGCGCCGGGGCGAGCCGGTGGCACGCCGACCGGAACCCCGGCAGGACGTACATCAACCGGCCCTATGGCACCGGTGGGACGTGCCGCCACGCCAGGGCCGGCAGGCAGTCGTGGGACTGGCGTCCCCATTGGGCGGGGAATCATCGGCGGGGTGCCCAGGCCCGTCAGCTCGGCGGTCGGTCAGGCAGTCGGCGTCCCGCGCGGTCCTGCCACCGGAACGGGCGTCACAAATCCTGGGCGAACCGGCACGGGCCGCTCCGTCGTCAGCCGTGACTCGGATGGCGTCGTCGGAGGTAGGTCCGTCACCGGTACCAGCCGGGGCGCCACCGGCTCCAGTGAGCCGCGGGGCACGGTCGTCGGCCGTCAGAGCGCACCTGCCTCGCGGGGCACGGGCGAGCGGCCTGGGCAGCGTGGAGTGATCGGGGCGCGGAACTCGTCGGCGGGCGCGGAGGAGATCCCTCGCCGCTCTGTGGGCAGCGCCAGCGGCGTTGTCGGAGCGCCGACGGAACCAGCCCTCGCAGCCAGGGGCAGCGGGCACCCACCCGGCATCAACGCTGCAACCCGTGGCCTAAAGACCGACGAGCGGTCCGGCGATACGCGGACGCGCCGTGATGAGCGGCGCGACGGGGCGTCGTCGACCGACTGACCGGAAAGAGCGAGGACAGATGGGCACAGGGATCAGCCGGCGCAGCGGGCGAAGCGCGACTTTCACCAGACGGCATCGGAGACGAACTGTTGCCCTCTGTTCAGCGCTTGGCACCTTGGCCATCCTGTCCGCAGGCCTGGCTCCTAGTGCGACGGCCGCGGACGCACAAGCCCATCAGTGGTACCTGTCCGCGATGAAGGCCGACGAGATGTGGAAGGTGAGTACGGGCAAGGGGGTCAAGGTCGCCGTCATCGACTCAGGCGTCAACCCTGATACCCCCTCACTGAAGGGTCAGGTGCTCGCCGCGGAGGTGCCGGAGGGCGTTGGCTACAAGGCGACTGAGGATTACAACGGCCACGGGACGAGCATGGCCGAACTGATCGTTGGTACTGGTTCTGGTGGCGGTCTTAAAGGCCTGGCCCCTGAGGCGAAGGTTGTACCCTACCGACTCGCATTCCCTGATCTGAAGGACGAGGCCGCAGCGAAGAAGGCACCGAACACCGCACAGGCGATCAGGGCTGCTGCGGACAGTGACGCCAAGATCATCAACATGTCCTTCGGTGCCCCTACGGATTATCCGGCGGAGGCCGCAGCTATCAAGTATGCCCAATCTAAAGGGAAACTGATGTTTGCTGGTGTCGGCAACGACGGAGAGACCAAGAACCTCGTCGGATATCCGGCCGCATATCCGTATGTCGTCGGCGTCGCAGCCTCAGATGAAGAGGGTACGGCCGGGGTGTTTTCGGAGCGCGGAAACTACGTTGACCTGGCTGCCCCCGGACTCAATGTGCCGGCATGGTGTGACGCGACGTTCCGCTCGTACTGCACAAGAAGAGGCACCAGCCAGGCAACCGCCATCGCCTCCGCCTCCGCCGCCCTCATCTGGTCCGCCCACCCCGACTGGACGGCATACCAGGTGCTCGCCAGCCTGATCGACACCGCCGGACGTGACTGGGCCAGAGACGACCCGAGCACCTACCTCGGATACGGCCTGATCCGCCCCCGCAAGGTGCTGGAGAACGCCGACTTCGACCCAGGCCCCGCCGGCACCGACCCGCTCGCCAAGGAGAACGTGACGGGTATCACCGAAAACAGCCCTGCTTCTCCCTCCGAGGCCGCCTCGGCCCAGGCCCCTGACCGCACCCCCGGCGGCGAGACGTCGGCGGCAGGATCAAGCTCGGAGTCGTCCGACAGCATGTGGGTCGCGCTGGGGGCGGCAGGAGCTGTTCTGGTCATCGGGGGCGGCGCATACGCCATGGCACGGTCGCGACGCAGAGCCTGACGACTCCAGGCGGGGGGGGCACCAGCCGCAGGCAAGCGCACACAGCAACGAGCACCAACTCTAACGAAACGGAGTGCCGACATGGTCGACCGCAAGCTAAATGAAGGCGACGTTCAGCGGCTTCAGACGGAGGTCATCGATCGCTACGACAACATCCGGCAGTCGCTGGCGAAGTTGCAGGGAACGATCGACATGATCGAGAAGGCATGGAGGGGCCAGGGAGCCCACGCGTTCAACGTGAAGCAGACCGAGATCAACGGCCACATGGTCGCGATCGGCAAGATGCTCGACGACTTCCTCGAGGGCATTCATATGAACAAGACCGACAAGCGCAACCTCGAAGACCAGATCGAGGCGGACATGCGCAAGATCTCGGTCGAGGACCTCGGCGGCAAGACATCGGCATTCAACAGCTACTGACGAACCGCAGTCGGCACTCAGCCCGCCCGATCGCCCGGGTCTCGCAGCCCGGCTGACAGCGTCACAGAAACGAGGGAATCATGTCCGGAGCGCATTACGACGAACTTGCCGTCACCTACGGCACCATGGACGCGCTCGCCACCGAGCTTGGTAACCAGGCCAAGAAGCTCGAGGAAGACCTCGAGGCCCTGAGGAAGGCAGTGCTCGACGTCTCGGCGGGCTGGGGAGGTGACGCGTTCGACGAGTTCCAGAAGAAGTCCAAGGAGTGGGCCGAGCACACCCAAGGCATCCACACGGCGCTGGTACAGATCTCGCAGCGCGTGCACAGCGCCGGCGGCGACTACCGCGGCGGCGACCTGAAGGGCGCGAGCTACTTCATGTAGCAGCAGGGAATTTCACAGCGCCGGGGTGGGTGCGCACGGGAGGCGCCCACCCCGGTGCCGTATTGCGTCAGTTTGAGAACGGCTCTCAGAAGCGTTCGACTTCCTCGCCACCTGGGACCTTGTAGCAACCCGATACGACATCCAGGCTCAGCTTCGGAGGATCGTTCTTCGACATCTGAACGATGTGAACGCCAGCCTTGTTCCTGTCGTTGTCTGCGGTCAACGCGATATTCCGGTTCTTGCTGGTGTCCGGCCCATACTCGACGATCTCCCACCCATTTTTCGGCAGTTCCGTCTTGAGTCGCTCCATGGCCACTGCAAGGTCGCTTGCCGCGGCGGGATAGAAACTCCAGGAGTGAAGGATGCGGAAGTATTCCTTGCTGTCCCTTTTTGGGCAGTCCATGACTGTCGGGCGACTGTCGGACGCCTTTCCCTTGACGCCAATCAGTTCGTAGATCTCGCTGGACACCCTTTCCGTCGCGTCGGAGGCATCTCGCGAGGTGCTCGTGCCGGCGGATGGGATTTCATCGGAAGTGTCGTCAGACAAATTGCATCCCGTGATCGTAGTGAGAGCAAGAGGTGCGGCGAGCAAGAGCGCGCTCAGTTTGGACTTCACGCCAAGAGCCTTACGATTGTCGAACCGGAAATGTGTGTTGGCCTACTTCACATGCGCCCACGGGTCAGGCGGTGGCTCCAGCGTCACGTCATCACCCTTTCCGACGATGACTAGGGCCTGATTCCTCAAGCTCGTGGTGCCTCCTTTCCAGTAATCGCTGTGCCCTTCGGTATCGGTCGTCATCTGGTTGGCGCCGAATTCGTGGTCACTAGGGATGATGAAACCGTCTCCCCCGTGACCCCATCGGCCAAGGTCCGGCACGACGTCCCCTTCGGCCTCTTCGTTCCACACATGTCCCTCGGGGACATCCATCTCCTCCGCATGGGAGACCTTGACCCCGGGACTGCCGGCGAAGATGACTTCATCGGCCTGGAGATGCCCTGTTTCTGCGGCGGCGCCCACGAGGGTGGTTCCGTAAGAATGCGCGATCACGGTCGTGTGCGACGGGGCGGTGCCTGAATGTGATGCCTCGATTCCGTCCATGAAATTCCGGAATGCTGGTGCGCCGTCGTAGGCGTAGTGCTCGAACGGGGCATCTGTGGCGACCTTGTCCGGCGCTTCGTAGCCCAGCCAGGTGATAGTGGAAACAGGCTTTCCGTCTGCCTCTTCAGTGGCCCTGTGCCATACATTGACCATCCGGTTGATGTCGCCTTCGATACTGTCCAGATCCGCCGTCGTACCCGGCACATAGACCGCCCGATGAGCCGCGGTGTCCGGGTTGCCGTTGGCGATGATCGCGCGGCCGTCACCCTCGGTGCTGAATCCCAACAGGTATGGCTCGGGGAGTCCGTTAGTGCCCGTCGCATCGAAGCGGGACTGGATGGCCTGCACCCCTTTGAGGGAGCGAGTGAGCTGGTCGTACTGGTCGCCGTACTTGCTGTGCCACTGCATCCACTCATCGCTGTGAACCTTGGACGGGTAGCCCCCGGCAGAAATCCAGGTCCACTCATTGAGCGGCGGCTTTGGGATGGAGTTGAGCTCCATCTGCATCCTGCCCCGCGCCTCGTCCAGCACAATGCGATTGGCCTCGTCCCGGACGGGTGCGGGCAGCCCGTCGAGCGCGCCCACTGCAGCCGGCTGCATGGAGATCCAAGCGGCCTGCTCCTCCGCGGACAATCCCTTCCACCACGTGGCGTTGCGCTCAGGGCTACCGTCCTTGGGAGGCTGGGGGAGTGAGTCAAGGTACTTCTCGCCCGCGTCACGTACACCGCTGGTGTCAAAGGAAGCGTCGGCCCAATCCTTATCGGAGACGGTGAGGTCGTCGTCAGCTTTCAGCGCACGCAGCTTCGGCGCCCACTTCTCGTCGGCCTCTGTGGCCTCCTTGAGAGCTACGGCGATCTGGTCCGCATAGGTCTGCGCGAGCCGGTGATGGGGATTGGGGTCGAAAATTGCCGCCTGACGACCCACGGCGGAGGCCGTGGCATCGGTGAAGCCGCTCACGGTACCGCCCAGGGGGATCTTGCCGTCCTCGCCCTTCTGTCCTCCAGGCGGATAGGTGATCGAACCATCGGCGTTTGCGGTAAGTTTTGCGGTTCTCGCGCCTTCAAGGGCGGCGTCCAGCTTGCTCTTTGCCGCTCCGATCTCGTAGGAAAAGGCTTCCAAAGCCGAACTCACGAGGCCACATTCGACTTGCATGTAGTGGAAGTTGTGGGCCAATTCGCCCAGTTGCTTGACCGCGGCGCTTGCGGACTCGCCCTTCAGGGAGATTCTCATGGCCACGACAATCTGGTTCTCCAAGCGGTCCTTGGCCGCGCACGCCATGTCAGAGGTTCTGCGGTACCCGTCCGCGGCTTCCGAATACTCGGTCGGCCTGAGCGCTTTCAGCGTGGCGAGGTCCATGACGTCTCGTCACCGCCCCGTTGCTTGGCCGCCGACGGCCGGAGTGTCCGCGTACGCAACCGCGAGACTGGCGATCTCGGCTTCGATAGCCTCGTCGGTCTTCAGTTGGTCACTCCCCACTTTCTCCAGAAGCGCAGAGATCTTGCTGCAGCGACCGCTGACGCTTTTGATATAGCGCTCCCATGATTCGTAGACGGCTGTCTGAGCGCCCGCGGTCAGACAGCCGACGTCGTTGCCGACGCCCTTCTGGCCCTCTGCCAGCTTCCTCATGGCCCTGCTCACGTCATCACGGAGTGAGTCGACGTCCTGACCGGCTTTGGACCAGGCCGGTTTGTTCGACACGAGCGTGCCTGAGCCACTGCCGCCCGGTTCGACCGGTACCTGGTTCAGTTGCATCTGTGCGGAATGCTGCTCCGCCGCGCTCTTGAGTTGTTCCCACTCTTCCCACGCCATGCGTGGTCTCCTCCCCGTATCCCCGTGTCGATTCCACAAACGGGACAAAGCAGTAAAGCAGTTCATCGTTGGGGACGCCGAAGCACCCTAACCCGCATGTTCGTTCACGCTCCTTCACTACCCGTCTCCGCCACCAGCCCCACCTGCACCAACGGCTTCCCCCGCCGCCGCGACACGAAGACCCCCCGCCCCGCAGGCATCGGCCGCGGCCGCACCCCGCCCAGCAGGTCGCCTTCGCTCGGGTCGCCCGCCAGCACCACCCCCTGCGCCCCCAGCTCCTTGATCCGCTGCATGAACGCCTCGTACGAGGCGCGCCCCGCGCCGGCCGTCGAGCGGGCGATGATGAAGCGGACACCGACGTCGCGGGCGAAGGGCAGCAGTTCCGTCAGTCCGGACAGCGGGTTTCCGCTCGACGTCGACACCAGGTCGTAGTCGTCGACGACGACGTACACCGTCGGCCCCTGCCACCAGCTCCGGTCCCGCAACTGCCGTGCGGTCACGTCGCCCGAGGGCGATCGGCGTTTCATCAGGTCGGCCAGGGCCGCCATGTGGTGGTCCATGGCGTTGGACATGGGAATGTACTCGGCAAGGTGCGAGTCCGGAGTCACGCTCAGCAGCGAGCGCCGGTTGTCCACCACGAACAGCTTGCACTCGTCGCCCGAGTAGCGTTCCGTCAGCTGCTTGATCAGCAGCCGCAGCAGGTTCGACTTGCCCGACTCGCTCTCGCCGAAGACGAGGAAGAACGGGTCCTGCTCGAAGTCGACGAAGACGGGCTCGAGATTGTCCTCGTCCAGGGCGAAGGCGATGCCGCGCTTCGGGAGGCGGTTGCCCGGAGGTAGCCCGGTGGCCGGGAACTCGCGCGGGAGGAGACGTACTTCGGGAGCGGGCGTCGCCTGCCAGTGCCGGGAGACCTCGGCGGCGAGCGCCTGCGTGGCGTCGGCGAGGTCCGTGTCCGAAGTGAGTCCGTCGATGCGCGGCACCGCCGCCATGAAGTGCATCTTCTGCGGTGACTGACCGCGGCCGGGTACGCCCACCGGCACGTTGGCGGCCACCTTGCGGTCCAGCTCGGAGTCCATCGTGTCACCGAGCCGCAGTTCGAGGCGGTTCATCAGGTGGTCCTTGAGGTTCGCCCGGACCTCCATCGACCGCGACGCCGTCAGGACGACGTGGACGCCGTAGCCGAGGCCACGCGCCGCCATCTCCAGGACGATCGGTTCCAGCGCCTCGTAGTCCGACTTGAAGTTGCCCCAGCCGTCGACGACCAGGAAGACATCTCCCCACGGCTGGTCCGTGACCGAGATCTCGCCCCGGGCGCGGCGGGTCCGGAAGTCCGCCATCGACGAGATCCCGGCCGAGCGGAAGTACTCCTCGCGGCGGGTCAGCACGCCGTACACCTCGGCCACCGTGCGCCGCACCCGCTCCGGATCGAGCCGCGAGGCCACCCCGCCGACGTGCGGCAGACCGGCCACCGCCGCCATGCCGCCACCGCCGAAGTCGAGGCCGTAGAACTGGACCTCGTAGGGCGTGTGGGTGAGGGCGAAGGAGCAGATCAGCGCACGCAGCAGGGTCGACTTGCCGGACTGCGGGCCGCCGAGGATCTGCATGTGGCCGGCCGCGCCGGAGAAGTCCACCCGGAGAGCGTCGCGGCGCTGCTCGTACGGTTTGTCCACCAGGGCGACCGGCACGACGAGGCGGCCCGCGCCCTCGTAGCCCGGCTGGGTGAGGCCCCGGTCGGGCACCGCGGTGAGCCCGGGCAGGAGTGCGTCGAGCGAGGGCGGGCTGTCCAGCGGCGGCAGCCACACCTGGTGGGCCGCCGGACCCTGCGCCTCCAGCCGCCGCACGATCACGTCGAGCACCGTGTCCGCGAGCGCCTCGTCGACCTCCGGCTCGTCTCCGCCGGACCTCTGCTGGGGCACCTGCGCGTACCGCACCGGCACCTCCGCCGCCGTGAACAGCACCGGCCGCCGGTCCACCGGCAGCGGACCGCCGGCCGGCGACGCCGGCTGCCCGCCCGACCGGTAGACCCCGGAGACGTACGCGGCTTTGAATCGCACCATTTCGTCCGTGCCGAACTTCAGGAAGCCGGAACCCGGCACGTTCGGCAGTTGGTACGCGTCCGGCACGCCCAGCGCCGCGCGCGACTCCGCAGCCGAGAAGGTGCGCAGACCGATGCGGTACGACAGGTACGTCTCCAGCCCGCGCAGCCGGCCCTCCTCCAGGCGCTGCGACGCCAGCAACAGGTGCACGCCGAGTGAGCGCCCGATACGGCCGATCTGCACGAACATTTCGATGAAGTCCGGCTTCGCCGTCAGCAGTTCGCTGAACTCGTCGATCACCAGCACCAGGGAGGGGAGGGGCTGCAGGGCCGCGCCAGCCGCCCGGGCCTTCTCGTAGTCGTGGATGTTGGCGTAGTTACCCGCGTCCCGCAGCATCTCCTGCCGGCGGTTGAGCTCGCCGCGGATGGAGTCACCCATGCGGTCGACCAGGGTCAGGTCGTCCGCGAGGTTGGTGATCACGGCCGCGACGTGCGGCATCTGCGCCATTCCGGCGAAGGTGGCGCCGCCCTTGAAGTCCGCGAGGACGAAGTTCAGCGTCTTTGAGGAGTGGGTGACCGCAAGGCCCAGTACCAGTGTGCGGAGCAGTTCGGACTTGCCGGAGCCGGTCGCGCCGACGCACAGGCCGTGCGGGCCCATTCCCTCCTGTGCCGCCTCCTTGAGGTCGAGCATCACGGGGCGGCCGTCCTCGCCGACGCCGATCGGCACCCGCAGCCGCTCGGCGAGCGAACGCTGCCGCCAGGTGACCCGGGTGTCGACGGACGCCGCGTCGCCGAGGTTCAGCAGATCGGTGAACTCCAGGTTGGCCAGCAGTGGTTCGTCGTCGTCACCGCCGGACGCCATCCGCAGCGGGGCCAGTTGGCGCGCGAGGACTTCCGCGGACTCGTACGACAGGACATCGGGTTTCCCCTCGTAGACGGCACCGTGGACCGACTCCAGACGCAGCGTGCCCGGCCCCACCACGATGGAGAGTTGGCCACCGGATCCGGCAGGCTCGCCGGGGGCCACTTCGAGGACCGAAACTCCCTGCAGACCCTCGGGGTTGGCGAGAAGCGAGTCCGGCGGCAGCGAAACGCCGTCGAGGACTACGAGGATGTGGGGCTCGTCCGGCAGGTGCGTGGCGTTCGGATGGAAGCGGGGGCGGCCGCTGAGCCGGGACGCGATCAGGTTCTCCAGTTCCCGCGCGTCGGTGCCGATGAGTCGACGGCTGCCCGCGCCGTCCACGGCGTCCGGCGCCTGGACGTGCGGGAGCCACTTGGCCCACTCCCAGTGCGCGAGCTCGTCCCGGCCCGTGGCGACGACGACGACCAGGTCCTCGGGGGAGTGCAGGGCGGCCAGCGAACCGGCCAGGGCCCGGGCGGAGGACCGTACCGACTGCGGCTCGCCGCTGATCGTCATGTGGTAGAAGGCACGCAGGGAGACGGCCATCGGAAGGTCGTCCAGGGTGCTGTGGGCGGCGAGGAAGCGCCGCAGGGCACCCGCCGTCAGTGGCTCCAGCTGCTCGGCGGGCCCGGTCTCCGGGGCGATGAGCGCGGTGGCGAGCGCCTGGGGGCCGAGCCCGATGCGTACCTGGGCGAAGTCCTCGTCGCCCGGCCGTCGTTCCCACACTCGGCTGCCCTCGGCGACCAGCGCCCACAACTGTTCGGGGGAGGGATGGAGGTAGTACTGCGCGTCCCGCTGCGCCCGTGCGGTGGCGAGCGTGGTGCCGCGGATCTGGGCCAGGTAGCCCAGGTAGTCGCGGCGCAGGTCGGCCAACTGCCCCTGGGTACCCCGGCGGAAGCGGACCACCATCGCGATGGACATGGCGATGGTCGAGGCGATCATGACGATGCCCATGATCCTCATGAACGGCTGCCCGCTCGTGAAGAAGAAGACCACCGATCCGCCCATGCCGAGCGTCGGCAGCAGTTGCAGCAGCACGCTCTCCTGATACCCCCGTGGCAGCTCGGGCGGAGGCTGCACGGCGATCTCGCCCGTGGGCACCTCGGACGGCAGCGACCGAGGAGGGCGCTTGACGACGATGTGGCTCACTGCTCACCAATTCCCTTGCCGGCCCCGGTAAGTACCGTCCGCCACCCCGTGTCAGGCGGACGCAGGCCGCCGCGTGATCCTACTGACTTCTGCGGCGACGAGAGGGCGGTAAGGTGCCGGATGTTCGCGTGAGCACATGCGGCGCGGGTCCCGGGAGACCGGACATTCCGCGCGGTTCGGTGCCCGACGGCGGCCGTTCGGCCGCCCGGCCGGACCTGCTGGTCGCGCGGCGCGCGAACCGGCGCACGTTCTTCACGCCGCCGGCTCGGAACCATCACTCAGGGGGGAGCAGCAGGTGAGCATGACGGCCTCCGGGGCAACCACCGCGGGAGGACCGGGGGCAGGAGCCGCGCCCGGAAACGGGCTCGGCTTCTGCCGGGTCACCATCGTCGCGCCCGACAGCAGGATCGATGTGGCCCTGCCCGACGACGTACCGGTCGTCGACCTCTACCCCGAGATCCTCAGGCTCTCCCGCCAGCGCCCCGCCGAGGGCGCGCCGGTCGGCTACCACCTCGTACGCCGGGACGGCAGGGTCCTCGACGGCTCGCGCTCGTTCGCCGCGCAGCACATTCTCGACGGCGAACTCCTGTCGCTGCGACCCTTCTCCGACTCGCTGCCCCCCGCCGTCTACGACGACGTGTCCGAGGCGGTCGCCGCGGCCGTGACCCGCGAGCACACCCTGTGGGGCGCGGACCTGACCCGCGCCGCGGGCCTCGTCGGCGGCGCAGTCCTGCCTGCCCTGCTCGCCTTCGTGGCCTGGTCGGGCGACCCGCGCCACGACATGCACGGGCTGCCCGGAGTCCTCGCCGCCGTCGCCGGCGTCCTCCTGGTCGCCCTCGCCTGTGTACGGGCTCGTGTGTACGACGACCGGTCCACCGCCGTCGCCCTGGGCCTCGGCGCACTGCCGAACATCGGGGCGGCGGGCTCCGGGCTCCTGCCGCTCGCCGACGGACTGGGCATCGGCAAGCTCCAGTTCCTCCTGGCCTGCGCGGCGGTGCTGCTCGCCGCGGTGTTGCTCACCCTGTGCTCGCCGGGCGGGGACGGCGCGTTCGTCGCGTGTGCCGTCGCTTCCGGTGTGACCCTGGCCGCCGTGCTCGCGGGAATCCTCGCGCACTGGACCCCTACGGAGGTCGCCGCTCTGAGCGCCCCCGTCGCGGTGGGCGCCCTGGCCTTCCTGCCCGGCCTGTCCGTGCGCTTCGCCCGGATCCCGATCGGCTTCGACGCCCAGGCCTCCATGCCGCGCAGCGCTTACGGCACCGATGCGGCCCCCCAGGAGCCGGTCGACGTCGAGCGGATCACCGCCCAGGCCCGCCGCGGCCACGAACTCCTGGTCGGCCTCGTCGGCGGCTGCGCGCTGATCGCGGTCGGCTCCTGCGCCGTCCTCGGCTTCTCCGACGGCGTCTGGGCCCAGCTGCTCGCGCTCGCCGTGGGCGTCGCCCTGCTGATGCGTGCCCAGCTCTTCCGGTACACCGCCCAGGTCGCCCCCCTCCTGGCCGCCGGCCTCGGATCCCTCGTACTGCTCGGCATCGGCCTGGCGCTCAACCCGCCTCTGCCGGCGGTCCGCGACGCCCTCACGGGTGACCGCACCGACCTCGACATCCGCACGATCTGGCTCGTCGCGGCGATCGCGGCGGTCGCCGCCATCGTCACCGCGATCGGCCTGACCGCATCGCGGAGCGGCGTCACCCCCTTCTGGGGCCGCTTCACGGAGATCGCCGAGGGCTTCGTCCTGCTGACCCTGGTGCCGTTGGCGCTGGCCGTCTTCGACGTGTACGCGGCTGCCCGGGCGATGACGAGCTGATCGCCGCAGGACAAGCAGGCGACGAGCCATCCACACGGCACTGAAAGGAACCCCGAGCGTTGAGTTTCGGTCCGCCACCGTCCGTATACACGCAGTCCGCGAGATCCGCGCAGGCCGCCCGCGCCGAGCGCCGCCGGAAGCTGCTGGTGTGGCCGCTGGCCGTCGTACTCGTCGTGGCCCTCGGTACCGGCGGCTGGCTTCTCTGGGGCGGCGACAGCGGTGGCTCAGGGACCGGGGCGGAGGCCACGGGACAGAGCCGCCTCGATGTCCGCGAGACCGTGGAGAAGCGGCCCGCGAGCACCGTCGGCAAGATGGCGTTCCGCTTCTCCGTGGACGACATGAGCCCCGGTGAGCACTACGAGATGCCGGGCATGTGGGCCACCGACAAGATCCTCGCCAAGGGCATCAACAAGACTCTCGTCGGCCTGGCCATAGGCACGGACACCGCACCCGGCGACGAGAAGTGGAAGCTCCCCCTCGACGGTCCGATTTGCGGCTACACCCGCCACGTCACAGTCGAGAACCGCACGGCAGTTCTCTTCCGGGAGAGCGAACAAGAGGACGCGTTCTGCGACCGCGTGGCGTTCTTCG
The DNA here is from genome assembly GCF_043204795.1 of Streptomyces sp. NPDC047706. Lineage (NCBI taxonomy): Bacteria > Bacillati > Actinomycetota > Actinomycetes > Kitasatosporales > Streptomycetaceae > Streptomyces > Streptomyces sp. NPDC047706. The sequence continues at coordinate 12,449 of NZ_JBIDCW010000006.1, read as the reverse complement.
ACCTCGACGACGGCCGCAAGGTCTGGGAGAGCGACTTCTCCGTCTCCGCCTCCGGCGACCATCCCGAGCAGCCCGACAGCGGCCAGTACCAGGCCACCCCGAGCGTGACCCTCGCCCAGGGCGCGGTCGTGGTGACCTGGGGCGGTGGCACCGACGCGTACGCCATGGACACCGGTGAGCGCCGCTGGCGCACGACCTCCACCGGTGCCTGCCAGGACATGGGCGCGGCCGGCGGTCGCGCACTGCTCGTCCGTCAGCAGTGCTGGGGCGATCACGCGAGCCTGCCCGAGGGGCGCACCACCTACAAGGCACGCAAAGTCGATCCGCGGACGGGTGAGGTCCTGTGGACCTACTCCGCCGCCAAGGGCATCGGGGGACTGGCCATTCCCTCCGCGGACCCGCCCGTCCTCGCCGTCGAGGCCGGGGAGATCGGGATCTCCGAGTTGCTCTCCCTCGACGACAAGGGAAACAGCCGCGCCACGATCCGCCTCCAGGGCGGCACGTATCGGGGAGAGTGCGCGTTCGACGACTATCTGGTCGTCGACGACTGCCCGACCATCGCCGTCGGTGACGATCAGGTCTTCCTGCGCAGCAAGGAATCGGGCGAGACGGCCAACTCCAACTGGGTGATCGGTTTCGACCTGGCGACCGGCCGGACCACGACGAAGTTCGACTCGGGTCCCGGATCGCTGCTCTACCCGTTGCGGATGAGCGGCGACCGGCTGCTCGCCCTGCGCGAGACCGACGATCACATCGCACCCAACGCGCTCGTGAGTCTCGACGCCAGGACCGGCAAGGAGACGCCCTACTTCTACTTCGAGCTCCCGTACGAGGCCCGTCTGATGGCGACGACGGAGCACAACCACATCGTCGTCCAGAACGGGCGCCTCTTCTTCGGGGTCAAGAGGGTCGACGGCCCCACCACCGGGAAGGCCTGGATCTACCTCGCCCTCGGCATCGAGAGCAACGCGCGCAAGAGCCCGTGACCCAGGCGACGCGGCGGCCGATGTACGGGCCGCCGCACAGGAACCCGCCTACTGCTCCCCGCCCCCCGGCGCCGCCTCCAGATCGAACTCCCCGTCCCGCGCCCCCAGCACGAACGCCCGCCACTCCGCCTCCGTGTACCGCAGCACGGTCCCGGGGTCGAGCGACGACCGCATGGCCACGGCGCCGTCCGGCAGGTAGGCGATCTCGACCCGCTCCTCGTGCTCCTCGGTGCCCGGCGCGCTGTGCCACTCGACGCCCGAGATGTCGAGCGCGTACAGCTCGTCCCGCTCGCGCTCCTTGCGCGCCTTCATCTCCGCTTCCGTCTCCGCCATTGAGCAGCGACCCCTTCCCGACGTGCACGTACCGATGACGATCCGACCGCTCACCCTAGTGGCCGCCAGGCCGCCGGCGGGGTGCTTCGAAGACCGTGGGCGGAGCGGTCCCCACCTGCTGGTACCCTGGCTGACGGCCGTATGTGTACGCGCCCCCGGAGCCCCAGGCCCTGGAGGCCGCGCCCAGCGGATCCCCGCCTTCCGAGTCATGGAAGCTCCCCCGAGACGCAGACCGGGGGCACTCGGTGGCCATCACAGACTATGAGGAGTACGAGTGTCGCTCGACGCCGCAGTGAAGAAGCAGATCATCTCCGAGTTCGGTACCAAGGAGGGTGACACCGGCTCCCCCGAGGTCCAGGTCGCTCTGCTGTCCCGTCGGATCTCCGACCTGACGGAGCACCTCAAGACCCACAAGCACGACCACCACTCCCGCCGTGGTCTGCTGATCCTGGTCGGTCAGCGCCGCCGGCTGCTGCAGTACCTCGCCAAGAAGGACATCCAGCGCTTCCGTGCGCTGGTCGACCGCCTCGGCATCCGCCGCGGTGCGGCGGGCGCCAAGTAGGACGCCGTGGAGGGAGCGGTTCCCACTTCGAGGGGGCCGCTCCCTTTGCTGTACGTGCGGAGTGTCACCACCCCTTTGTAGTGTGGTAGCACAACGCAGTAAGCAAGACGCAGTAAGCAAGACGCAGTAAGCAAGACGCAGTAAGCAAGACGCAGTACGCACGACACCGCGTGATCCCGCCCGGCCATCGGGGTAGGCGGGATCACAAGACGAACGAGGAGGAGCGCACCTCGCCGCCGCCGGTCCTCGGTAGTGGCCCCCGGGGGAAAGAGACCCGGGTGCTTCGATCGAAGACCGGCCCGCACCAGACGGAGCGCTTCTCCGCCACCGTCCCCCCGTCAACACGGGCGAGAGGGACGAAGACGAGGAGAAATCGCTAGTGGAGAACGAGACCCACTACGCCGAAGCCGTGATCGACAACGGCGCCTTCGGCACCCGCACCATCCGCTTCGAGACGGGCCGCCTGGCCAAGCAGGCCGCCGGTTCCGCCGTGGCGTACCTGGACGACGACACGATGGTGCTGTCGGCCACCACCGCCTCCAAGCAGCCCAAGGACCAGCTCGACTTCTTCCCGCTCACGGTGGACGTCGAGGAGCGGATGTACGCCGCCGGCAAGATCCCCGGCAGTTTCTTCCGCCGTGAGGGCCGGCCCAGCGAGGACGCGATCCTCACCTGCCGCCTCATCGACCGCCCGCTGCGCCCGTCCTTCAAGAAGGGCCTGCGCAACGAGATCCAGGTGGTCGCCACGATCATGGCGCTCAACCCCGACCACCTGTACGACGTCGTGGCGATCAACGCCGCCTCCGCGTCCACGCAGCTGGCCGGTCTGCCCTTCTCCGGCCCGATCGGCGGCGTCCGCGTCGCGCTGATCCGCGGCCAGTGGGTGGCCTTCCCGACGCACACCGAGCTCGAGGACGCCGTCTTCGACATGGTCGTCGCGGGCCGCGTCCTGGAGGACGGCGACGTCGCGATCATGATGGTCGAGGCCGAGGCCACCGATAAGACCATCAAGCTGGTCGAGGGCGGCTCCGAGGCGCCGACCGAGGAGGTCGTCGCCGCCGGTCTGGACGCCGCGAAGCCCTTCATCAAGGTCCTGTGCAAGGCACAGTCGGACCTCGCCGCCAAGGCCGCCAAGCCGACCGGTGAGTTCCCGATCTTCCTGGACTACCAGGACGACGTCCTGGAGGCGCTCACCGCCGCCGTCAGGCCCGAGCTCGCCCAGGCGCTCACCATCGCCGGCAAGCAGGAGCGCGAGTCCGAGCTGGACCGTGTGAAGACCCTCGCCGCCGAGAAGCTCCTGCCGGAGTTCGAGGGCCGCGAGAAGGAGATCTCCGCCGCGTACCGCTCGCTGACCAAGTCCCTGGTCCGTGAGCGCGTCATCAAGGAGAAGAAGCGCATCGACGGCCGTGGCGTGACGGACATCCGTACGCTCGCCGCCGAGGTCGAGGCCATCCCGCGGGTCCACGGCTCCGCGCTGTTCGAGCGTGGCGAGACCCAGATCCTGGGCGTCACCACCCTGAACATGCTCCGCATGGAGCAGCAGCTGGACACCCTTTCCCCGGTGACCCGCAAGCGCTACATGCACAACTACAACTTCCCGCCGTACTCCACCGGTGAGACCGGCCGCGTCGGTTCCCCGAAGCGCCGCGAGATCGGTCACGGCGCCCTCGCCGAGCGTGCCCTGGTGCCGGTGCTGCCCACGCGCGAGGAGTTCCCGTACGCGATCCGTCAGGTGTCCGAGGCCCTCGGCTCCAACGGCTCGACGTCCATGGGCTCGGTCTGCGCCTCCACCATGTCGCTGCTGAACGCCGGTGTGCCGCTGAAGGCCCCGGTCGCCGGTATCGCGATGGGCCTGATCTCCCAGGAGATCGAGGGCGAGACGCACTACGTCACCCTCACCGACATCCTCGGTGCGGAGGACGCCTTCGGCGACATGGACTTCAAGGTCGCCGGCACCAAGGAGTTCGTGACCGCCCTCCAGCTCGACACCAAGCTGGACGGCATCCCGGCCTCCGTGCTCGCCGCCGCCCTGAAGCAGGCCCGGGACGCGCGTCTCCACATCCTCGACGTGATGATGGAGGCCATCGACCGGCCCGACGAGATGTCCCCGAACGCGCCGCGGATCATCACCGTGAAGATCCCGGTCGACAAGATCGGTGAGGTCATCGGCCCCAAGGGCAAGATGATCAACCAGATCCAGGAGGACACGGGCGCCGAGATCACCATCGAGGACGACGGCACGATCTACATCGGTGCCGCCGACGGCCCGTCCGCCGAGGCCGCCCGCGCCACGATCAACGGCATCGCCAACCCGACGATGCCCGAGGTCGGCGAGCGCTACCTGGGCACCGTCGTGAAGACGACCACCTTCGGCGCGTTCGTCTCCCTGCTGCCCGGCAAGGACGGCCTGCTGCACATCTCGCAGATCCGCAAGCTGGCCGGCGGCAAGCGCGTGGAGAACGTCGAGGACGTGCTCGGCGTGGGCCACAAGGTCCAGGTCGAGATCGCCGAGATCGACTCCCGCGGCAAGCTCTCCCTCATCCCGGTCATCGAGGGCGAGGAAGGCTCCGACGCCGACAAGAAGGACGACGCCGACCAGTGACGTCCCGTGGCTCCAAGGTGACGGCCCGCCCCTCCTCGGAGGCGCGGGCCGTCGCCCGTACCCAAACCCTCATCCCGGGCACGGCCGGCATCGGCACCGTACGCAAGACCACCCTGCCCGGTGGCCTGCGCATCGTCACCGAGACCCTGCCCTCCGTGCGCTCGGCCACCTTCGGCATCTGGGCGCACGTCGGCTCCCGTGACGAGACGCCCGCCCTGAACGGCGCCACGCACTACCTGGAGCATCTGCTCTTCAAGGGCACGCAGCGCAGAAGTGCCCTGGACATCTCCTCCGCGCTCGACGCGGTCGGCGGCGAGATGAACGCGTTCACGGCGAAGGAGTACACCTGCTACTACGCACGGGTGCTCGACGCCGACCTGCCGCTCGCCATCGACGTCGTCTGCGACATGCTGACCGGCTCGCTCATCCTCGAAGAGGACGTCAACGTCGAGCGCGGCGCGATCCTCGAAGAGATCGCGATGACCGAGGACGACCCGAGCGACTGCGTGCACGACCTGTTCGCGCACACGATGTTCGGCGACAACGCGCTCGGCCGCCCGGTACTCGGCACGGTCGACACGGTCAACGCCCTCACCGCCGACCGCATCCGCCGGTTCTACAAGAAGCACTACGACCCGACCCACCTCGTGGTCGCCTGCGCCGGCAACGTCGACCACAACAAGGTCGTACGACTGGTCCGCGCGGCCTTCGAGAAGGCCGGCGCCCTCAAGGACCCCGCCGCCCAGCCCATCGCCCCGCGTGACGGCCGCCGCGCCATCCGCGCCACCGGCCGCGTGGAGCTGATCGGCCGCAAGACCGAGCAGGCTCACCTTGTGCTGGGCATGCCGGGTCTGGCCCGCACCGACGACCGCCGCTGGGCCCTCGGCGTGCTGAACACCGCCCTCGGCGGCGGGATGTCGTCACGGCTCTTCCAGGAGGTACGGGAGAAGCGCGGCCTCGCCTACAGCGTCTACTCGTACACCTCCGGCTTCGCCGACTGCGGCCTCTTCGGCGTGTACGCCGGTTGCCGGCCGTCGCAGGTGCACGACGTGCTGAAGATCTGCCGCGACGAACTCGACCGCGTCGCCGGGCACGGCCTGGCCGACGACGAGATCGAGCGCGCCGTCGGCCAGCTCCGCGGCTCCACGGTGCTCGGCCTGGAAGACACCGGCGCACTGATGAACCGTATCGGCAAGAGCGAGCTGTGCTGGGGCGAGCAGATGTCCGTCGACGACATGCTGGCGCGGATAGCGGCGGTGACCCCGGACGAGGTCCGCGCCGTCGCGCGCGACATCCTCGGACAGCGGCCCTCGCTCTCGGTCATCGGCCCGCTGAAGGAAAAGCAGGCAGCGCGTCTGCACGACGCCGTCGCCTGACCCCGTACCCGTCATCGGTAAGTCGGTAAGGAAGCATGAACATGAGCAAGCTGCGCGTGGCGGTACTCGGCGCCAAGGGCCGCATCGGTTCCGAGGCGGTACGGGCCATCGAGGCCGCGGAGGACATGGAGCTGGTCGCCGCCCTCTCCCGTGGTGACAAGCTGGAGACACTGGCCGAGACCGGCGCCCAGGTAGCCGTCGAACTCACCACCCCCGCCTCGGTGATGGGCAACCTCGACTTCTGCGTACGGCACGGCATCCACGCCGTGGTCGGCACCACGGGCTGGACCGACGAGCGCCTCGCGCAGCTGCGCGGCTGGCTGGACCAGTCCCCGGAGACGGGCGTGCTGATCGCACCCAACTTCTCCATCGGAGCCGTCCTCACGATGAAGTTCGCGCAGATCGCCGCGCCGTACTTCGAGTCCGTCGAGGTCGTCGAGCTGCACCACCCGGGCAAGGCCGACGCCCCCAGCGGCACCGCGACCCGCACCGCCCAGCTCATCGCCGAGGCCCGCGCCAAGGCGGGCTCGGCGCCCGCGCCGGACGCCACGGTCACGGCCCTGGAGGGGGCGCGCGGTGCCGACGTGGACGGCGTGCCCGTGCACGCGGTGCGCCTGCGCGGTCTGCTCGCGCACCAGGAGGTGCTGCTCGGCGGTGAGGGCGAGACCCTCACCGTGCGACACGACTCGCTGCACCACAGCAGCTTCATGCCGGGCATCCTGCTGGGCGCCCGCCGCGTGGTGAGCACCCCAGGGCTCACCTTCGGCCTGGAACACTTCCTGGACCTGGACTGAACCGGACCCTCATGCGCGCGAAGCTCTCCTACCTCGTCACGGCCGCCGTCCTGGTCTTCTACTTCGTCCTGGTCGGCAGCCGTGGCGTGCTGCTCATCAAGACCGGCACGCTCCTCGCCGTCACCTTCGGTGTGGCCGTGCTGATCCTGCCGGTCATCGGCCTGTGGTTCCTGTGGAAGAACACCCAGTTCGTCCGCCGGGCCAACCGGCTCGCCGCCGAACTCGACGCCGAGGGCGGCCTGCCGGTCGACGAGCTCAAGCGGCTGCCCAGCGGCCGTATCGACCGTGACTCGGCCGACGAGGTCTTCACCCGGCGCAAGGCCGAGACGGAAGCGGCGCCGGACGACTGGCGCACCTGGTTCCGCCTGGCCGTCGCCTATCAGGACGCCCGCGACACCCCACGGGCCCGCAAGGCGATGCAGCGAGCCATCGCCCTCCACGACGGCAGGCCCGTCCAGGCCTGACGCCCGGCGCTGACCGGGGGAGGGTGCTCAGCCCTGCCGGTACTCCGCGGCCCACGCCTCCACGGCGTCCGCCGCCCGGTCGAACGCCCCCGAACGTGCCAGGAAGTCGGCGTTGTGCGTGGTCAGCAGGTACGGCGCGTCGTCCGCCGAGCGGCCCTTGCGTACGAGGACCAGCGCCTGACCCTGCACCGTGCGCGGCAGCCCCAGCCAGCGCACAGGCTGCTGCACCGTCCGCACCGCCGCGACCCGGTCCCACGGCATCGTCCGGGTGTGCAGCAGGCGCACCTGCCGCAGGCCGTGCGCGCTCACCCACACGCCCATGCGCAGCAGCCGCAGGGCGATGGCGATGACCACCAGGGCGAGGCCGAAGACCACGGCGGAGGCCGACAGCGAGTCGGTCAGGGCGATGATCACGGCCGCGAACAGCACGTACGAGGCGAGCAGCAGCCAGACCGCGGCCATGCCCACCCGCCAGGGGCCGGGGCGGTAGGGCCGCCGCCAGCGGTCGCGGTCGTCGAACGGCAGCGCGGCATCGTCCGCTGTGTCGAAGTCGCTGTCGGCCGTCAGAAAGGGCAGGGGCACGGCTGGGTCCTCACTCATCCATGCATGGGCTGTGCCCGGTGAGGCTATCGACCCGTGCCGCCCCTCACCACCCTCGGGGGTCCGTCCGAGTCAGGAGCACGCTCAGCGGCCGTCGGCCGCCTGGGACTGCTGCGTCGGCGTGGACAAGTGGTCCTGCTCCAGCGCCGGGGTCCCGATGATCAGGGAGCCGGCGAGCCCGGCCACGATGGTGAGCCCCATCAGCCAGCGCCCGGCCATCTCCCCGAGGGAGGCACGCTCGCGGGGCGGGGGAGTGACATTGCTGCGGAACCGCTCTGCTTCGGCGAGGAAGGCGAAGGGTACGGGCTCGCGCCGACGGAACATCGGGGGTCCTGCTCCTCTCTGGACTCGAACGAATCGCTGTCACCAACACAGACGAGCGGGTGCCGCAAAAGGTGCCCGGTTATGCCGGATTGGCGGAACTTTCGCCGAGGTCACCGAAGATGTCGCGGCCCGGCACCGAACGCCCCGATGTCGGTGCCGGGCCGTAGAGTGGGCGCCGCCCCAGAGAAGTGATGGAAGGGACCCTCCAAGCCGTGACCGACACCCCCGCCGACGCAGCCCAGGACGCTCCGGACGTCAAGCCGAGCTTCCGTAGCGATGTCACCGTCGAGCTGGTGAAGCACACCGCCGCGGACGCCGACGTGCTCTTCGCCGCCCGCGTCTCGACCCGCGGTGAGCAGTCCCTGGACGAACTGAGCAAGGACCCCGAGCGCTCCAAGGGCCTCATCAACTACCTGATGCGGGACCGGCACGGCAGCCCCTTCGAGCACAACTCGATGACCTTCCTCATCAGCGCCCCGATCTTCGTCTTCCGCGAGTTCATGCGCCACCGCGTGGGCTGGTCCTACAACGAGGAGTCGGGCCGGTACCGCGAGCTCCAGCCGGTCTTCTACGTCCCCGACGAGTCCCGCAAGCTGGTCCAGGAGGGCCGCCCCGGCAAGTACCGCTTCGTCGAGGGCACCCGGGCCCAGCAGGAGCTGGTCGGCCGCGTCATGGAGGACTCGTACCGCCAGGCCTACGAGGCCTACCAGGAGATGCTCGCCGCAGGCGTCGCCCGTGAGGTGGCCCGCGCGGTGCTCCCGGTCGGCCTGTTCTCCTCGATGTACGCCACGTGCAACGCCCGCTCGCTGATGCACTTCCTCGGGCTGCGCACCCAGCACGAACTCGCCCAGGTCCCGTCCTTCCCGCAGCGCGAGATCGAGATGGTCGGCGAGAAGATGGAGGCGGAGTGGGCCAGGCTCATGCCGCTCACGTACGCCGCCTTCAATGCCAACGGCCGGGTGGCGCCGTAACGCACGCCTGTTTCCCAGGCAGCACAGATGTGCGGGTCAGTCAGGCGAAGTGTCCGTATTGCGGCATTTAGAGAAGTTCATCTAGCCTGATCAAACGGACCCGGCACTGCTTGAACCCCCGAGCAGGCAGTGCCGGGCTCCATATTTGTCCGGACTTTTCCCGCCCCCCGAGGGAAGACCGCGCCCTGAGCAACGAGTAGCGTGTAACCCATGGCTCCGACCTCCACTCCGCAGACCCCCTTCGGGCGGGTCCTTACCGCCATGGTCACGCCCTTCACGGCGGACGGCGCACTTGACCTCGACGGCGCGCAGCGGCTCGCCAGGCACCTGGTGGACGCAGGCAACGACGGCCTGATCATCAACGGCACCACCGGCGAGTCCCCGACCACCAGCGACGCGGAGAAAGCGGACCTCGTACGAGCCGTCCTGGAGGCCGTGGGCGACCGCGCCCACGTCGTCGCCGGCGTCGGCACGAACGACACGCACCACAGCATCGAGCTGGCGCGCGCGGCGGAGCGCACCGGCGCACACGGCCTGCTGGTCGTGACGCCGTACTACAACAAGCCCCCGCAGGAGGGGCTGTACCGGCACTTCGCCGCTGTCGCCGACGCCGCCGGGCTGCCAGTCATGCTCTACGACATCCCCGGCCGCAGCGGCGTCCCGATCAACACGGAGACGCTGGTCAGGCTCGCCGAGCACCCGCGGATCGTCGCCAACAAGGACGCCAAGGGCGACCTCGGCCGCGCCAGCTGGGCCATCGCCCGCTCCGGCCTCGCCTGGTACTCCGGCGACGACATGCTCAACCTGCCGCTGCTCTCCGTGGGCGCCGTCGGCTTCGTCTCCGTCGTCGGCCACGTGGTCACCCCCGAGCTGCGCGAGCTGGTCGAGGCGTACACCAGCGGGGACGTCCAGAAGGCGACGGAGATCCACCAGAAGCTGCTCCCGGTCTACACCGGCATGTTCCGCACGCAGGGCGTCATGACCACCAAGGCCGCGCTGGCCCTCCAGGGACTGCCCGGCGGCCCCCTGCGGCCGCCCATGGTCGAGCTCACGCCTCAGGAGATCGAGCAACTCAAGATCGATCTTGCTGCCGGCGGGGTACAGCTCTGACAACAGACTTCGCCCCGAACGGGCGCGTAGGGACTTCACAACTGAATAGGCGGGCCACCGGTGCCCGCGCCCCACAACGACAACTGCTTCTGCACGAACGTCACGCGCGCCACGTGCCCCACCGGTACGTGGCGCGTGTGGTGAGGAGAGTCTTTTGAGTCATCCGCATCCTGAACTCGGCTCGCCCCCGCCGCTCCCCGAAGGCGGCCTGCGGGTCACCCCGCTCGGCGGCCTCGGCGAGATCGGCCGCAACATGACGGTCTTCGAGTACGGCGGCCGCCTGCTGATCGTCGACTGCGGAGTGCTCTTCCCCGAGGAGGAACAGCCCGGAATCGACCTGATCCTGCCGGACTTCTCGTCCATCCGGGACCGCCTCGACGACATCGAGGGCATCGTCCTCACGCATGGCCACGAGGACCACATCGGCGGTGTCCCCTTCCTGCTCCGCGAGAAGCCGGACATTCCACTGATCGGCTCCAAGCTGACCCTCGCCCTGATCGAGGCCAAGCTCCAGGAACACCGCATCCGCCCCTACACGCTCGAGGTCGCCGAGGGCCACCGCGAGCGCGTCGGCCCCTTCGACTGCGAGTTCGTCGCGGTCAACCACTCCATTCCGGACGCGCTCGCGGTCGCCATCCGCACGCCCGCCGGCATGGTCGTGCACACCGGCGACTTCAAGATGGACCAGCTCCCGCTGGACGGCCGCCTCACGGACCTGCACGCGTTCGCACGCCTGAGCGAAGAGGGCATCGACCTTCTCCTCTCGGACTCGACGAACGCCGAGGTCCCGGGCTTCGTACCGCCCGAGCGCGACATCTCCAACGTCCTCCGCCAGGTCTTCGGGTCCGCCCGCAAGCGGATCATCGTGGCGAGCTTCGCCAGCCACGTCCACCGCATCCAGCAGATCCTGGACGCCGCCCACGAGTACGGCCGCAGGGTCGCCTTCGTCGGCCGCTCCATGGTCCGCAACATGGGCATCGCCAGGGACCTCGGATACCTGAGGGTCCCGCCGGGCCTCGTGGTCGACGTCAAGACGCTGGACGACCTCCCGGACAGCGAGGTGGTCCTCGTCTGCACGGGATCGCAGGGTGAACCGATGGCCGCGCTCTCGCGCATGGCCAACCGGGACCACCAGATCCGGATCGTCGACGGCGACACGGTGATCCTGGCGTCGTCCCTGATCCCCGGCAACGAGAACGCGGTCTACCGCGTGATCAACGGCCTGACCCGCTGGGGCGCCAACGTCGTCCACAAGGGCAACGCCAAGGTGCACGTCTCCGGCCACGCGTCGGCGGGCGAGCTCCTGTACTTCTACAACATCTGCAGGCCGCGCAACCTGATGCCGGTCCACGGCGAATGGCGCCACCTGCGTGCGAACGCCGAGTTGGGCGCCCTCACCGGCGTCCCGCACGACCGCATCGTGATCGCCGAGGACGGCGTCGCCGTCGACCTCGTCGAGGGCAAGGCGAAGATCTCCGGCAAGGTCCAGGCCGGCTACGTCTACGTCGACGGCCTGTCCGTCGGCGACGTCGGCGAGCCCGCGCTGAAGGACCGCAAGATCCTCGGTGAGGAGGGCATCATCTCGGTCTTCGTCGTCGTGGACTCGTCCACCGGCAAGATCACGGGTGGCCCGCACGTCCAGGCCCGTGGCTCCGGCATCGACGACTCGGCCTTCGTCGACGTCCTCCCGAAGATCACCGAAGTCCTGGAGCGCTCCGCCCAGGACGGCGTCGTGGAGCCCCACCAGTTGCAGCAGCTGATCCGCCGCACGCTGGGCAAGTGGGTCTCCGACACCTACCGCCGCAGGCCGATGATCCTGCCAGTGGTCGTGGAGGTCTGACCGGCGTACGACCCCTTCGTATGCGCGGACTTGGAGCGGGGCGCCTCGATTTGCATCGGGGCGCCCCGCTCCAGTACGTTTACGGCTCGCTCCCCCGGGAACCCGGCCACTCCGTGCGCCGGAGACACTCTCCGGAGCGGGGCGGGAATTCCGACTCAGAGTCTCTGATAAAGTCGGAAGCGCCGGAAAGGGAAACGCGGAAGCGAGTACCTTGAAAGCACCGAGGAAATCGGGTCGAGAAAAGATCTGATAGAGTCGGAAACGCAAGACCGAAGGGAAGCGCCCGGAGGAAAGCCGCGAGAGGGAATCTCGGGTGAGTACAAAGGAAGCGTCCGTTCCTTGAGAACTCAACAGCGTGCCAAAAGTCAACGCCAGATATGTTGATACCCCGTCTCCGGCATCAGCCGGGGCGAGGTTCCTTTGAAAAACACAGCGAGGACGCTGTGAACCATCGGATTATTCCTCCGGTGGTTCCGCTCTCGTGATG
>NZ_JBIDCW010000005.1:273113-334199 GCF_043204795.1 Streptomyces sp. NPDC047706 | reverse complement strand
GACACTGCCCGCGTCCGTCTTCAACGCCGCGCAGTCCAGCTCCAACTGCGCCAGATCACCGGTGAACTGAGGAATCTGCTCCGGCTTGATCACGCTCAACCGCCCCCGCTCGTCCGCGCGACATCGGATCAACTCTCAACAGGATCCGATCATCATATAAAAGAGGCGTTCGATACCTGACGGGGCAAGAGGTTTGTTACCAGAGTGGGAAGTTGTGGCGCCCGCGGGTGCGCGGGCCGCCGAAGCTCGCGGGTGGTCCGGGAGTTGGGTCATCGTGCAGCAGGATGCCTCCCAGGAGCGCCCCGCCCACGCCGGTGGAGTACGGGGTCGCTTCCGGGGTGGGGGTGCCGTGTGTTCGGACGTCCTGCTCGGCCAGGTGCAGGGCGGTGCGGGCGAGGGTGTCGGCCGTGAGGGGCTCCTCAGCCAGGAGCCGCCGCGCGGCCGCCAGGCGTGTGCGGGCCTCGGCGCCCACCGCACCCCGGTGCGTCGCGACGAAGTCGGCCGCCCCGGCCGTCGTGCTCCGGGCGACCATCTCACCGGCCACCAGGAGCACCCCGGGCTGTGCCGCCGTGACCGGCGCGACGGCCCGCACGATGCGGCGCAGGGCGTCGAGAGGGTCGTACGGCCCGCCGGTCAGCGTTTCGCGTACGGCGGCCAGTACGGCGTCGGCGTGCATGACACGTGACTTCAGTTCGCCGGCCGGGACCCGGGCCCCTGGCCCCTCCGCCCCGCCCCCCGGCTCCGCCAGCCGCCGTCGTGCCCCGGCGATCTCCACCTCCGCCCCCGTGAGGGCCGCTCCTGTCAGCTTTCCGGCGGTCGACAGTTCTCCGGCGAGACGTTCGACGGCCGTCTCGAAGATCGCCGCCTGTGCGATCGCGCCCTCGGCCGCGCGCAGGTGGGCCGCGGCACGCTCGGGTTCGTTCCCATCGGCGGCCTGACGGGCCTGGTCGAGGTGGACGGTGGTGAACACCATGCGGTCCTTGGCCTGCTCGACGAAGCCGACGACCGGGGCGTACGCCGTGGCCGCGTACCGCCTGCCGAGTTCCGCCAGCGTCGACCCGGCGGTGGACGTCCGGCCGGCCACCTCACGGAACCGGTTCTCCGCCGCCTCCAGCGCCGCCCCGAAGCCCCGCTCCAGGCCGCGTACCGCGTCGAAGCCCGCCGCCTCCGCGTCCAGCCGCCGCCCGGCCTCCGCGCACCGCCCGACGATCCCGGCGAGGGCCTGCCGCCGGGCCGACGCCTCGGACGGGACGCCGTCGTCGTAGCGCTGCCGCATCGCGAACGCGGCCGAGAGCTCCCACTCCGCCTCCCGTAACGCCCGCGCGAACGGCTCCATGGCCTCCGGGGCGGAGGTGGCCGCGGCGGAGTCGAGTTCCTCGCGGCTGGTGCGTACGCAGTCGTCGGCCTCGACCAGCGACGCCTGTGCCCGCCCGTCGAGTTGGATCACAGGGTGGGTGAGAGCGGGTGCCGTGGCGGACGCCGGGCCGCCCGGGGTGGTGCGGGTGCGGATGCGCCGGGTCCGGCGGACGTAGGCGTACGTGGCCACCGCCGCCGCCGCGAGCAGGGCGGCGAGCGGGAGCACGAGGTCGGCGGTGGAGGTCTCCTGCACCTTCTGCTGCGGGGCGCGCGGGGCGAGCGCGCCCTGGCGGTCGCTGCTCGGCGAGGCGGTCAGCTCGGGCCAGACCAGCCACAGGATCGCGATCACTCCGCCGAGCAGCGCGTGCGCGACCTGCGCGGATATGTGCGAGGTCGTGTGCCGGGGCCGGCGGCGGATCGAGGAGGGCGTCACATTTCGGAGCGTATGAGCAGGAATGCAGCTCCGCGAGTGGTGTGCGCCCCTTGTGTGGACCGATGTGTGGACCGGCGTGTGGACCGGCAGCCGCGCGGGCAGCCGGCCCTCGGGCCCGAGGGTGCGGCGGCCCGCAGGGATGCGTCGCCGCCGTCACCCGTTCGCGTGAGCGCGCGGGGTCGTCCGCACCCCTGGTGTCACCGATTCGTCGGGGAGTCGTCATGTGCGCTTTGCCCGTAGGGGTGCTCCCGTTAGTTGTGGAGTGGCTGCGGGCGGCCTACGTTCCACGGCACTTCCCCCAATCCCTGTGAGGGTCACCGATCCATGCGAGCTCTACTCACCAGCAAGGTCGCCCGGCGTGCTCTGCGGCCCGTCACCGCACTCATCGACCAGCGCATCCAGCGTGAGGTCCGGCGGGTCGTCGGAAACACCTCCTACGACGCCGTGCAGCAGGAGCTGAAGAAGGTCCGCAACCGTCAGCGGCCCCTGGAGCTGTTCTTCGACGGGACCGGGCGCGGGGCTTCGCGGCTGCCGTCGACGCCTCATCTGAACCGGACGATCGGGGAACTGACCCATGTCACCGGGAACGGGGAGGGCGCGGAGCGGGCCGTCGCGCAGGCGTTCCGGCTGCTCATCGCGATGGAGGCGCTGGGCGTCGGCCGTATAGCCGGGGGCACGATGAACATCTGCGGCAAACTCTCCGCCGTACCGCTGCTGGACCCGCCGAACGACGAGATCCTGGAGATAGGCACGCTGTACGGCATGTTCGGCGCGGCCCTGATCCGGATGATGGAGCGCGAGGGCCGGGATCCGCGGCTGACGATCGTCGACCCGCTGGCCGGTCAGCAGCTCCAGCCGGGCACCAGCATCGGCGGGGACGTGACGGGCACGCCGGTGCGGGAGGCCGCCGTGCGCAGCAATCTGGCGCTGGTGGGCGCGGCCGGTGCCGCGACCCGGATCCAGCAGGGCTTCTCCGAGGATCCCGAGGTGCGCGCCGCCGTCTCCGACCGCTCCTACGGCGTGGTGATCGTCGACGGCGACCACTCCGCCGAGGGCGTGGCCAAGGACCTGGAGTGGGCCGAACAGATCGTCGCGCCCGGCGGGATCGTCGTGCTGGACGACTTCGGGCACCCGAAGTGGCCGGGCATCAAGGAGGCCTTCGAGAAGCACATGACCACCGACACCCGGTTCACCTTCCTCGGGCAGGTCGCGCACTCGGGCTATCTGCGGGCCTCAGCCGGCTGACGACGCGGGCCGTCGGCGGATCTTGTCGCCCAGCCAGACCAGCGGGTCGTACTTGCGGTCGACGGCCCGCTCCTTCAGCGGGATCAGGGCGTTGTCGGTGATCTTGATGCCTTCGGGGCAGACCTCCGTGCAGCACTTGGTGATGTTGCAGTAGCCGAGTCCGTGTTCGTCCTGGGCGGTGCGTCTGCGGTCCAGGCCGGACTCGGCCGCCGCGTCCAGGGGGTGCATGTCCAGTTCCGCGACCCGCATCAGGAAGCGCGGGCCCGCGAACGCGGGCTTGTTCTCCTCGTGGTCGCGGACCACATGGCAGGTGTCCTGGCACAGGAAGCACTCGATGCACTTGCGGAACTCCTGCGACCGGTCCACGTCCTGCTGCATCATGCGGTACTCGCCCGGCCCGAGCCCGGCCGGCGGGACGAAGGACGGGACCTCCCGCGCCTTTTCGTAGTTGAAGCCGACGTCCGTGACGAGATCCCGTACGACCGGGAAGGCGCGCAGCGGAGTGACGGTGATCGTCTCCTCGCGGCCGAACACCGACATCCGTGTCATGCACAGCAGCCGGGGACGCCCGTTGATCTCGGCGGAGCACGAACCGCACTTGCCCGCCTTGCAGTTCCAGCGCACGGCCAGGTCGGGGGCCTGGGTGGCCTGGAGGCGGTGGATGATGTCCAGCACCACCTCGCCGTCGTTGACCTCGACCCGGAAGTCCTCCAGGCCACCGCCGTCCGTGTCCCCGCGCCACACCTTGAAGCGGGCCTCATAGCTGCTCACTCGTACAGCTCCTCTTCGGCGAGGTACTTGACCAGCTCCTCCTTGTCGAAGAGGGCGAGCAGGTCGGGACGGATGGGTTCGGTGTTCTCACGGGTGAGGGCGATCTGGCCCCGGTCGGGGTCGGTGGCCGCCAGGCCGCCCGTGGGGTCGGTGAGCCGGCAGAGCAGGTTCACCCGGCGCCACCTGCGGTCCATCGAAGGGTGGTCCTCGCGGGTGTGTCCGCCGCGCGACTCGTTCCGCTCCAGCGCGGCCCGCGCCACGCACTCGCTGACCAGCAGCATGTTCCGCAGGTCCAGGGCGAGATGCCAGCCCGGGTTGAACTGGCGGTGGCCCTCGACGCCCGCGCGCCGGGCCCGTACCCGCAGCTCGGCCAGCTTCTCCAGGGCCTGCTTCATCTCCGTCTCGCGGCGGATGATGCCGACCAGGTCGTTCATCGTCTGCTGGAGTTCCTGGTGCAGGGTGTACGGGTTCTCCGGCGGGCCCCCGGCCGGCTCCTCGGTCTCGGCCTCGGCGGAGAAGGGGCGCAGCGCCTCCGCGGCCGCCGAGGACACCTCGGCGTCGTCCACCCGGGGGAGGTCCGCCGCGGTCCCGGCCGCGTACTCGGCCGCGTGCAGTCCCGCCCGGCGCCCGAACACCAGCAGGTCGGACAGCGAGTTGCCGCCGAGCCGGTTCGAGCCGTGCATGCCGCCGGCCACCTCCCCGGCCGCGTAGAGCCCCGGCACGCCGCGCGCCGCGGCCGAGTCGGAGTCGACGGCGATGCCGCCCATCACGTAGTGGCAGGTGGGGCCGACCTCCATCGCCTCGGCCGTGATGTCGACGTCGGCGAGCTCCTTGAACTGGTGGTACATCGACGGCAGCCGGCGCTTGATCACCTCGGCGGGCATCCGCGTCGACACGTCCAGGAAGACACCGCCGTGCGGGGAGCCGCGGCCCTCCTTGACCTCGGCGTTGATGGCCCGGGCGACCTCGTCGCGGGGGAGGAGCTCCGGGGGGCGCCGGTTGTTGTCCGGGTCCTCGTACCAGCGGTCGGCCTCGTCCTCCGTCTCGGCGTACTTCTCCTTGAAGACGTCGGGGACGTAGTCGAACATGAACCGCTTGCCGTCGGAGTTGCGCAGCACGCCGCCGTCGCCGCGGACGGACTCCGTGACGAGGATGCCCTTCACCGAGGGCGGCCAGACCATCCCGGTCGGGTGGAACTGCACGAACTCCATGTTCAGCAGCGGCGCGCCCGCCAGCAGTGCCAGCGCATGGCCGTCGCCGGTGTACTCCCACGAGTTCGACGTGACCTTGAAGGACTTGCCGATGCCACCGGTGGCGATCACCACGGCGGGGGCCTGGAGGACGAAGAAGCGGCCCGACTCACGCTCGTAGGCGAAGACCCCGCTCACCCGGGTGCCGTCCTTCAGGACGCGGGTGACCGTGCACTCCTGGAAGACCTTCAGGCGGGACTCGTAGTCGCCGGTCTCGCGGTGGTCCTCCTGCTGCAGGGAGACGATCTTCTGCTGGAGGGTGCGGATCAGCTCCAGGCCGGTGCGGTCGCCCACGTGGGCGAGGCGCGGGTACTCGTGGCCGCCGAAGTTGCGCTGGGAGATCCGGCCGTCCTTCGTACGGTCGAAGAGGGCGCCCCAGGTCTCCAGCTCCCACACCCGCTCCGGGGCCTCCTGGGCGTGCAGCTCGGCCATCCGCCACTGGTTGAGGAACTTGCCGCCGCGCAGCGTGTCCCGGAAGTGCGTCTGCCAGGTGTCGTGCGGGTTGGCGTTGGCCATCGCGGCGGCGATGCCGCCCTCGGCCATCACCGTGTGCGCCTTGCCGAACAGCGACTTGCAGATCACGGCCGTGCGGGCGCCGCGCTCGCGCGCCTCGATGGCGGCGCGCAGTCCGGCGCCACCCGCGCCGACCACGACGACGTCCCACTCCTGTCGCTCGACCACGGACATCAGAAGGCCCCACTCATCTAGAAGAAGCGCGGATCGTCGAAGACCCCGGACGCGACGAGATAGACGTAGAAGTCGGCGAGCGCCACGCTCACCAACGACGCCCAGGCGAGCAGCATGTGACGGGCGTTCAGCGTCCCGACCCACTGCCACATGCGATAGCGCACCGGGTGCTTGGAGAAGTGCTTGAGCTTGCCGCCGACGATGTGCCGGCAGGAGTGGCAGGAGATCGTGTACGCCCAGATCAGCACGATGTTCACGAGGAACACCAGCGTGCCCAGGCCCATGTGGCCCCACGCGTAGTTCTCGTCGCGGAAGGCGAGCACGGTGTCGTACGTCAGGATGCCGGCGACGAGGATCGCGGCGTAGAAGAAGTACCGGTGGATGTTCTGCAGGACCAGCGGGAAGCGGGTCTCACCGGTGTACTTCCTGTGCGGCTCGGCCACCGCGCAGGCCGGAGGGGACGCCCAGAAGCCCCGGTAGTAGGCCTTGCGGTAGTAGTAGCAGGTCAGCCGGAAGCCGAGCGGGAAGATCAGGATGATGATCGCGGGGGAGATGCCCCACCAGCCGCCGAACAGCTCCCAGTTGGGTCCCCCCTTCATCGGCTCGCAGTTCTCCGCCAGGCAGGGGGAGTAGAACGGCGAGACGTACGGGGCCGCGTAGTAGTCGGCGTTCGCGAAGGCCCGCCAGGTCGAGTACACGATGAAGGCGAGCAGGCCGGCGGCGGTGGCGGCCGGTGCCAGCCACCAGCGGTCGGTCCGCAGGTGCGGGGCTCCGATCGCGGCGCGGGCACCCGACCGGACGCCGCCGCCGGGGGGATGGGGATCTGTGGTTGTGGGTTCCGTACCAGTGGCCAAGGTGTGACTCCGGTCGGTCGGGACTCGGGCCGGTCAGGGTGCGCGTCGGTCGCGGGCGCCGAGTCCCTCGTCGTCCGTGTCGACCCACAGGCTGTTGTCGTACGGGGTGTCGGGGATGGTGACGAGCTCCGGGCGCCGCTGCGCGGCCGGAGAGGTCGCCGCCTCGCGGAGCAGCGCGACACTCTCGCGCAGGTGTTCGCAGTCGGTGCGGACGCGGCGGATGTCGAGCCCGCCGGCGCCGAGCTGCTGCTCCAGGCGGCCCAGCGACCGGGACAGGTCGTCCAGGCAGCGCTGCACCGATGTCAGTTCGTCGTGCACGGACATGACGTGACCTCACTTCCGTCGGCACGGAGGCCGTGGGTGGCAACGGTCATGCGCCTGCGAGTGTTGCGCGTCACACCTGTCGCTGGGAAGGGACGTGCACCGATTGGCCGAGGCGTGCTGGTGCATCCCGTGGTGTGTTGCGCCGCACGGGTGGGCTTCCCGGCCGTGGTCGCCGTGTCGCCCGGTGTTGCCGAACCCTTTCCTCTTCAGTGGCCGTACTAAGCCGAAAACATCTGATCAGCTCCATATACCACCAAAAGTGATCGTAACCCCCGCGGCTCCCGGAGGTAAGCAGAGATGTCCCACGACGGCGTCACACTGCGCGCGGTGATGCGCTCGGTCGCCTTGCTCACCGCGGGCGTCCTCGCGGTGCCCGCACTGGCCGGGTGCGGCTCGGACGACGAGGCCGGCAAGCCGCTGGCCGGACAGGACATCGCGCCGGCCGGCCGTGCACAGGTCGCCGACGGTGGCACCCTGGTCTGGGCGGTGGACGCCGTGCCGGAGACGCTGAACACGTTCCAGGCCGACGCCGACGCGGCCACGGCGACGGTCGCGCAGGCCGTGCTGCCTTCGCTGTTCCGGCTGAACGAGAGCGGGCGGCCGGTGATCAACCCCGACTACCTGGAGTCGGCGGAGGTCGTCGAGACCGAGCCCCGGCAGGTGGTCCTCTACAAGCTCAACCAGCAGGCCGTCTGGAGCGACGGCCGGGAGCTGGGAGCGGCCGACTTCGCCGCCCAGTGGCGTGCCCTGTCCGGGAAGGACAGCGCCTACTGGACCGCGCGCAACGACGGATACGACCGGATCGAACGGATCGAACGGGGCGGCAGCAACCTGGAGGTCAAGGTCACCTTCAGCCGGCCGTACGCCGACTGGAGATCGCTGTTCTCGCCGCTGTACCCGAAGGAGATCATGGGTACGCCCGACTCCTTCAACGACGGGGCCCGCACGAAGCTCAAGGTCACCGCCGGGCCGTTCACGCTGGAGAAGGTCGACAAGAAGAAGAACGAGGTCGTCCTCGTCCGCAGTGCCCGCTGGTGGGGGGAGCCGGCCAAGCTGGCCAAGATCGTGCTGCGCGCCGTACCACTGGAGGAGCGGGCCGAGGCCCTGGCCGCCGGCACCGTGGACCTGGCCGGCATCGACGCCGCCACCGCCCGGCTCATCGACCTCGCCGGGCAGCCGAAGAGCACCTCGACACCGGGGACCGGGGCGGCGGTGCCGGCGGACCGGCAGGCGCTGGCCCGCTACGAGGTCCGCAAGTCACTGGAACCGGCCTACACCCAGCTCGCCCTCAACGGCGCCGGCGGCCCACTCGCCGACGAACGGGTCCGCCGCGCCGTGGCCCGCGCACTGGACCGCAAGGAGCTGGCGGAGGTCGTCCTCGAACCGCTGGGCCTGCCCGCGCAGCCGGTCGGCAGCCACCTCGCGCTGTCCGGGCAGGAGGCCTACGCCGACAACAGCGGGGCCCTCGGGGGCCAGGACACCAAGGAGGCGCAGGCGCTGCTCGCCGACGCGGGGTGGGTGCGCGGCGGACCGCTGAAGGAGCAGAAGAAGGAGAAGGCGGCGGGGCCGGAGGGGAAGTCGGCGTCGCCGGAGAGCGGGGAGCCCGCGGGGGAGGACGACGGGACGTACATCGTGGGGGAGGACGGGAAGGCGGGGGAGGACTCCGAGGGGCGTGACCACCGGGACCCCGGGGAGGGCGCCGGGCAGGACCGCGCGCAGGAGGGGCGGGACCACGAGGAGGACCCGCGCAACCTCGCGCAGGACGGCAAGCAGCACGTCCAGCAGGGCGGCGGGGCACAGGGGGCCTACGCGCCCAAGGGCACCGCGGCTCCGGGCGCCGCGGCCGGGCCGCTCGCCAAGGACGGCAAGCCGCTCACGCTGCGCTTCGTGCTTCCGTCCGGGCCGGGGTCCGGCACGCTGCACCGGGTCGCCGACCGGATCTCGCGGATGCTCCAGCGGGTCGGGATCACCACGGAGACCAAGAAGGTCTCCGAGGAGAGCTACTTCAAGGACCACATCGCCAACGGCGAGTACGACCTCGCGCTGTACTCCTGGCCCGCCTCGGCGTTCCCCGCGACCGACGCCCGGCCCATCTACGCAAAGCCGGTACCGGCCGCCGACGGCTCCCTGAGCATCGAGCAGAACTACACGCGGGTCGGCACGGACCAGGTCGACCAGCTCTTCGACCAGGCCGTGGGCACGCTGGACGCGGAGGAGTCCCGCGACCTCGTCCGCAAGGCCGACTCCCGCATCTGGGCCGCGGCCGGCTCCATCCCCCTCTACCAGCGGCCCCAGCTCACCGCGGCCCGCAAGAACCTCGCCAACATCGGCTCCTTCGGCTTCGAGACACCGGTGTACCAGGACATGGGCTTTTTGAAGAAGCCGAAGAAGTCGGCGAAGCCCACGACCGAGGGCTGAGCGGGCCTTCGGCCCCGCACGGCCCCGGAGCGCCCTTGGCGGGCCGCTCCGGGGCCGTCGGCGTGGGTGGGGCGTGGGCAGGGGCGCGGGGTGGCGGGCGGCCGCTCGGACGTCCCTCGGGCGTCCCTCGGGCGGCGGTTCGCGGCTGTGCGGCCGGCCCGTTCGCGGGGCGCGGTTCTTCGAGGCCGGCGGCCCCCCGGCAAGGCTCTCACCTGCACCGACGTATCCCCGCAAGCCCCACTCGCCGCGGCCCCGTACCATGGGGTGAGGCCGTGGCGTGTCAAGCCCGGCAGGGCGCGCGTAACACAGTCCTACGCGCAGCCGTCCTCACCATCCCGGGAGTACGCCGCAATATGGCCGTGTCCGCAACACGTCACGACATCCGCAACGTCGCCATCGTCGCCCACGTCGACCACGGCAAGACGACCATCGTCGACGCCATGCTCAAGCAGGCCGGTGCCTTCGCCGCGCACCAGCTCGACTCCGTCGACGACCGCATGATGGACTCGAACGACCTGGAGCGTGAGAAGGGCATCACGATCCTCGCCAAGAACACCGCGGTGAAGTACCACCCGAAGGACGGCGGGGACCCGATCACGATCAACATCATCGACACCCCCGGCCACGCCGACTTCGGCGGCGAGGTCGAGCGCGGCCTGTCCATGGTCGACGGTGTCGTGCTGCTCGTCGACGCCTCCGAGGGCCCGCTGCCGCAGACCCGCTTCGTGCTGCGCAAGGCGCTCCAGGCCCGGCTCCCCGTCATCCTGTGCATCAACAAGACGGACCGGCCCGACGCCCGCATCGACGAGGTCGTCAACGAGACCTACGACCTCTTCCTCGACCTGGACGCGGACGAGGAGCAGATCGAGTTCCCGATCGTCTACGCCTGCGGCCGTGACGGCATCGCCTCGCTGACCAAGCCGGACAACGGCACGGTCCCGGCCGACTCCACCAGCCTCCAGCCGTTCTTCTCCGCGATCCTGGAGCACATTCCGGCGCCCACGTACGACGAGGCCGCCCCGCTCCAGGCCCACGTCACCAACCTGGACGCCGACAACTTCCTCGGCCGTATCGCGCTGCTGCGTGTCGAGCAGGGCGAGCTGCGCAAGGGGCAGACGGTCGCGTGGATGAGGCGCGACGGGTCGGTCAGCAACGTCCGCATCTCCGAGCTGATGATGACCGAGGCGCTCACCCGCAAGCCGGCCGAGAAGGCCGGCCCCGGTGACATCTGTGCCGTCGCCGGTATCCCGGACATCATGATCGGCGAGACCCTGGCCGACCCGGAGAACCCGGTCGCGCTGCCCCTGATCACGGTCGACGAGCCCGCGATCTCCATGGTCATCGGCACCAACACCTCCCCGCTGGTCGGCCGTGGCGCCACCGGCAAGGGCGCCGACAACAAGGCGGCCGTCAAGGACCGCAAGGTCACCGCACGCCAGGTGAAGGACCGCCTGGACCGTGAGCTGATCGGCAACGTCAGCCTCCGGGTGCTGGACACCGACCGGCCGGACGCCTGGGAGGTGCAGGGCCGTGGTGAGCTGGCGCTGGCCATCCTGGTCGAGACGATGCGCCGGGAGGGCTTCGAGCTGACCATCGGCAAGCCCCAGGTCGTCACCAAGGAGGTCGACGGCAAGGTCCACGAGCCGGTCGAGCGCATGACGATCGACGTGCCCGAGGAGCACATGGGTGCCGTCACCCAGCTCATGGGCGTCCGCAAGGGCCGGATGGACAACATGTCCAACCACGGTTCGGGCTGGGTCCGTATGGAGTTCGTGGTCCCGTCCCGCGGTCTGATCGGTTTCCGGACGGAGTTCCTGACCCAGACCCGGGGCACGGGCATCGGGCACTCCATCCACGAGGGCTTCGAGCCGTGGTTCGGCGCCCTGCAGACCCGTAACAACGGCTCGCTCGTCGCGGACCGCTCCGGTGCCGTCACCGCGTTCGCGATGACGAATCTCCAGGAGCGCGGCGTGCTCTTCGTGGAGCCGGGCACCGAGGTGTACGAGGGCATGATCGTCGGCGAGAACTCCCGCTCCGACGACATGGACGTCAACATCACCAAGGAGAAGAAGCTCACCAACATGCGGTCTTCCACGGCCGATGTGACCGAGTCGATCGTCCCGCCGCGCAAGCTGTCGCTGGAGCAGTCCCTGGAGTTCTGCCGCGACGACGAGTGTGTCGAGGTGACTCCGGAGGCCGTTCGCATCCGCAAGGTCAACCTGGACGCGCGTGAGCGCGCCCGCGCCGCGAGCCGCGCCAAGCACGGCTGACGGCCTCCAGGGCCCTCCAAGGACCCGGCTCTCCTCCCTGACGGAGGAGAGCCGGGTCCTTGTGTTGGGCACATTCAGGAGCCCGTCAGCAGGTCTTGAAGCGCTGTTCGCATATCGGTGCTTCGGCGATCAAGTTTCGGACATGTAAACAAAAATCCCTCCCACTATGCCCGATTCGCCGGGTTGCCGTCTCACCTGTCAAGCGCGCGCAGGTGTCAATCTTTGCAATTTTTGCTCAAAAAATGGACGGTAGGGAGATCCCTGTGCCTTCCGCCCTTGACGCGCGTTGATGCACTTGGCGAAAGTTCCCCCAAACCACAGAACCTGCCGGTATCTGTGCTGCGCTCAACTCTCCAACCCCCCGGGGGAAGAACAACATGACCAGTCCAACCAAGGCCGAGGGCTCCGGGTCCGCGGTCGCCTTGGACCCAGAGCTCGAGGCGACGTCGGAAGTCGCCACGGGAGCGAAGACGCTTGAGGGTCGTTCCCCCGGGCAGTTGATGTGGCAGCGCTTCAAGCGTGACCGTACAGGGATGGTCTGCGCCGGCGTAGTGATTTTCTTCTTCGTCGTCGCGCTCGCGGCGCCGCTGCTGACGTCGATCAGCGGCACCGACCCGTACACGCTGTACGGCCAGGACCCCACCTATGCGGACCGGCCCGTGCTGGACGACTTCGGGCTGCCGCTCGGCTGGTTCGGGGGTGTCTCGGCCGACCACTGGTTCGGCGTCGAGCCGCAGTACGGGCGTGACCTGTTCGCCATGCTCGTGTACGGCATGCGCACCTCGCTGTTCATGGCGCTGGGCGTCTCGGTGCTGCTGACGGTCACCGGTGTGGTCATCGGCCTGGTCGGTGGCTACTTCGCGGGTCGCACCGACTACTGGCTCGGCCGGATCACGGACTTCTTCCTGTCCTTCCCCGCGCAGCTCTTCTTCATCGCCTTCATGCCCGTGGTGACCTCCTTCTTCGTGGACCCGCGGGACGAGACGCCCACGTACTTCCGGGCGCTGGCGATCTTGATCGTGCTGTGGATCCTCGGCTGGATGGGAATGTCCCGACTCGTGCGCTCCGTCGTCCTGGCGCTGCGCGAGCGGGAGTTCATCGAGGCCGCCAAGGTCTCCGGGGCCTCGCCGGGCCGGATCATCCGCAAGGAGGTCCTGCCGAACATCGTCACGCCGGTGCTGGTGCAGTTCACGTACCAGCTGCCCAGCACGATCCTCACCATCGCCTTCCTCTCCTTCGCGGGCGTCGGCTTCGTCGAGCCCACCCCGGACTGGGGGCGTCTGTTCGCCGCCGGCGCGAACTACACCCAGCAGGACCCCGCGTTCATCTTCTTCCCGGGTGTGGCGCTGGTGATCTTCATCCTGTGCTTCAACCTCCTCGGAGACTCGGTACGGGATGCCTTCGACCCCAAGTCCGGGCGCTGAGCCGTCCATTGGTGGGGGGTGGCTGCCGCCCCCGCGTCGGCCTACCAGCCGCGTCAGGCAGTACTCATGGATAACAACCGACAGGTAGGTGCATACACCGCTATGAAGTCGTTCACCTCACGCAGAGGGCGCGCCATTCTGGTCGCCATCGCGGCTGGTTCCCTCGCGCTCACCGGCTGCTCGGAGAACACCGGCAGCAACTCCGGCGGGAACAAGGGCGAGAGTCAGGACAAGGCCAAGGAGCAGTCCGAGGGCGTTGCCTACCTGGACGCCAAGGCCTCGACCGGTCCGGCCGAGGAGGTCCCCGGGGCCAAGCCCGGCGGCACCATCACGGTCTTCCAGGAGTCCGCTCTCTCCCACATGGACCCGGGCCAGATCTACGTCTCGGACGCCGGCCAGTTCGCCAACCTGGTCTTCCGTGGACTGACCAACTTCGAGGAGGACGGCAAGGGCGGCGTCTCGGTCGTGGGTGACCTCGCGACCGACTCCGGCAAGCCGTCCAACGACAACAAGACCTGGACGTTCACGCTCAAGGACGGCATCAAGGACGAGAACGGCAAGGAGATAACCTCCGCCGACGTCCGCCACACCGTCGAGCGCCTGTACGCGGAGTTCATCTTCGACGGCCCGACCTACCTCCAGACCTGGCTTAGCGGCCCGGACTACCGCAAGGCCCTGCCCGACGGCGGCTTCGGCAAGAAGCACCTGCCGGACTCGGTCCTGGAGACTCCGGACGACAAGACGATCGTCTTCCACTTCGACACTCCGCGTCCCGACCTGCCGATGACGCTGGCGATGCCGGGCTACTCCGTCGTTCCGGAGGAGTCCGACACGAAGGAGAGGTACGACACGGCTCCGGTCGCCCTCGGCCCGTACAAGATCGCGGAGTTCAAGGCGGGCAAGACCCTCAAGCTCGTCAAGAACGAGAACTGGGACCCGAAGACGGACTCGGTGCGCCACCAGTACGTGGACGGCTTCAACTTCGAGTTCGGCATCACCGAGTCGTCGCAGACCAAGCGTCTGATCTCCGACCAGGGTGACGCCAAGAACGCCGTCCAGTTCACCGGCGGTGTCGACGCCACCCAGATCCAGGACGTCATCGGCGACCCGGCCGTGAACAAGCGCACCATCAAGGGCTACCAGCCCTACGTGATGCAGTTGACGTTCAACTTGGACCGCGTCAAGAACAAGGCCGTCCGTGACGCCGCCACCTACGCGGTGAACTCCAAGTCGCTCATCGCCGGTGAGGGCGGCGCGTACGGTGGTGACGTCGCCCCGAACCTGTTCGCCCCGACCCTGCCGGGTTACGACGCGAAGTACGACCCCTACGGCCGTCTGAAGACGCCGGCGGGCAACATCGAGAAGGCCAAGGAACTGCTTGCGGACGTTCCGGCCGCCGAGAAGAAGCTCGTCTTCGCCTACGCCAACTCCGAGGCGGGCCAGAAGCGCAAGGTCGCCATCGAGGACGCGCTCGGCAAGGTCGGCTTCGACGTGGTCTCCAAGGAGATCGACGCCGCCAGCTACTACGAGCAGATCGGCAAGCTCAAGAACCCGTACGACATCTACATCACCGGCTGGGGCCAGGACTGGCCGTCCGCCGCGACGGTCGTGACCCCGATCTACGACGGTGACCAGGTCGCCGACGGTGCGTCGAACTACTCGCACATCGACGACCCGAAGGTCCAGGAGCTGATCAAGAAGGCTCTGACCGAGCAGCCCGAGCAGGCCGCCAAGACCTGGGAAGAGGCCCACAAGTACATCCTGGAGGAGGTCAACCCGGCCGCTCCGCTGTGGTACACCAAGCAGTTCCAGCTCTACGGCTCGAACATCGGCGGTGCTCGCTACAGCACTGAGTCCAGCTACATGGACGTCACCCGACTGTTCCTGAAGTCGTAGCTCTCTACGGCTGTTCGCGGGGGCGCGCACCAGGCGGAGCGCGTCCCCGCGGTTCCGTGAACCCGTCCACCGTCTCCGCAGAGAGCAGCCCCCCGCCATGCTTCAGTTCATCCTCCGGCGCTCGGTCGGTGCCCTCGTCACTTTGTTCCTGATCGGCGCCGCAACCTTCTTCCTCTTCGTCGCCGCGCCCTCCGACTACGCCTCCCTGGCGTGTGGCAAGGACTGCTCGCCCGCGCGACTGGAGGACATCCGGCACGCCCTCGGCCTCGACCAGCCGCTTGCCGCGCAGTTCTGGGAGTTCATGTCCGGCATCGTGGCCGGGCGCGACTTCCCGCAGGGTGACTGCCCCGCCCCGTGCCTGGGCCGGTCGTTCTTCTACAACGACAACGTCACCTCGATCATCATGGACCGCTTCCCGCTGACCCTCTCCCTGACGGTCGGCGCCCTGGTCGTCTTCCTCATCCTCGGCATCGGCGCGGGTATGCTGGCCGCCTACCGGCGCGGCTCCATGATCGACAAGGCCGCCACCGGCGCGTCCATGGTCCTCAGCTCGTTCCAGATCTACTTCCTCGGTCCGATCGTGCTGCTGATCTTCGTGTACAGCACCGGCTGGGTGGAGAACCCCAAGTACGTCCCGTTCACCGAAGACCCGTTCGGCTGGCTCGCCGGTCTGTGGATCCCCATGGCCGTCATGGCGACGATCTTCACCGGCCAGTACACCCGTATGGCGCGCTCCTCGATGATCGAGCAGCTCCAGGAGGAGCATGTGCGCACCGCCCGCGCCAAGGGCATGGGCAAGAAGTACGTGTTCTTCCGTTACGCCTGGCGCGGTTCGCTCATTCCGATCGTGACCATCCTCGGCATCGACCTGAGCGCCCTGCTCGGCGGCGGTGTCGTCACCGAGATCACCTTCGACCTCCAGGGGATCGGCCGCCTCGCCGTGGCCGGAGCGGTCACCAAGGACCTGCCGCTGACGATGGGTGTCATGCTGGTCGGAGCCTTCTTCATCCTGCTCCTGAACATCCTCGTCGACATCGCGTACGCCTGGATCGATCCGCGCGTCCGGCTCTCCTAGGAAGAACGAACCACCGTGACCACAGTGACCAAAACCGAGGACGTCCCGGCCCAGACCGGGCCCGAGAGCTTCCTCTCGGTCCGTGACCTGCGGGTGCAGTTCTCCACCGAGGACGGCATCGTCAAGGCGGTCGACGGGCTCTCCTTCGATGTCGAGCGGGGTAAGACCCTGGGCATCGTCGGCGAGTCGGGTTCCGGCAAGTCCGTCACCAACCTGACCATCCTGGGCCTGCACAACCCGCGGACCACCACCATCGACGGCGAGATCGTCCTGGACGGCCAGGAACTCGTCACCGCCAAGGAGAAGGAGCTGGAGAAGCTCCGTGGCAACAAGATGGCGATGATCTTCCAGGACCCCCTGACGGCGCTGTCGCCGTACTACACGGTGGGACGGCAGCTCTCCGAGCCGTACATGAAGCACATGGGCGTCTCCAAGAAGGAGGCGAAGGACCGGGCCATCCAGATGCTGGAGAAGGTCGGCATCCCGCAGCCCAAGGTGCGCTTCGACGACTACCCGCACCAGTTCTCCGGCGGTATGCGCCAGCGTGCCATGATCGCCATGGCGCTGATGTGCGACCCCGACCTGCTCATAGCCGACGAGCCGACCACCGCGCTCGACGTGACCGTGCAGGCGCAGATCCTGGACCTGCTCAAGGACCTTCAGCAGGAGTTCGGCTCCGCGATCATCTTCATCACCCACGACCTCGGTGTCATCGCCAGCATGGCCGACGACCTGTTGGTGATGTACGCGGGCCGGGCCGTGGAGCGCGGCAGCGTCAAGGAGGTGCTGCGCACCCCGACGCACCCCTACACCTGGGGTCTGCTCAGCTCCATGCCGCGCCTCGACGGCGACATCGACAAGGAGCTGACGCCGATCCCGGGCAGCCCGCCGTCGCTGCTCAACCCGCCGTCCGGCTGCCCCTTCCATCCGCGCTGCGCCTACCGTGACAAGGTCTCCGGCAATCTGTGCACCGAGTCCCGGCCGCCGCTGGGCGAAGGCCGGGCCGCTGCCTGCCACCTCACGACGGAGCAGAAGCAGACCATCTTCATCGACGAGATCCAGCCCCGGCTGCGCTAGGGAGAACCGAGATCATGAGCGAGAACCTCACCCTCCCCGCACAGCAGGGCTCCACGGCCACCTCCACGGAACCCCTCCTGGAGGTCAAGGGCCTGACCAAGCACTTCCCGATCTACGGCGGCTTCCCCATCAAACGCAGGGTCGGCGCCGTCCAGGCCGTCGACGGCGTCGACCTGAGCGTCGGGGTGGGCGAGAGCCTCGGCCTGGTCGGCGAGTCGGGCTGCGGCAAGTCCACCACCGGACGTCTGATCACCAGGCTCCTGGAGCCGACCGCCGGACAGATCACCTACGCCGGTCAGGACATCACGCGTGCCAAGCGCAAGCAGCTCGCGCCGGTGCGGTCCGAGATCCAGATGATCTTCCAGGACCCGTACTCCTCGCTGAACCCCCGGCAGACCGTCGGCAGCATCATCAAGTCGCCGATGGAGGTCAACGGGATCAGCCCGGAGGGCGGCAGGGAGAAGAAGGTCCGCGAGCTGCTGGAGCTGGTCGGCCTCAACCCGGAGCACTACAACCGCTTCCCGCACGAGTTCTCCGGCGGTCAGCGCCAGCGCATCGGCGTCGCCCGCGCCCTGGCCCTGAACCCGAAGCTGATCGTCGCCGACGAGCCGGTCTCCGCGCTCGACGTGTCGATCCAGGCGCAGGTGGTGAACCTGCTGCAGAAGGTGCAGCAGGAGCTGGGCATCGCCTTCATGTTCATCGCCCATGACCTGGCCATCGTGCGGCACTTCTCGCAGCGCGTGGCGGTCATGTACCTCGGCAAGGTGGTCGAGGTCGGTGACCGGGACTCGATCTACAACCGGCCGCGGCACCCGTACACCCACGCCCTGCTGTCGGCCGTGCCCGAGGTGGCCATGGACGACGAGAGCGAGCAGCGTGAGCGCATCCGCCTCGCCGGCGACGTGCCGTCGCCGATCCACCCGCCGTCCGGCTGCCGCTTCCGTACCCGCTGCTGGAAGGCGCAGGACAAGTGCGCCACCGAGGAGCCGCCGCTGCTGCAGCTCTCCGGCAACCGCGACGGTCACCTGACGGCCTGCCACTTCCCGGAGGAGCCGACGACGGAGGCCCGCGACGAGGACGTCGTCCTCGACCCGGCGCTGAAGGCGCTGGAGGAGACCCAGGCCACGGACTGAGCCGGTACCAGGCCCCCGGAAACCGATGCTCCGGTTCCCGGGGGCCTCGTCGCGTTTTCGTCGCCGGCCGGCAGAGGGGAGTGTGCCGGACGACCCCTAGCGCGCCCGCCCGGCGAAGCTGATGATCTCCGGGCTGGAGGGCGTGAACGGCTGCCTGGACCAGTCTCCGTACCGCTGCCTCACGACGAGCCCCGCCTCGTCGAGGAAGCGGTCCAGCGCGCCGACGCCGAGGAACCTGACGGTGCTGTGGCTGATCCGCGGCAGGTCCCGGCGCGGGCCGTCGAACGTCTCGGTGAACGCCACCCGCTCACCCCGGACCGGTGTCGCCGCCTCGTGCCACACCCGCACCAGGTCCCCGTCCGGGCCGCGTACCTCCCGGATCCGTTCCGGGGTCCAGTTCTCCCAGGCACGGGCGGCCGGATTGCGGGTGTCGAAGACGAACTCCCCGTCCCGCCGCAGGCCCTCGCGCACCGCGGCGAGCGCGAGCCGCAGGTCCTCGTCGCCGAGCAGCTCCTGGAACGCGTGCCCGGTCATCACGACCAGGTCGAACTCCTCCCGCCACGCCGTGCAGCGCAGGTCCCCGAGCACCCATTCCACCTCGCGGGTCCCGTCGCGGCCCTGTACGAGCATGGCGGCGGCGGGGTCGAGCCCGGTCAGCCGTCCCTCGTGCCCGGCCTCCCGGGCCCGCCGCAACAGCCGTCCGGTGCCGCAGCCCACGTCGAGGACGGAATCGGCGGACATCACCAGATCGAGGAAGAACTCGTCACCCGGCCCCCACGGATTCAGCGCGTCGTACAGCCCGGCGAGGGAGGCATCACCGAAGGAACGATCAACCATCCGGGCAGTGTGCCTGCTGTACGGCAGGTCAGTACAGAGATCGGGGATTTACGCCGGGAGAACGGAAAGCCGCGCCGCGGCCGGCCTTCCCGGCGGCTGCACGGGCCGTCCCACCCGCCACCGCGGGCGCGCCTGCCTCACTTCACTCGTGTGTCCCCGCTAGCCCAAAGGGCCGCCCGCATGTGCATTACCTGCCGTATGCGTCGATATTGGCTGATAGCGGGTCAGGACATCGGTCGACAACGGGTCAGCGTCCCGGCGCTGGCGGCAGCGGATCCTGAGGAGGCACCCCATGCGTGGAGCACGGCACGCCCGATGGGCCGCGTGTGCGGCGGCGCTCGCCCTCGTGGGCACCGCCTGCGGCGGAGGCGGCGGCAGTGGTGACGGCGGTGCGGTGCTCAGCTCCTCCTGGGGTGACCCGCAGAACCCGCTGGAGCCCGCCAACACCAACGAGGTGCAGGGTGGCAAGGTCCTCGACATGATCTTCCGTGGGCTGAAGAGGTACGACCCCGTGAGCGGCAAGGCCGAGGACATGCTCGCCCAGAGCATCGAGACCACCGACTCACGGAACTTCACCGTCACCGTCAAGGACGGCTGGACCTTCAGCAACGGCGAGAAGGTCACCGCCCGCTCCTTCGTCGACGCCTGGAACTACGGCGCGAGCCTGCGGAACAACCAGCGCAACGCCTACTTCTTCAGCTACATCGACGGCTACGACAAGACGCACCCCGAGGACGGCGGCGAGCAGAGCGCCGACACCCTCTCCGGTCTGAAGGTGACCGGCGAGCGCACCTTCACCGTACGGCTGCGCCAGAAGTTCTCCGGCTTCCCCGACACCCTCGGCTACGCCGCCTTCGCCCCGCTGCCCCGGGCCTTCTTCGACGACCACGACGCCTGGCTCAGCAGGCCTGTCGGCAACGGCCCCTACGCCGTCGACGCGTACGTCAAGGGCTCCCAGATGTCGCTGCGCGCCTGGGACGGCTACCCGGGCCCCGACAAGGCGCTGAACGACGGAGTGGACCTCAAGGTCTACACCGACAACAACACCGCCTACACCGACCTCATGGCCGGCAACCTCGACCTGGTCGACGACGTCCCCGCGGCGCAGCTGAAGAACGTCGAGCAGGATCTCGGGGACCGCTACCTCAACACCCCGGCCGGCATCCTGCAGACCCTCGCCTTCCCGTACTACGACGAGAACTGGAGCAAGTCCGGCATGGACAAGGTCCGCAAGGGCCTGTCCCGGGCGATCGACCGCGAGCAGATCACCGAGACCATCTTCCGCGGGACCCGCACCCCGGCCACCGACTGGACCTCGCCGGTCCTCGGCGCGGACGGCGGCTACAAGGCGGGCCTGTGCGGCGAGTGGTGCGCGTACGACCCCGCCGCGGCCCGGAAACTGATCGAGGAGGGCGGCGGGCTGCCGGGCGGCCAGGTGAAGATCACGGTCAACGCGGACACCGGCTCGCACAAGCAGTGGGTGGAGGCCGTCTGCAACTCCATCAACAACGCCCTCGACAACGACCGCGCCTGTGTGACCAACCCGGTCGGCACCTTCGCCGACTTCCGTGGCCGGATCACCGACAAGGAGATGACCGGCCCGTTCCGCGCCGGCTGGCAGATGGACTACCCGCTGATCCAGAACTTCCTCCAGCCGCTCTACTACACCGACGCCTCCTCCAACGACGGCAAGTGGTCCAACGAGGAGTTCGACGAGCTGGTCGACCGGGCCAACGCCGAGACCGACGCCGCCAAGGCGGTGCGGACCTTCCAGCAGGCCGAGGAGGTCGTCCGGGACGACATGGCCGCCATCCCGCTCTGGTACCAGAACGGCAGCGCCGGCTATTCGCAGCGGCTCTCCGGCGTGAAGCTCAACCCGTTCTCCGTCCCGGTCTACAACGAGATCAAGGTCAGCTGAGGCGGCGCCATGGGACGGTACGTCGTCCGGCGGCTGCTGCAGATGATCCCGGTCTTCTTCGGGGCCACCCTGCTGATCTTCCTGATGGTCAACGTGATGGGAGATCCGATCGCCGGCCTGTGCGGCGAACGCGAGTGCGACCCGGCGACGGCCGCGCAGCTCAGGAAGGAGTTCGGCCTGGACAAGCCGGTCTGGCAGCAATACCTGACCTACATGGGCAACGTCTTCACCGGCGACTTCGGCACCGCCTTCAACGGCCGGCCGGTCACCGAGCTGATGGGCAGCGCCTTCCCCGTCACCATCCGGCTGACCGTCGTCGCGATCCTCTTCGAGATCGTCATCGGCATCACCCTGGGCGTGGTCACCGGCCTGCGCCGCGGCCGCCCCGTCGACACCGGCGTCCTGCTCGCCACGCTGGTCGTCATCTCCGTCCCCACCTTCGTCACCGGCCTGCTCCTGCAACTCCTCTTCGGCGTCGAGTGGGGCTGGATCCCGCCGTCCGTCTCCCCCGAGGCCCCCTTCGGTGAACTGCTCCTGCCCGGTCTGGTGCTCGCCTCCGTCTCCCTGGCCTACGTCACCCGCCTGACCCGCACCTCCATCGCGGAGAACCTCCGCTCCGACTACGTCCGCACCGCCGTCGCCAAGGGCCTGCCCAGGCGCCGGGTCATCACCCGCCACCTGATGCGCAACTCCCTCATCCCCGTGGTCACCTTCATCGGCACCGACATCGGCGCCCTGATGGGCGGCGCCATCGTCACCGAGCGCATCTTCAACATCCACGGCGTCGGCTACCAGCTCTACCAGGGCATCCTGCGCCAGAACACCCAGACCGTCGTCGGTTTCGTGACCGTCCTGGTCCTGGTCTTCCTGCTCGCCAACCTCCTCGTCGACCTCCTCTACGCCGTACTCGACCCGAGGATCCGCTATGTCTGACGCCCAGCACACCGGCGCACGCTCGGGCGCCGTCGCCGGCACCGGCATGGGCGGTGGGATGGACCTCGCCGCCGACGAGGCGCGGACGCTGGAGCGCGTGCCCGGCGGCCCGGACGGCGGCGGTCCCTCCGGCAAGCCCCGTTCCCTGTGGTCCGACGCCTGGCACGACCTGCGCCGCAACCCGGTCTTCCTGATGTCCGCCCTGGTGATCCTCTTCCTGGTCTTCATCTCGCTGTGGCCGTCCGCGATCGCCTCCGGCAGCCCCTTGCGCTGCGACCTCGCCAAGGCGCAGGAGGGCTCCCAGCCCGGCGCCCCCTTCGGCTACGACGGACAGGGCTGCAACGTCTACACCCGCACGGTCTACGGCGCCCGTACGTCCGTCGCGGTCGGCGTCTGCGCCACCCTCGGGGTCGCGATCCTCGGCAGTGTCCTCGGGGGGCTCGCCGGCTTCTTCGGCGGCCTGAGCGACTCGCTCCTGTCCCGGCTCACCGACATCTTCTTCGCCATCCCGGTGGTCCTCGGCGGCCTGGTCCTGCTGTCGGTGGTGACCAGCAACACCATCTGGCCGGTCATCGGCTTCATGGTGCTGCTCGGCTGGCCGCAGATCTCCCGGATCGCCCGGGGAGCGGTCATCACGGCCAAACAGCACGACTACGTGCAGGCCGCCCGTTCCCTCGGCGCCTCCCACACCCGGCTGCTGCTGCGGCACATCGCGCCCAACGCCGTCGCGCCGGTGATCGTCGTGGCGACCATCGCACTCGGCACCTACATCGCGCTGGAGGCCACCCTGTCGTACCTCGGCGTCGGCCTGAAGCCGCCCAGTGTCTCCTGGGGCATCGACATCTCGGCCGCCTCGCCGTACATCCGCAACGCCCCGCACGCCCTGCTCTGGCCCTCCGGGGCGCTCGCGGTCACCGTGCTGGCGTTCATCATGCTCGGCGACGCGGTGCGCGACGCCCTCGACCCCAAGCTGAGGTGAGGTGCCGGCATGCTGCTCGACGTACGTGATCTGCACGTGGAGTTCCGGACCCGGGACGGGGTCGCCAAGGCCGTCAACGGCGTCAGCTACCGCGTGGACGCGGGCGAGACGCTCGCGGTGCTCGGGGAGTCGGGCTCGGGCAAGTCCGTCACCGCGCAGGCCGTGATGGGCATCCTCGACATGCCGCCGGGGCGGATCACCGGCGGCGAGGTCCTCTTCCAGGGCCGGGACCTGCTCACGCTGAAGGAGGAGGAGCGGCGCAGGGTGCGCGGCGCCGGGATCGCGATGATCTTCCAGGACGCGCTGTCCTCGCTCAACCCCGTGCTGACCGTGGGCGACCAGCTCGGCGAGATGTTCGTCGTGCACCGGGGCATGTCCAGGAAGGACGCGCGGGCCAAGGCGGTCGAGCTGATGGACCGGGTGCGCATCCCGGGCGCGAAGGAGCGGGTCAGGCAGTATCCGCACCAGTTCTCCGGAGGGATGCGCCAGCGCATCATGATCGCGATGGCGCTGGCCCTGGAACCGGCGCTGATCATCGCCGACGAGCCCACCACCGCCCTCGACGTCACCGTCCAGGCCCAGGTCATGGAGCTGCTCGCGGAGTTGCGCCGCGAGCTGGACATGGGCCTGATCCTGATCACCCACGACCTGGGCGTGGTCGCCGACGTCGCCGACCGGATCGCGGTGATGTACGCGGGCCGGATCGTGGAGTCGGCGCCGGTGCACGACATCTACAAGGCGCCGGCGCACCCGTACACACGTGGCTTGCTGGACTCCATCCCGCGCCTGGACCGCAAGGGCCAGGAGCTCTACGCCATCAAGGGCCTGCCGCCGAGCCTGCTGAGCATCCCGCCGGGCTGCGCCTTCCACCCGCGCTGCCCGATGGCCCGTGACGTGTGCCGCACGGACCCGCCCCCGCTGTACGAGGTGTCCGCGGAGCGGGGGAGTGCCTGCCACTTCTGGAGGGAGTGTCTGCATGGCTGAGCCGATCCTCCAGGTCAGCGGGCTCGTCAAGCACTACCCGCTCACCACGGGCATCCTCTTCAGGAAGCACGTCGGCTCGGTGAAGGCCGTCGACGGCGTCGACTTCACGCTCGACCGGGGCGAGACCCTCGGCATCGTCGGCGAGTCCGGCTGCGGCAAGTCGACGGTCGCGAAGATGCTGGTGAACCTGGAGCGGCCGACGGCCGGGGAGATCCGCTACAAGGGCGAGGACATCACCAGGCTGTCCGGCAGGGCGCTGAAGGCCGTCCGGCGCAACATCCAGATGGTGTTCCAGGACCCGTACACCTCGCTCAACCCCCGGATGACGGTGGGCGACATCATCGGGGAGCCGTACGAGATTTACCCCGAGGCGGCCCCGAAGGGCGACCGGCGCCGGCGCGTCCAGGAGCTGCTGGAGGTCGTCGGGCTCAACCCCGAGTACGTCAACCGCTATCCGCACCAGTTCTCCGGCGGCCAGCGCCAGCGCATCGGTATCGCCCGGGGGCTGGCGCTGCGTCCCGAGATCATCGTCGCCGACGAACCGGTCTCCGCGCTGGACGTGTCCGTGCAGGCGCAGGTGGTCAACCTGATGGAGCGGCTGCAGGCCGAGTTCGACCTGTCGTACGTCTTCATCGCGCACGACCTGTCCATCGTCCGGCACATCTCGGACCGGGTCGCGGTGATGTACCTCGGCCGGATCGTGGAGACCGGCCGGGACACCGAGATCTACGACCACCCGACGCACCCCTACACCCAGGCCCTGCTCTCCGCCGTCCCCGTGCCCGACCCGGAGGCCCGTGAGCACCGCGAGCGGATCATCCTCGCGGGTGACGTGCCCTCCCCGACGAACATCCCGTCCGGCTGCCGGTTCCGCACCCGCTGCTTCAAGGCGCAGGAGCGCTGCGCCGTGGAGGTCCCGGCGCTGACGGTCCCCGCCGGGTACCGGACGGCCGGCGGGCCCGCCGCGCACCCCTCGGCCTGCCATTTCGCGGAGGAGAAACAGGTCGTGGGCCCCGGCGGGACGCGGTAACACGGAGGCAACTGCCGCGACCCGGTTCCGATATACGGACGCGTCACTCTCTTCACGTACGGCCGTGCGGGTGCCGTTGAACGGGCCGGGGTGCGCCATGTCACCCCGGCCCGTCGTCCGTTCACCGGGGCAGGCCCAGCGACCTCTTCAGGAAGTCCACCTGAAGCAGCAGCAGGTTCTCGGCGACCTGTTCCTGCGGCGTCATGTGGGTCACGCCGGACAGCGGAAGCACCTCGTGGGGGCGGCCGGCGGCGAGCAGGGCGGAGGACAGCCGCAGCGCGTGGGCGACCACCACGTTGTCGTCGGCCAGGCCGTGCACGACCATCAGCGGGCGGTGCGGCTCGGCCGGGGCGGACAGCCCGTCGTCGGTGACCAGCGAGCTCTTCGCGTACGCCTGAGGGGCCTCGGCCGGATGGCCCAGGTACCGCTCCGTGTAGTGCGTGTCGTACAGCCGCCAGTCCGTCACCGGCGCGCCGGCGATGCCCGCATGGAAGACATCCGGCCGCCGCAGCACCGCCAGGGCGGCCAGCCAGCCGCCGTAGGACCAGCCGCGGATCGCCACCCGGGTGAGATCCAGCGGGTAGGCCAGCGCGAGGTCCTGGAGTGCCTCGATCTGGTCGTCGAGGGAGACGGTGAAGTCGTCCCGGACCGCCTTCTCCCAGGCCGGGGAGCGTCCGGGGGTGCCACGCCCGTCGGCCACGACGACCGCGAAACCCTGGTCGGCGAACCACTGCGAGGTCAGGTGGGCGTTGTGCGCGGCGACCACACGGGGGCCGTGCGGGCCGCCGTAGGGGTCGAGGAGGACCGGAAGGGAAGTGTCTCCCTGGTAGTCCTGCGGCATAAGCACGGCGCACGGAATCCTCCGTGCGCCCCCCACGGTGAGCGTCAGGCGCGGCGACATACCGGGATCCTCCGCGTACGACGGGACGGTGGCCGCCTGCTTCCCCTCGCGCAGCACCCGCACCGTGGCGCCCGGCCGGTCCGGCGTCGCCGACACGAGGACGGTCACGTCCCCGGAGCGCACCGCCGCGTGCACCCCCGGCTCCTGCGAAAGGCGCTCGACGCCCAGTTCGTTGACGCGATAGACGTGCACCTCACCGGTCTCCGCCGCCGCCTCGGCCCCGGCCGACGCCGAGACGAGCACGTCGTCGGCCCCGACGTCGAGCACCGCACGCAGGTGCAACTGCGGTCCCGTCAGCGGGCGTTCACCCACCGCGAGTACTCGCGCGCCGCCCTCGTCGGCGATCCGCACCAGCTGCCCCGAAGGGGACCAGCACGGCACCCCAGGGAAAAGATCAAGCCAAATCGGATCTTCGTCGGCGTGCACCATGCGGGTCGAGCCCGTGTCCGGATCCACGGCCAGGAAGAGCTGGCTGCGCTGGTCGCGCGCCTGCACCAGGATCAGCGGCGCGCCCGCCGCTGACCAGTGCACTCGCGCCAGATACGGATACCGCGCCCGGTCCCAGGCGACCTCCGTGCGCGTCCCGTCCAGGCCGAACACGAACAGCCGGACGTCCGCGTTCTCCGTCCCGGCCGCCGGATAGGGCACGTGTTGTGGATCACGTTCCGGCTGGGCCGGGTCGGAGATCCACCACCGCCGCACCGGCGTGTCGTCCACCCGGGCCACCAGCAGGCGGTCGGACTCCGGCGCCCACCAGAAACCTCGCGAACGCCCCATTTCCTCGGCCGCGATGAACTCGGCCAGACCGTAGGAAACCGACTCCGCGTCCGGCTCCGCGAGCGCCCGGTCACCCTCGCCCTCGGCGCCGACCACCCGCAGGGCGCCCCGCGTGACGTACGCGATGTGCCGCCCGTCGGGGGACGGCCGCGGGTCGACGACCGGTCCGGGGACCGTGAGTTCACGCGCCGTCCCGGCCCGCAGCTCGGCCGTGAAGAGCCGCCCTGACAAGGTGAAAGCCGCCAGCTCCACGGCGCTGTCGGTGGCGTAGCCGACGATGCCGGCGCCGCCCTCGCGGCTGCGTTCGCGGCGCGCCCGCTCCTCGGGCGGGAGGTCCTCCGCGGCCCCGCCCAGCAGGTCGCGCGGGCCGGCCGCCAGGCGCTCGGCGGAGTCCGCCAGGTCCAGCACCCACAGGGCGTTCGCCCGGTCCGTGCCGGATGACGAGCGCAGGAACACGACACGAGAACCGTCGGGAGCCACGGTGAACGAACGCGGCGCGCCGAGCGTGAACCGCTGGGTGCGGGCGTGCCGTCGGGGGAAGGAGTCAGGCTCGGTGGTCATGCCCCGACCATATTGGCCATGCGCCCCCTTGTGCGGCCGTGCGCCATTCGATGCGCGCGCACGGATAGTTATGATCACTAGCGCTGCGTGGGTATGAACCTGCTGGCCGCTGTATGGACTTACACGTTCCCTCGCTCTGTTCTCCCATATTCCGGGTCCTTGGAGGTGAGCCGCCGTGGCACTCTCGATTTCGGCGGTGGTGCTGCTGGCGATCATCGTCTTCCTGCTGATCAAGAAGTCGGGGCTGAAGGCCGGTCATGCCGTGGTGTGCATGCTGCTGGGCTTCTACCTCGCCTCGTCCACCGTGGCGCCCACGATCAGCGAGCTGACCACGAACATCGCGGGCATGATCGGCAGCATCAAGTTCTGAGCCGGCCGGTCTGCTCGTAGGGTGGGGCCATGACGGAACGGCCCTCCCGGCGTCTGCTCCTGGTGCACGCGCACCCGGACGACGAGTCGATCAACAACGGCGCGACCATGGCCAGGTATGCGGCCGAGGGTGCCCATGTGACCCTGGTCACCTGCACCCTCGGTGAGCGTGGCGAGGTCATCCCGCCCGAACTCGCGCACCTCACCGGCGCCGCCCTCGGCAAGCACCGCCTGGGTGAGCTCACCGCCGCCATGCGTGAACTCGGCGTGGAGGACTTCCGGCTGCTCGGCGCACCCGGCCGCTACCAGGACTCCGGGATGATGGGCCTGCCCGACAACGACGACCCGAGTTGTCTGTGGCAGGCGGACGTCGAGGAGGCCGCCACCCAGCTCGTCGAGGTGATCCGCGAGGTACGGCCCCAGGTCCTGGTCACCTACGACCCAGACGGCGGCTACGGTCACCCCGACCACATCCAGGCCCACCGCATCGCCATGCGCGCCGCCGAAATCGCCGCCGAGGCCGGCACCGACATCGCCAAGGTCTACTGGAACCGCGTCCCGCGCACGGTCGCCGAGGACGCCTTCGCCCGCCTCCAGGACGCGCTGCCCGGCCTGGCCTTCACCAGGAGCGCGGTGGTCGACGACGTACCCGGCGTGGTCGACGACGAGCGGATCACCACCGAGATCGACGGCACCGCGTACGCCGCCGCCAAGGCATCCGCGATGGCCGCGCACGCCACGCAGATCGAGGTCGCCGAGCCGTACTTCGCACTGTCCAACGAACTCGCGCAGCCGCTGTTCGGCACCGAGTACTACGAGTTGGTGCGCGGCGAGCGAGGCGGGACGGGGCGGGAGACGGACCTCTTCGCCGGGATCGAGGTGGCGTCATGAACGACCGGCACTCCATGATCTCGCAGCCGCTGCGGCGTCCCTCCGCCGGACGGATCGCGTCCTGCCTCGGCCTGTTCGTGCTCGGCCTGGTGGTCGGAGGCGCCGGATCGCTGGTGCAGGCGGCCTGGTTCCCGGGCGGGCTGCTGCTGGCGCTGGCGGGTGCGGCCGGGGCGTTCCTCGGCGGGGCGTGGGTGACCGGCGGCCGGGCCGGAGCCGTGGCGGGCGTGGCCGGCTGGCTGCTCTCCGTCATCCTGCTCACCGCCAGCCGTCCCGAAGGGGACTTCCTCTTCGCCGCGGGCGTGGGCTCGTACGCCTACCTGCTCGGCGGCATGGCCGTGGCTGTGATCTGCGCCACCCTCGTACCGGTCCGGCGGCCGGGCGGCCGGTAGGTCCGACTTGGCGAATGACGTACCGGTTCGCCGTCCCGCCTCGTGCGAGTCCCGTGTGGGTTTCCCCAGTGGTCGCGGGATACCCGCGCGAAGTGGCCAGTATGGTGGAGCCGCCGCCGAGCTGCCCGCGTATCTGAGGTCGTGGCGGGCGGTGGAGCAAACCGGGAGAACCTGCCTTGAGTCGTGAAACTGACAGTCCGTCCTCCGGGCCCAACGGGCGCGGGGGTAGCGCATACCCCTCGGGCACGCCGCCCTACGGCACCCCCGCGGCTTCCGACAACGGTGCGGACGCGGGCCGTTCGGGCGCAGGGTCCGAGGACCGGAAGACCGAGACCACCCTGACGACCCGGATCCGGATCAACATCCCCGGATCGCGGCCCATTCCGCCGGTCGTCGTACGCAAGCCCGTCGCCGACTCCGGCAACACCGGCAGCGGCGACGCCGAGGCGGCGGCGCCGGGCGCGGTCGCCTCCCCGCGCACGGCCGAGGCTCCCGCCGAGCAGCAACAGCCCGGGCCCGCCGAGGAGAAGACCAGCGACTGGTTCGCGCCCCGCAAGTCCGCGCCGGGCAACGCCGGTCAGGGCGGCGGCGCCGGCAACGGGCCTGCCCCGTCAGGGGGTTCGGCCGCCCCGGCCGCCCCGGCCACGCCGGCCGCCCCGGGTGCCGCGCGGCCCGGCGGTGTCGTCGGCTCCATGAACCTGCCGGGCGGCGCCCGGCCCGGCGGCACACAGGGCACGGGCCTCCCCGGCGCGACCGGTGGCCCGGTCGCCCCCGGCCACGGCGGCGGCACCGGCTCCTTCGACGTCACCGAGGCCCTCGCGGCCGGCCCGCAGGGCAACGGCTCCCGCCCGGGCGAGCCGCGCCGTGACGACCTGCCGTACTTCACGGAACCCGGGCAGAACGGTCAGCGCAACGGCCAGGGCACGCCCAACGGGCAGGACCCCTACGGCGCGCAGAGCCCGTACGGCGGTCAGGGCCCCACCCCCGAGGGCCGGCCCGGCCGGAACGGCCCCAGTGGCTACGCGGGCCCGCAGGCGCCCGCAGGGCCGACCGGCGGCCCGGTCACCGGCGACAGCCCCCTCGGCCTGCCGAACGCGGCGGGTGCCCCCGGCACGAACCCGCACCCCGGCCCCGGTGGCGGTCTGAGCGACGACACCGCGATCCTCACCCCGCAGCAGCAGGCCCCCGGGCCGCATCCCGGCAGCCCCTTCGGCGGGCCCGTGGACAACGTCTCGGGGGACACCCTCACCAGCGGCATCCCGGTCGTGCCGCCCGCCGACCGGAGCACGCCGTTCGGGCCGGGCGACCCGGCCGGCGGGGCGGTGGCGCACACCCCGCCGAAGCGGCCCGAGCCGGCGCAGCAGAGCGGGCCCACCGCGCCCAAGAAGAAAAAGAAGGGCCGCAACAAACTGGTGCTGCTCGGCGGCGGCGTGATCGCCGTCGCCGGAGTGGCCTACGGGGCCGGTCTGCTGATGAACCACTCCGACGTGCCCAAGGGCACCACCGTGCTCGGCGTGGACATCGGCGGCGGCACCCGCGACGACGCCGTCAAGAAGCTCGACGCGGCCCTCGGGGACCGGGTCGACAACCCGGTGAAGCTGTCCGTCGACGGCGAGACCGTCTCGCTCAGGCCGGACCAGTCGGGCCTCCAGTTCGACACCGACGCCACGGTCGACGCCGCCGCCACGAGCGACTACAACCCCGTCTCCGTGATCGGCTCGCTGTTCGGCCAGGAACGGGTCGTCGAGCCGGTCATGCCGGTCGACGAGGAGAAGCTGCAGTCCGCCCTGGAGTCCGCGGCGGGCGGCGCGGGCAGCGCAGGCGACGGCACGATCAAGTTCGAGTCCGGCAGGGCGGTCGCCGTCTACGGCAAGGCGGGCAAGGGCATCGCCGTCGACCAGGCCACCGAGGCCGTCGAGGACGCCTACCGCAGCCAGGTGGAGACCGGCACGGCCACGCCGGTGAAGGTGCCGACCACCACCAGGCAGCCGACGGTGTCCGACGCGGAGGTCGACCGGATGATGAAGGAGTTCGCCGAGCCGGCGATGTCCGGCATCGTCACCGTCCAGACCGACCCGGCCCACTCGGTCGCCTTCAGCCCGGAGAAGTCCCTGTGGAAGTTCCTCCGCGTCCAGGCCGTCGACGGCAAGCTTGTCGACACCTATGACGAGGCCGCCCTGCAGGAGCTCTACGGCAAGACCTTCGACGGCGTCCTCATCACCCGGGGCACCGGCCAGAAGACCCCGGTCACCGTCCAGGACGTGATCGGCGCCCTGCGCCCGGCCCTGAAGAGCACGACGAACCGCGTCGCGACGATCGAGACCGACCCGAGCTGACGCCACCCCAAGGGCACCCGGAACCCCCGGGTGCCCGGGGCCCAGTGGGGGAAGCACGCGCTTCAGGAGCGGGGAACCGCTGATGCCGGCCCAGCAGCGCGCGCTTCAGGGGCGCGGGGAACCGCGCGCCAAGCCACCACGCCCCGCACCCGCACTCCACCGTCCCCCGCCTCCCCACCCCACCCCTGGTTCAGCACCTAGTTCAGCAACGCCCGAGCCGCCCGCGCCTCCCCCCGCACCTTTTCCGCCGCACCCTCGTCCACGGCCCCCACCACCTCCGCGTACGCGTCCAGCTCCGCGGCCCCG
Organism: Streptomyces sp. NPDC047706; assembly: GCF_043204795.1. Classification (NCBI taxonomy): domain Bacteria; kingdom Bacillati; phylum Actinomycetota; class Actinomycetes; order Kitasatosporales; family Streptomycetaceae; genus Streptomyces; species Streptomyces sp. NPDC047706. Next base: position 302,775 of record NZ_JBIDCW010000005.1, on the reverse strand, counting down.
TCGATGAAGTCCCCCCGTCGCACCAGCACCTGCGCCCGCTCGTACCGCAGCCGGGCCGGATGCGAGGGGAGCAGCAGCGAGAGCTCCACCGCCCACAGCGCCACGTCCGACCGCTCGGCCCGTGCCGCCGCCCACGCCCGGATGTTGTTCAGGATCCGCAGCACCACCTCCAGCGGATCCGCGGGCACCAGCATCGAAGGATCCAGCGGCGCCCCCGTGGCCCCCACCACCAGCAACTCCGCTTCCTTGCCGCTCAGCAACCGCCCGCCGGCGAACGGATCGGCGAGCACCTGCCCGGCGGCGGCCCCTGACGTCTCCCCGAAGCCGACGACGAAGTGCCCCGGCAGCGCCACGCCGTACACCGGAGCGCCCGCCCGCCGGGCCACCTCCAGCCACACCACCGACAGCAGGATCGGCAACCCGCGCCGCCGGGTCAGCACGCTGTGCAGCAGCGAGGACTCCAGCCGCTCGTAGTCCGCGGCCGAGCCGCGGAACCCGTACCGCTCACCCAGCAGCTCCCGCACCGCCCCGGCCCACGCCCGTGCCCCGCCCGGCCGGTAGGGCAGCTGCCCGGCGAGCCGGTCCAGCTCGACCTGCGCGGCGTCGATACCGCCCTCGTCCAGCGTCCCGTCGGCCTGTGCCCCCACGAGCAGGCACAGCGTCGCAAGATCGGGCCGCTCGGCACGCGCCTCCTCGGCGAACCGGCGGCGCAGCTCGGCGGTCCGCTCCGGCGGCGGTGGGAAGGGTGGACGCATGGCTATCGGTCCTCCGGCTCCCGGAAGTGGTGGTAGGTGTGATGCGCGCCGAAGCCCAGTCCGGCGTACAAGGCCCGTGCACCGGCATTGTCAGTCTCCACCTGGAGCCACGCGGCCGACGCCCCCTCGTCCAGCGCCCGCCGGGCCAGCGCGGCCATCACCTCGCCCGCCAGCCCCTGCCGCCGCAGCGCCGGATCCACCTCGACGGCGGCGAATCCGGTCCATCTCCCGTCCACGACACACCGCCCGATCGCGGCGGGCACATCACCGGCACCGGGAATGCTCGCGAACCACACCGACTCCCCGCTCCCCAGCACCCGCAGCGCCACCTCGCTCACCCCCTTGCGCTGGTACCGCGCCAGCCACGCGGCGTCCGCCTCCCGGGAGAGCACGACACCCGTGCCCTCGGCCCGGTCGGCGACCGGCGCGAGCCAGCCGGTCCACAGCTCGGCGGACACCTCCCGCACCCACCCGCGCCGCTCCAGCTCCGCGCACAGCATCTCCTGCGTGCCCTCGGCGCCGGTGGCGGCCTGCAGGTAGGCGGGCAGGCCACGCTCGCCGTACCAGCGCCGTACGGTGCTCAGCGCGTCGTCGAGGGACACGCCCGGGTCACCCAGCGGCAGCACGGAGTTGGCGCGCCGCGTGAAGCCCGCCCGTCGCCGTGCGACCGCCCCCGGCTGACGCCCTTCCGACGGCACGTCCTCGGCCGCCGCCCGCAGCTCCCACTCGCCGAGCCGCTCGCTCTCCAGCGGCCGCCAGCCCCGCGCGGCGACCCGCGCCAGCTCCTCGTAGGAGGCGGCGGGTCCACGTCGCCGGGCCGGTGCCGCGGGCACGACCTTTCCCGCGACCAGCGAGGACTCCTCGATCCTGACGCGTTCGCCGTCCCGCTGTGTGATCACGAGCACACCGTCGTCCCAGGATGTGAGAACACCCACCGTGTCGGTGAATTTCTGCTCCGCGACGCCAGGGTCCCCCAACCGCCGTACGGAGACTCGTTTACCCACGTCAGCAGCGGTGACACGGACTACGAGGCGTCCCGCCGACGATATTTCCACAGGTCTGTCCTCCCCTCCTGTTCGGATCATGCCCAAGAACGGAGATACTAGGGGCGGGCATCGACGACGCCGCGCTCCCGCGCGCCAGGCGGCGGAGCCTGAGGAGGCCCGCCAGCGCCCTATCGAGGAGGAACGACAGCGTGACCTACGTCATCGCGCAGCCTTGTGTCGACGTCAAGGACAAGGCGTGCATCGAGGAGTGCCCGGTCGACTGCATCTACGAGGGCAAGCGGTCCTTGTACATCCACCCGGACGAATGCGTCGACTGCGGCGCCTGTGAGCCGGTCTGCCCGGTCGAGGCGATCTTCTACGAGGACGACACTCCGGAGGAGTGGAAGGACTACTACAAGGCGAACGTCGAGTTCTTCGACGAGCTCGGCTCGCCCGGTGGCGCGAGCAAGCTCGGCCTGATCGAGCGGGACCACCCCTTCATCGCCGCGCTGCCGCCACAGGGCGAGTGACCCTCTGAGCGGCCCGAACCGCGCCGCCTCGGTCCCGTACGGCCTGATCACCCCGATCGGCGCCGCACGGGACCGAGGCGTTTGCCGTACCAGAAAGTGAGGCACACACCGTGTCCGCAGTCACCGACCGCCTGCCCACGTTCCCCTGGGACAAGCTCGCGCCGTACAAGCAGACGGCCGCCGCGCACCCGGACGGCATCGTCGACCTCTCCGTCGGCACCCCGGTCGACCCGGTCCCCGAGCTGATCCAGCAGGCGCTGGTCGCCGCCGCCGACTCACCGGGCTACCCGACGGTCTGGGGCACCCCCGAACTGCGTGACGCGATCACCGGCTGGCTGCGCCGCCGCCTCGGCGCCCGGGACGTCACCCACCACCACGTCCTGCCGGTCGTCGGCTCCAAGGAACTCGTCGCCTGGCTCCCCACCCAGCTGGGCCTCGGCCCCGGCGACAGGGTCGCCTACCCGCGCCTGGCCTACCCGACGTACGAGGTCGGCGCGCGGCTGGCCCGCGCGGAGTACGAGGTGTACGACGACCCGACGGACCTCGACCCGGCGGGCCTGAGGCTCCTGTGGCTGAACTCGCCCTCCAACCCGACGGGCAGGGTGCTGTCCCGGCGGGAGCTGACCCGGATCGTCGCCTGGGCCCGCGAGCACGGCGTGCTGGTCTTCTCGGACGAGTGCTACATCGAGCTCGGCTGGGACGCCGACCCGGTCTCGGTCCTCCACCCCGACGTCAACGGAGGCTCGTACGAGGGCATCGTCTCGGTGCACTCGCTCTCCAAGCGCTCCAACCTCGCCGGTTACCGCGCCGCCTTCCTCGCCGGTGACCCGGCGGTCCTGGGCCCGCTCCTGGAGATCCGCAAGCACGGCGGCATGATGACGTCCGCGCCGACCCAGGCCGCCGTCGTGGCCGCGCTGGGCGACGACATCCACGTCCGTGAGCAGCGCGACCGCTACGCGGCCCGCCGCACGGCCCTGCGCGAGGCCCTGCTGGCCCATGGCTTCCGTATCGAGCACAGCGAGGCGAGCCTGTACCTGTGGGCGAGCCGGGACGAGTCCTGCTGGACCACGGTCGCCCACCTCGCCGGCCTGGGCATCCTGGTCGCGCCGGGCGACTTCTACGGCCCGGCCGGCGAGAAGTTCGTACGCGTGGCCCTGACGGCGTCGGACGAGCGGGTGGCGGCGGCGGTCAAGCGTCTCGCCTGAAACGCGGCGGAGGGGCCCAGGGAACGCCCTGGACCCCTCCGCCTCAAGCGCCCGGCGCTCAGCCGATCGGCAGCCCCTTGGTGGGCAGCGACGTCGTCGGCAGCCCGCCCCTGGTCAGCCCGTCCGTCGCCAGTCCGCCCGTGGTCGCGGCGGACGCGGCGTCACCCACGACGGCACCGGCGGCACCGGCGGTGTCACCCGCGACCTTCTGGACCACCGGCGTCGCCTTCTTCGCGACCTGGCCACCGGTCTTGCCCGCGGCCGGCACCGCCTTCTTGACCGCCTTGCTGCCGGTGTCGCCGGCGGTACCGGTGACGTTCTGCGCCGCGCTGTCGACGGTGTTGCCGACGTTCGCCGTGTCCAGGGCGGTCAGGCCACCCAGGTTTCCGGTGGCGGGCAGTTCGGGGGCCGCGCTGGCGGAGCCGGCCGCACCGACCCCGGCAGCCGCTCCCGCTGCGACGAGCAGCGCGGCACGGGCGATCCGGCGGGTCAGGGGGAGGGACATGATGCTCCTTCGACGGGAGAGAACGGTGAAGTGTCCAGCCGTGCCCGGAAGCTGACCCCGCGATCTCGGTCGCGTCCTTCGGTCTCGCTCTCCGGGCTCGGACGCAGTGACTACCGCTCGAAGCCCGCGAAGGTTGCGGCACGCCAACGTAAAGAGTTGGCAATGCGTCGCATTATCGGCTGCGGATAAAAACGGGCAAAGAAGACCCGGTCCGAAAGTCTGCCGAATCCTTACGGCCCCGTGCCCGCAAGGGATTTGGCGGCTACGGGAGTGAGTTCGCGAAAACCTGAGCACCCCGTCGCCCCCAGTGGACGCACGTAACCCGTCGGAGTGATCGCTCGTACTACTGCGCAGCGACAATTCGGACGGCGTCGGCAGAGGCGCCTGCCCGGTCCGTATTCTTCGCGTCCCCCGCCGAGGCGTACCACCGGCTGTCGGTGTGCCCCGCGACCCACTCCCGTCCGCCGTACGAGACGCGTTCGATGTGCAGTTCCGAGGCGTTGGCCACGGCCCAGTGCGCGTACTGCCAGCCGCGCTCCTCGCCGCTGCGCCCGCCCGTGTCCTCGGCGACCGGCACGGTCACCGTCCGCCCGCTGGTCTCGGTGACCAGGGTCGGTGTGGGCGTCGGCGTGGCGGCGCCGACCTCGGCGCCGGCCTGCTGCACGGCTTCCCGCCCGAAGTCCCGTACGAGCGCCGAGCGCACCGCGTCCGGACCGGCGGTCGGGGTTGCCCCGGGCCGGCCCGCGCAGGTCAGCGTGGCCGCCGCGCGGCCGGTGAGGGCGGCGGCGAGCAGGGTGGCGTCCGGCTCGTGCTTGGCGTACGCCTGCGGGAAGCCGCTGCGCTGCACGCGCTGGGCGGCCACGGTGAGCGGCAGCCGGGTGTAGCCCGGGACCTTGACCAGATGGTCGTAGAACATGCCGGCCGAGTAGATCGGGTCCATGACCTGTTCCTCGGTGCCCCAGCCCATCGACGGCCGCTGCTGGAACAGGCCCAGCGAGTCGCGGTCGCCGTGGCTGATGTTGCGCAGCGCGGACTCCTGCAGGGCTGTCGCGAGGGCGATGGTGACGGCCCGTTCGGGCAGGCCGCGGGCGGTGCCGACGGCGGTGATCGTCGCGGCGTTGACGGCCTGTTCGGGGCTGAACTCGTACGTCGCCCCGTCGCCGTCGGCGGAGACGACCTTGCATCCCGGGCCACCGGTGCCCCCGGTGACGTACCGCACCGCGAGATAGCCCGCGACGGCGAGGAGCACCACGAAGGCCGCCCCGGCACGGAGGAGGCGGCCGCGACGCTTGGGAGAAGGGGACGGCTCTGGCACGCGTAACAAGGTACTGGAGAGTACGGAGTGACTGGTGCCGACTGTGGAAAGTACTCCCAGGTCGGGGGCGCTAGGGTCGGCGTATGGCCGACTCCCCGCTTGACCTCGCCCTGGACGCCGCCCGGCTCACCGCCCAGCTCGTCGACTTCCCGTCGGAGAGCGGCAGCGAGAAGCCCTTCGCGGACGCCATCGAGAACGCGCTGCGCGCCCTGCCGCACCTCACGGTCGACAGGTACGGCAACAACGTCGTGGCCCGCACGGACCTGGGCCGGCCGCAGCGGGTGATCCTCGCCGGGCACATCGACACGGTGCCGATCGCCGGCAACGTGCCGTCCCGGCTGGACGAGGACGGCGTGCTGTGGGGGTGCGGCACCTGCGACATGAAGGCCGGCGTCGCGGTGCAGCTGCGCATCGCGGCCACGGTCCCGGCCCCCAACCGCGACCTCACCTTCGTCTTCTACGACAACGAGGAGGTCGCCGCCGACCTCAACGGCCTCAAGCACATCGCCGAGACGCACCCCGAGTGGCTGCAGGGCGACTTCGCGGTGCTGCTGGAGCCGTCCGACGGCCAGGTCGAGGGCGGCTGCCAGGGCACCCTGCGCGTCCTGCTGAAGACGAAGGGCGAGCGCGCCCACTCGGCGCGCGGCTGGATGGGCTCCAACGCGATCCACGGTGCCGCCCCGATCCTGGCCCGGCTCGCCTCCTACCAGCCCCGCCGCCCGGTGGTCGACGGGCTGGAGTACCGTGAGGGGCTGAACGCGGTGGGCATCACGGGGGGTGTGGCGGGAAACGTCATCCCCGACGAGTGCGTGGTGACGGTGAACTTCCGCTACGCCCCGGACCGCACGGAGGAGGAGGCGATCGCCCATGTCCGCGAGGTCTTCGCGGACTGCGGCGTGACCGACTTCGTGGTGGACGACCACAGCGGGGCCGCGCTGCCCGGCCTGTCGCACCCGGCCGCCGCGGCCTTCATCGAGGCGGTGGGCGGCACCCCGCAGCCCAAGTACGGCTGGACGGACGTCTCCCGCTTCAGCGCCCTGGGCGTCCCGGCGGTCAACTACGGCCCCGGCAACCCGCACCTGGCCCACAAGCGGGACGAGCGGGTGGAGACGGCGAAGATCCTCGCGGGTGAGGACCGGCTGCGGGCCTGGCTCACGGCGTGACACGCGCGCGAAGGGCGCGAGCGGCTCTCCGCGCGGTCGCTTCGCTGCGGACATTCACATGTCCCCCCTCTGTAACCGGCGTGGATCTACGCTGAGGTGGAAACACCCCGCAAGCGGAGGGAGCGCACATGGTCACCGGCAGTCCTGAGGGAAAGCGGCAGCCGCCGGAGGAGCAGCGGCTCGGCCCGGTCCTCCGGCGGCGGAGCCAGGTGACGGCTAGCACGACGGACCAGCGCCTGCTGGACGCGGGCGGGCCGTCGGACTGGGTCCACACCGACCCGTGGCGTGTCCTTCGCATCCAGTCGGAGTTCATCGAGGGCTTCGGCACGCTCGCCGAACTCCCGCCCGCGATCAGCGTGTTCGGCTCCGCCCGTACGCCGGTGGAGTCCGCCGAGTACGACATCGGCGTCCGTCTGGGCCGCGGCCTCGTGGAGGCGGGCTTCGCGGTCATCACCGGCGGCGGCCCCGGGGCGATGGAGTCGGCCAACAAGGGCGCGGTCGAGGCGGGCGGCATCTCGGTCGGCCTCGGTATCGAGCTGCCGTTCGAGCAGGGCCTGAACCCGTATGTCGACATCGGCCTGAACTTCCGGTACTTCTTCGTCCGCAAGATGATGTTCGTCAAGTACGCGCAGGGCTTCGTGGTCCTGCCCGGCGGCATGGGCACCCTGGACGAGCTCTTCGAGGCCCTGACGCTGGTCCAGACCCAGAAGGTCACCCGCTTCCCCATCGTCCTGTTCGGCACCGACTACTGGGGCGGCCTGGTCGACTGGCTCCGCCACACCGTCGTGGCCCAGGGCAAGGCGGCGGAGAAGGACCTCCAGCTGTTCCACGTCACGGACGACGTGGACGAGGCGGTGGCGCTGGTGTCGAAGGAGGCGGGCCGCTAGGAAGGCCGAGCCGTTCCCGGCTGACCGGCGTGGGCGGCGCTCCGGGGCCGGCGCTCCCGGACCCCCGCGCCGGGCCGGGGCCAAGCCCCAGGGGCGCTCGCCTCCCGGCCGGGGCGGTCGTGCGGGTGGGTGAGCGCGTCAGGCCAGCCCGCGACGTGCCACCGCCGGGTCACTCCACCCCGCGATCGCCGAAACCATCTCCAGCACCTGCCGGGTCTCCGCCACCTCATGCACCCGGTACACCTGCGCCCCCAGCCACGCGGACACCGCCGTCGTGGCCAGCGTCCCGATCACCCGCTCCTTCACCGGCTTGTCCAGGCTCTCCCCGACGAAGTCCTTGTTGGACAGCGACACCAGCACCGGCCACCCGGTCCCGACCATCTCCCCGAGCCGCCGGGTCGCCTCCAGGCTGTGCCGGGTGTTCTTCCCGAAGTCGTGCCCGGGGTCGATCATCACGGACTCCCTGGGCACCCCCAGCGACACCGCCCGCTCGGCCAGCCCGAGCGTGACGCGCAGGATGTCCGCCATGACGTCGTCGTACTGCACCCGGTGGGGCCGCGTACGTGGCCGCGCCCCGCCGGCATGCGTGCACACGAGCCCCACCCGGTACCGCGCGGCGACCTCCGCGAGCCGCGGGTCCACCCCGCCCCACGCGTCGTTCAGCAGGTCGGCCCCGGCCTCGCAGACGGCCTCCCCGACGTCGTGCCGCCAGGTGTCCACGCTGATGATCACGTCCGGGAACCGCCGCCGCACCTCCGCCACGAACCCGACCGTCCGGCGTGCCTCCTCCTGCGCGGTCACCTCCTCGCCGGGCCCCGCCTTGACCCCGCCGATGTCGATGATCGCGGCCCCCTCCGCCACCGCCTGCTCCACCCGGGCGAGCGCCGGCTCGTCGCGGAAGGTGGCCCCCTGGTCGTAGAAGGAGTCCGGGGTCCGGTTCACGATGGCCATGACCACCGGCTCGCGCGGGTCGAACTCCCGCCTGCCCAGCCTGAGCATCCCGTGCGACCTCTCCTCGTTCGTCCTGGTCCTGGCCCTGTGCGACCGCCTGTGACCCTAACTGTCAGACTCGCATGGCACGATCGGACCCTGACACATCCGACGTCGGCGTACGCCACGGGTACGCCGCCACACTCCGCGTGGGGACCTCAGCGATGGTTATGTTCTTGTTCCTGGTCGTCGCCCTCGCCGTCGTGGTCGCCGCGGTGACCCTCGCGGTGGTCGGCGGCGGCGACCACGGCCCGCTCCCGGAGGTCGCGCCCGAACGGCTCCAGGACCCGCTGCCCCTGGACCGCCCGGTCGGCCGCACGGACATCGACGCCCTGCGCTTCCCCCTCGCCGTCCGTGGCTACCGCATGGCCGACGTCGACGACGCCCTGAACCGCGTCGGCGCCGAGCTCGCCGAGCGGGACGCCCGGATCGCCGACCTGGAGTCCGCCCTGGCAGGCGCCCGGGCCACGGCCCATGCCCCCCTGGACAAGCCCGGCCGGGAAGAGGGCCCGCGATGAGCGACGGGACCGCCCTGCCCGGCCCGGACGGCGTGCGGCGCTGTCCCTGGGCCCTGTCCACCCCGGACTACGTGACGTACCACGACGAGGAGTGGGGCCGCCCGGTCCACGGTGACGACGCGCTGTTCGAGCGGCTGTCCCTGGAGGCATTCCAGTCCGGGCTGTCCTGGATCACCATCCTGCGCCGCCGCCCCGGCTTCCGCGCCGCCTTCGCCGACTTCGAGATCGCGCAGGTCGCCGCCTTCACGGACGACGACCGCGAACGCCTCCTCGCCGACGTCCGCATCATCCGCAACCGCGCGAAGATCGACGCCACCCTCGGCAACGCCCGCGCGCTGGCGCGGTGGGCGCCGGGCGAGCTGGACGCGCTGATCTGGTCGCACGCTCCCGACCCGGACACCCGCCCGGTCCCCAAGACCCTCGCCGACGTCCCCGCCGTCACCCCGGAGTCGACGGCCCTGTCCAAGGACCTGAAGAAGCGGGGCCTGCGCTTCGTGGGGCCGACGACGGCGTACGCGCTGATGCAGGCGTGCGGCCTGGTCGACGACCACCTGGCGGACTGCGTCGCACGCCGCGTCGGCTGACCGGGGCGGGCCGGCTCAGCGCCCGAGGTACTTCGGCTTCTCCTTGTTCACGAACGCCTGGACCGCGATCCTGTGGTCCTCCGACGCCCCCGCCCGCGACTGCAGCTCGTCCTCCTTCTCCAGCGTCTCGGCCAGCGAGTGGGAGAACCCGTACGCCACGGCCTCCTTGAGCGCCGCGTACGCGACCGTCGGCCCCTCGGCCAGCAGGCGGGCCACCTGCTCGGCCTCCCCGCGCAGCTCAGCCGCCGGCACGACCCGGTTCGCGATGCCCAGCTCGTACGCCTCCTGCGCCTTGACGCTGCGCGGGAAGAGCAGCAGGTCGGTGGCGCGCCCGGGGCCCACCACGCGCGGCAGCGTCCAGGACACACCGGAGTCGGCGGTCAGCGCGACGCCCGCGAACGAGGTGTTGAAGGCCGCCGTGTCCGCCACCACCCGGTAGTCGGTGGCGAGCGCGAAACCGAAGCCCGCGCCCGCGGCCACCCCGTTCACGCCCGCCACCACGGGCTTCGCCATGTCGGTCAGCGCCCGCACGATCGGGTTGTAGTGCTCACGCACGGTGCTCATCGTCCGCCCGTCGCCCTCCTCCCGGTCGGCGGCCAGCAGCCCGATGTGCTCCTTGAGGTCCTGGCCCACGCAGAACGCCCGGTCCCCGGCCGCCGTCAGCAGCACCGCCCGGACGGCGTCGTCGGCCGCCGCGGCTCGCACCGCGTCCCGGAGGGCGACCTTGGCCTCGATGTTCAGCGCGTTCATCGCCTCGGGGCGGTTCAGCGTGATCGTCGCGAGCCCGTCGTTCACCTCGTAGAGCACGGTGTCGGCCATGGCGTATCCCCTCCGGTTCGGCGGCTCGGGCGTACCGGCCGGTACGTCCCTTCTGAGGACAGCATGGCGGAGATCACGGAGAACGGCCCCCGGCGTCCGTGTGAGCTGCGTCAAAGAATTCGGCCCGGTTTCCGGCCGGCGGAAGTCCGTGCGGCTGCGCAGTATCGCAGCCACATCGCCGAATTGAGTGGTTTTGCTCGCGCGCGTTGCCCAAGCGATGCCGACCGATGTTGGTCATCGGGTCGTGAGATGCGGGATAATGGCTTGGAAGCAATGTGTTCGATGCCGGTGTCGCGTGTCTTGTTTCACGGACCGCGCGTGCCCATCAGCGGGCGCCGTCGGCCTTGACGATGAGCTGGTTTTCAGGAAGGGGAACGAGCATGGCGGCCATGAAGCCGCGGACGGGTGACGGCCCGCTCGAGGTGACCAAGGAGGGGCGGGGCATCGTCATGCGCGTTCCGCTCGAAGGCGGCGGTCGGCTCGTCGTCGAGCTGACCCCGGACGAGGCCGACGCGCTCGGCGACGCCCTCAAGAAGGTCGTGGGCTGACCCGCAGGCGACCATACCCTTTCAGTCGCCCCGGCACCGCATCCGGTGCCGGGGCCGCTGTTTGCGCCGGTCGGGCACCGTGCTCACCGCCACCGTGCTCACCGCTTGACGGCGCACAGCAGCCCGTCTCCCACCGGCAGCAGCGACGGCACCAGCTCCTGGCTCTCGCGCACCGCGCGCAGCAACTCGCGCAGCCGCAGCACCTCCGTCGGCTGCGGACCCGAATCCACCGTGCGCCCGTTGGCGAAGACGCCCTCGAAGACCACCAGACCGCCCGGACGCAGCAGGCGCAACGATTCAGCGAGGTAGTCCAGCACCTCCAGCCGGTCACCGTCGCAGAAGACGAGGTCGTATCCGGCGTCCGCCAGCCGGGGCAGCACCTCCAGGGCGCGGCCGGGGATGAACCGGGCCCGGTTGCTGGCGAACCCGCAGGCGCGAAAGGCCTGCCGGGCGAACTGCTGGTGCTCCGGCTCGGGGTCGACGGTGGTCAGCACGCCGTCCGCGCGCATGCCGTGCAGCAGATGGATCCCGGAGACACCGGTGCCGGTGCCGATCTCGGCGACCGCCTTGGCATCCACGGAGGCGGCCAGCAACCGCAGCGCGGCGCCCGTGCCGGGCGAGACCGAGCGCAGCCCTGCGTCCCGGGCCCGGTCGCGGGCCCAGTGCAGCGCGTCGTCCTCGGCGACAAAGGCGTCGGCGAACGCCCAGCTCGTCAGCCGGTTGCCGGTAATGACCCTCTCCTGTCCCCGTGGTTGCCTGGGCGTGACTGTATCCGTTGGCGTCGGGAACCCGCAGATGGGACCGGGCGTTAAGAGGGGTGGGAGACGACGGCGGGGGACACGGTTGGATCACGACGACGGGCGGGGCGCCGAGCAAGTGCTGACGCAGCCGCATGAGCCGTATCAGCACAGATCAATTTCTCGTAAAACCGCTTATGGGGAGCTAACGGGCGAGGTGGCTATGGTAGGGGCTCCACTGGACACCACCAGAGCTGACAGGGGAGGTGCGGCTGCGCCTGTGGACCGCACAGGGGTGCTGAGGCGCCTCCTCGGGTCGGCGGGCAGGCCGAAATCCGTGAACGACACCGCTGCTGACCACAGCCACGCCGCTGACCACGACCGGACCGCGACGTTCTCCACCGACGCGGACGGGCAGGCGTGGACTCCGCCCACCTGGGAGGAGATCGTCAGCACCCACAGCGGTCGTGTCTACCGGCTGGCGTACCGCCTCACCGGTAACCAGCACGACGCGGAGGACCTCACGCAGGAGGTCTTCGTCCGTGTCTTCCGCTCCCTGTCGACGTACTCGCCGGGGACGTTCGAGGGCTGGCTGCACCGCATCACCACGAACCTCTTCCTGGACATGGTCCGCCGCAAGCAGCGCATCCGCTTCGACGCCCTCGGCGAGGACGCGGCCGAGCGGCTGCCCAGCCGCGAGCCGTCCCCGCAGCAGGTCTTCAACGACGCGCACTTCGACGCGGACGTCCAGCAGGCCCTCGACACCCTCGCACCCGAGTTCCGCGCCGCGGTCGTCCTGTGCGACATCGAAGGACTGTCGTACGAGGAGATCGCCGCGACCCTCGGCGTCAAGCTCGGCACGGTCCGGTCCCGGATCCACCGTGGCCGCTCCCAGCTGCGCAAGGCCCTGGCGCACCGGTCCCCGGAGGCGCGCGCCGAGCGTCGCTCCTTCGTGCCCCGCGTGCCCGCTCTGGGGGGAGGAGGCGCGTCCGCGTGAGTGGCACACGTCCGACGGCTGCCGAGGAGCGCCTCGCAGAGCAGCACCTGGGAGACCGACTCGCCGCCCTGGTGGACGGCGAGCTGGGTCACGACACGCGTGAGCGTGTGCTGGCGCACGTGGCGACCTGCCCGAAGTGCAAGGCGGAGGTCGACGCCCAGCGACGGCTGAAGAACGTCTTCGCGGAGGCCGCACCGCCGCCGCCCTCGGAGAGTTTCCTGGCCCGCCTCCAGGGGCTGCCCGGCGGAGGCGGTCCCGACGCTGGTGTGCGATCGGCGGGGGAGGGCTTCGGCGCAGGCGTCTTCGGCATGCGGCGCGGCGAGCGCTTCGACTTCGAGTACGTCCCCACGGCCGCGCACGCGTCCGTCCTGCCCGCCTCCGCGCAGCGTGGCTTCCGGATCCACGACGTCGGCCGCAGCGAGGCCGAGCGGGCGGCGGCCTCGCGCGGGCGCAGGTTCGCGTTCGTGGCCGCCGGGGCGGTGTCCCTAGCGGCGATCGCGCTGGGCGGCGTCACCACCGGCACGCCGGGCGACACCGAGACCCGGAGCGGCTCGGGAAGCAACGTGACACCCGCGCGTCCGGGGGCGGGGACGGCGACGACACCCGAGAGCCAGCGGCGCCGCGGGTCCGGCCCGCTGCTCGCGCAGATCCAGGGTGGACGGACGCTCGGGGAGACGCCGGCGGCCCCGACGGAGATGTCCGCACCCCTGCTGCCCGGGGTGGCCTCCCAGCCCGCGCACGCCCTCACGGCGCCCATGGTGGCCGGTGCGGCCGCGATGTCGCCGCTGATACGCCCCCTGGTGGCGCCTCCGCCGATCACGCTCACCACGTGGTCGACGGCACCGGAGGTGACCACGCCCGGCCTGCTCACGGCGCCTGTCACCGGCGGGATCGCCAATCCGTCCACGTCCTCCACCGTCACACCCCGCTGACCGTTCCCTGCGCCGCGACGTGCGAACCTGGTTGAATCCCAGGTGAACCGCGCCCGCGCCAAGGCGTCCGGCGCGGAATTCACGAACTGCGGCCACACCGAGGACGAGCCGGGCCGCGGCCAGCTGTGGGGAGAGCATGAACGAGGGCACCACGCCGACGCCGGGCAAGGGGGAGGGCGACTTCGAACTGAGGCGCCCGGAGGACGCACCCGCGAAGACGCCGGGGGCGCCGCGGGACGAGGTGCCGCCGGGCGACATCGCCGCGTCCGACACGCGGCCCGACGCCCCGGCCGCCCCGCCCGCCGTCGCGGATCCCAAGCCGCTCCACGATCCCGACCCCTACAGCACCCCGCCCTACGGCGAGCCGGGCCCCTGGGCGCCCGCCCCACCGGTGCAGCATCCGGCGGCCACGCCGGCGCAGGGTACGGCGACGGCGGCGCCGGTTGCGGCCCCCGTGACGCCACCGCACGGGGTGCCGGGTCCGGGCGCTGAGGCCGGCCCTGCTCCGGCTGCCGCTCCGGGTGTCCCGGGCCTGGCCGGTCCGCCTCACGCTCCGGCTTCTCCGGGCCCGGCTGCTCCGACCCCCGCACCAGTGATCCCGAATCCCGCTCAGGCCGTACCAGGGTTCGCGCTGCCGGCGCCGGCGCCGGCTCCCGCGTCGGCTCCGGCGCCGGCTCCGGGGGGCCCGGCGCCCGCCTCCGCACCTGCGCTCCCGGCTCCGGGGGGCCCGGCGCCCGCCCCGATGCCCGCTCAGGCCGCTGCCGCTGCCGCTGCCGCGGTACTCGTGCCGCCCGCCCCTGTGTCCTCTGAGGCCGCTCCCGGTGCCGCGGTACCCGTACTGCCCGCCCCCGCCGCCCCCGCACCGCCTGCGTCCGACGGCACCCCCGCCGGCAGCCCGCCCTCCGCCGCGCCCGGCCCCTGGCACCGCTACGACCCCTGGGCGGGCGGGACCGTCGGCGGCGGGCTGCAGACCGCCCCGCTCCAGCAGACGGGTGCCGCGGTGCTCACCGACCAGCAGCGGCGCAGGCGCGGGCGCAAGATGCTCGTCGTCGGCACCCTGCTCCTCGCCCTCGTGTCCGGCGGCATCGGCGGGGTCGTCGGCGCCTATCTGGAGCGCAACGGTGGGTTCGGGCAGGTCGAGCTGGAGCAGGCCGGGCAGGAGGACGCCGGGCGGGACGCCGACAGTGTGGCCGGGATCGCCGCGCGGGCCCTGCCCAGCGTGGTCACCCTGCACGTCAGCGGCGGCTCCGGTGAGGCAGGCACCGGCACCGGCACCGGCTTCGTGCTCGACGGCCGGGGCCACATCCTCACCAACAACCACGTCGTCGACCCCGCGGGCGAGGACGGGGACATAACCGTCACCTTCCACAGCGGTGAGACCGCGAAGGCCGAGGTCGTCGGGCGCGACGGGGGCTACGACCTGGCGGTCGTCCGCGTCCGCGGCGTCAGTGGCCTGGAGCCCCTGCCTCTCGGCAATTCCGACAACGTCCAGGTCGGCGATCCGGTCGTCGCCATCGGCGCCCCCTTCGACCTGGCGGGTACGGTCACCTCCGGCATCATCAGCGCCAAGGAGCGACCCATCACGGCGGGCGGTGAGGGCGGCGGCGCCAGCGACGTCTCCTATGTCGACGCCCTCCAGACCGACGCCCCCATCAACCCGGGAAACTCCGGCGGCCCCCTCCTCGACGCCCGGGCCCGGGTGATCGGCATCAACTCCGCCATCCGCTCCGCGGACGGCGGCGGCGACCCGGAGGGCGGTCGGTCCGGCTCCATCGGGCTCGGCTTCGCCATACCGGTCAACCAGGGCAAACGCGTCGCCGAAGAACTGATCAACACCGGCCGGGCCACCCACCCTGTCATCGGCGTCACCCTCGACATGGACTACACCGGCGACGGCGCACGCGTCGGCACGCAGGGCAGCGACGGCGGCGAACCGGTCACCCCGGGCGGCCCCGGCGCCAGGGCCGGGATCAAGCCCGGCGACGTGATCACCGCGGTCGACGGCCAGCGGATCCACTCCGGTGAGGAACTGATCGTCAAGACCCGTGCCCACCGCCCCGGTGACCGGCTGGAGCTGACCCTGCGGCGGGACGGCGCCGAACGGACGATCTCGCTGGTGCTCGGCTCCTCCGCCGGAGACTGAGCGGACGCGAACAATCTCACAGACCGGACGGCGGCCCACGCCCACAAGGCAAACAACCGGAAAAACGCTCACTTACCCGCACGTGTGGCGCCCGGGACGGTACCGGTCGGACGGGATCGGCGGGTACCGTGGATCCGGCCCGGGACATCGCAAGGAGCTTTCAGGTGTTCAATGACATAGGACCGCTGGAGCTGGTGACGCTCGTCGTCCTCGCCGTGCTCGTGTTCGGTCCGGACAAGCTCCCGAAAGTCATCCAGGACGTGATGAGCACGGTCCGGAAGATCCGTGAGTTCTCGGAGAGCGCCAAGCAGGACATCCGGCAGGAACTGGGCCCGGAGTTCAAGGACTTCGAGTTCGAGGACCTCAACCCCAAGACCTTCATCCGCAAGCAGCTGGACAACGAGGACCTGGGGCTGAAGGAGATCCGCAACGGCTTCGACCTGAAGAAGGAGATGGCCGAGGTCACGGACGCCGTGCACAGCCGCGACGCCGAGCCGCCCGCCGCCCCCGGTTCCGCCGGTGCCCGCGTCGACATGACGAAGAAGCCCGACGACCGCCCGCCCTTCGACGCGGACGCCACCTGACGGCTGCGGACCGCCCGCTCGCGCCTGCCGGCCGCCTTCTTCCGCGCGCCACCTCGCCGTGAGCGCGCGTGTCGCTCGTTCTCGGTCCACCCTTCAAGGGCTTGAACGCGTCGTCCGCGCGACCCACGCGCCGGGCGCATTCCCGGCTGCCCGCAGAGGTGTGGATATGCTGCCGAGTTGTTGTGCGGACCGGACGAGTACGCCCGAAGGGGGGCGGGCCGTTCGATCCGACGAGAGCGAGGAGGCGTCCGGGCACATGGAGACGACGAGTCGGGCAGTCGCGCAGGCGCCGGCCGCGGAGGGCGGACAACAGGTCCCCTCCGCCCGGCGTACGGTCGACGGCTACCTGCGTGCGCCCTTCCCGTGGTACGGCCTCGACGAGGCGTTCACGGGCCCGCGCTGGCTGATGCAGGTGGGCATGACGGCGGACGGTGCCGTGGAGCACGGTTCGATCGGGCACGGCGACGAGCCCTCGGTGCGTGCCGAAGGTGTCGCCGAGGAACGGGAGCGGTTCGCGGTCGTGGTGACCGTCGCCGCGAACCCCGTGCGGCGCAGTGCCGACGGCACGGGGCTGCTGGAGGCCACGTCGGTCTCCTCGGCCGCCTGGCTCGCGGGTGTGGGACTGCTGTCCTTCACCTGGCCCGGGCAGATGGACCACAGCCTGCGTGACCACTGGCTGGAGCAGCAGACGGAGACCGCGTGGGCGCTGGCCGACGACCTCGCCGGGTCGGAGTGGTCGACGCTGTCCCTTCCCGTCGACGGCGTCCCCAGCCCGTTCCACTACCGTGAGTCCGAGTTCGGGTGGGTGCTGGCCGGGTCGACGCAGGAGGGCCTTCACCTGGGTGCGTACGGCCGGGGCATGAGCGCGTACGGGCTGGGTTTCGCGGTGATCAAGGACATCACCGACTACGCGTAACGCCATCGCCGACCACGCGTGAGAGGGGGCGCCGCCGGTGTGGGGCGCCCTCTCGCCGCGGGGCCGGAGCCGGTCGTCGCAGGTGTGGTCGGAGGTTCCCCGCGCCCCGGAAGGCCCCGCACCCGTGCGCGTGTCTAGAACTTGTTGCGCGGCGTGATGCCCAGCGACATGCCCGACAGGCCCCGCTGACGGCCGCCGAGCTTGCCCGCGATCGAGCGCAGGGCGGCGCCCGCCGGGGAGTCCGGGTCGGTCAGGACGACGGGCTTGCCCTCGTCGCCGCCCTCGCGGAGGCGGACGTCGATGGGGATGCTGCCGAGGACCGGGACGTTCGTACCCGTGGTGCGGGTCAGGCCGTCGGCGACCACCTGGCCGCCGCCCGTGCCGAAGACGTCGACCATCTCGCCGCAGTGCGGGCAGGGCAGGCCGGACATGTTCTCGACGACGCCGACGATCTTCTGGTGGGTCTGTACGGCGATGGAGCCGGCCCGCTCCGCCACCTCGGCCGCCGCCTGCTGCGGGGTCGTCACGACCAGGATCTCGGCGTTCGGGACCAGCTGGGCCACGGAGATCGCGATGTCGCCGGTGCCGGGCGGCAGGTCCAGGAGCAGGACGTCGAGGTCGCCCCAGTACACGTCCGCCAGGAACTGCTGGAGCGCGCGGTGCAGCATCGGGCCGCGCCAGACGACCGGGGCGTTGCCCGGCGTGAACATGCCGATGGAGATGACCTTCACGCCGTTCGCGGACGGCGGCATGATCATGTTCTCGACCTGGGTGGGCCGCCCGTCGGCGCCCAGCATGCGCGGCACGCTGTGGCCGTAGATGTCGGCGTCGACGACCCCGACCTTCAGGCCGTCGGCCGCCATCGCCGCCGCCAGGTTGACCGTGACGGACGACTTGCCGACGCCGCCCTTGCCGGAGGCCACCGCGTACACGCGCGTCAGCGAGCCGGGCTTGGCGAAGGGGACCTCGCGCTCGGCCTGGCCGCCGCGCAGGGCGTTCGCCAGCTCCTTGCGCTGCTCGTCGCTCATCACGTCGAGCGTGACGCCGACGCGGGTGACGCCGTCGACCCGGGAGACCGCCTCGGTCACGCGCTGCGTGATCGTGTCGCGCATCGGGCAGCCCGAGACCGTGAGGTACACGGTGACCGCGACCGATCCGTCAGTGCCGATCTCCACCGACTTGACCATCCCGAGTTCGGTGATGGGCCGGTTGATCTCGGGGTCGTTCACCGTCGCCAGTGCCTCGCGCACCGCGTCTTCCGTAGCCATAAGGACGATGGTACGGCGCCGCACAGGCGCTGCGGAAAGCCCGTCAGCGGTCGTCTACGTCACGCGGCCCCGACCGTTCTGCCGGGAATACGCGCTGACCGTCCGGGTGCCCGTCCTGAATGTCCCTGACCATGTCCTGCAACTCGGAGCGGATCCAGTCCCGGGTGGCCACCTCGCCGAGCCCGATCCGCAGGGCCGCGATCTCCCGCGTCAGGTACTCGGTGTCAGCGATCGACCGCTCGTTCTGCTTGCGGTCCTGTTCGAGGTTGACCCGGTCGCGGTCGTCCTGCCGGTTCTGCGCGAGCAGGATCAGCGGGGCGGCGTAGGAGGCCTGGAGCGAGAGCATCAGGGTCAGGAAGATGAACGGGTACTCGTCGAAGCGCAGCGGCGCCGGTGCGGACACGTTCCACAGCAGCCACACCACGATGACGACCGTCATCCAGACCAGGAAACGCCCGGTGCCGATGAAGCGGGCGATCCGCTCAGACAGCTTCCCGAACGCCTCCGGGTCCCATTCGGGCAGGATCCGGGGCCGCCGGGGGCGAGGCTGGTCGAGCCGGGCGCGCGGGCGCGTGGTCGCCGTGGCGCCGGCGGGCATCCGGTCCCGGACGAGGTCGCGGCCCGCCTCGCGCCGCGCCGGCTCGCGCTCAGGAGCCATGGGCGCTCACCCCCTCGCCCTCGTCCAGCTCGAACTCGGACTCCCGCCAGTCCTCGGGCAGCATGTGGTCCAGCACGTCGTCCACGGTCACCGCGCCGAGCAGCGACCCGGACTCGTCGACGACGGGCGCCGAGACCATGTCGTACGTCGCGAAGAACCCGGCCACCAGGGGCAGTGCGGCGCCCGGCGCGAGGGGCTGCAGGTCGTCGTCGAGGATCGAGCTGACCAGCGTGTACGGCGGGTCGCGCAGCAGCCGCTGGAAGTGGACGGTGCCGAGGTACTTGCCGGTCGGCGTCTCGTCGGGCGGGCGGCAGACGTAGATCTGGGCGGCGAGGGCGGGGGAGAGGTCGCGGTTGCGGACCCGGGCGAGGGCCTCGGCGACGGTGGCGTCGGGGCGCAGCACGATCGGCTCGGTGGTCATCAGACCACCCGCGGTGTGCTCCTCGTAGGCCATCAGGCGCCGCATGTCGGCCGCGTCGGCCGGCTCCATCAGGCTCAGCAGCCGCTCCTTCTCCTCCTCCGGCAGCTCGGAGAGCAGGTCGGCCGCGTCGTCCGGGTCCATCGCCTCCAGCACATCGGCGGCGCGCTCCTCCTTCAGCTTGCCGAGGATCTCGATCTGATCGTCCTCGGGGAGCTGTTCGAGCACGTCTGCCAGCCGGTCGTCGTCGAGGGCGGCGGCGACCTCGGCACGCCGCTTCGCCGACAGATGGTGCAGGACGTTGGCGAGGTCGGCGGGGCGCAGCTGCTCGAAGGTGGCGAGGAGGCTCTCGGCGCCCTGCCCGTGCTCCTCCAGGGAGAAGCCGGTGACGCCGGACCATTCGACGGTCAGCGTCTCGCCCTTGGCCCGCCGGAAGGCGCTGCCCTTCTTCCCCTTGCGGACGAAGACGCGGTCGATCTCCCAGTCCCTGCGGGCCGGCAGCTGCTGCACCGCGAGGTCGAGGACGGTGACCTGCTCACCGGTCTCGACGAGTGTGACGCTCTTGTCGAGCAGTTCGCCGAACACCAGCCGCTCGGTGGGGCGCTGTTCGAAACGGCGGACGTTGAGCACGCCGGTGGTGATGACCTGTCCGGACTCGACGCCGGTGACCCGGGTCATGGGCAGGAAGATCCGGCGCCGTGTGGTGAGTTCGACCACCAGCCCGAGCAGCCGCGGAGGCTTGCTGCCGACCCGCAGCATGACGACCAGATCGCGCACCCGCCCCACCTGGTCGCCGTTCGGGTCGAAGACGGCGGTGCCGGAGAGGTGCGAGACGAAGATCCGGGGGGCGCCCGCGGCCATGGCTGCGCCTCCTTTTCCTGCCGTGCGTGGCGTTTGCTCCGCTTGTGCTGAACTGCTCGCTCGGATGGCCTTCAGGCTAGCCCGTCCCGATCGGATCCGCCCTGGTGAGCGGTCCGGACGGACTGGCTCCGCCGGCCGCCCGGCACCCCGGTACGCTGCGTTACGCCGCTGAAGGACCGACGTCAGAAAGGCAGCACCACCTGTGACTGCGATGCGCCAGGGCCGTACGCGCCGGACCGCACTGGTGAGCGCGATGTGCGCACTGGCTGTGGCGGGGACGGGGCTGACCGGGTGTGGCAGCGAGGACCCGGACGCGGGCACGAACGGTGTGGGCAAGCTGCCCGCCGAGAAGATCCAGGCCACGACCCGTGCGGCGGCCGAGTCCGCGAGGGCCGTGCGGTTGTCGGGCACGGTGGTCGCGGGCGGGAGCACGTACAAGCTGGACATGCGCCTGAAGGCGGACGGTGGCACCGGGTCGGTGAGCGCGGAGGGGGCTACCTTCCAGCTGCTGCGGGTCGGCGAGAAGCTGTTCCTGATGGCGGACGCGGAGTTCTGGAGCAACGGCGAGGGCGAGGGTGACGGCGAGGGCGGCACGTCCGACGCCGCCGCGGCCGACAAGCTCGACGGCAAGTTCGTGAAGGTGCCGGAGGGCGACCCCTCGTACAAGCGGTTCAGCGGATTCACCGACAAGGATGTCCTGCTCGGCGGCCTGTTGACCCTGCACGGCGCCCTCGCGACGGACGGCCGTCACGAGGAGGCCGGAGTGCGCACCGTCCGCATCACCGGGGACAAGGGCGCCGGCGGCACGCTGGACGTCTCCCTGGAGGGCCGGCCCTACCCGCTGCGCCTGGTCCGCGCGGGCGGCGCGGGCACCCTCACCTTCTCCGACTGGGGCGAGGACTTCGCCCTCGAGCAGCCCGCCAAGGACAGGACGGTGGACTACGGCCAGCAGCTGCCGACGTCGTAGGTACCGGCAGCGTCCGCGCGTGCGCCCGTCGCGGACCGCCTGGGCGTCAGGAGCGCCCGCGCTTCTTCCGGAAGAGCAGGCGCGGCAGCCCTGCGGGGATCGGCTCACGCGTCGTCACCGGCGTCGGCAGCGGCGCCTCGGCCAGCGAGCCGTCCGGCAGTGGCGCGGTCGCACCGGTCGGCTCCAGGCGCACCACACGGCACTCCCGGGCCCACCGCGCGGGCATCGCCTCACCGTCGGGCGCGTTCAGGCGCTTGCCCTTGAGTTCGCCGACGGCCGCCTCCCACTGCTCGGAGCCGGACGGCAGTTCGACCACTCGCGCCGTCCAGGACACCAGCCGACCGCCCTTGTCCTTGCTGCGCACGGTCACCTCGGCCGTGCCACCGTCGGTCAGCCCCGGCAGCGGCTGCTCGCCGGGCCCGTCGCCGACCACGCAGGCGGCACCCTCGTGCCACACGTGCCACAGCGCACGCGCGGCCGGAGCCCCGGCACCCCGCACCCAGATGAGGCCGGACTTCTTCGTGGCCTCCTCGACGAGGGCCTGGCCGAGCCGTTCGCTAGTCATGGGAGCAGCCTAGCGAGGCCGCTCACAGCCAGCCGTTGCGCTTCAGCGTGCGGTGGATGCCGAGGCAGATCATCGCCGTGATGCCGAGCACCATCGGGTAGCCGAACTTCCAGCGCAGCTCGGGCATGTGGTCGAAGTTCATCCCGTACACGCCGCACACCATGGTCGGTACGGCGATGATGGCGGCCCAGGACGTGATCTTGCGCATGTCCTCGTTCTGCGCGACGGACGCCTGCGCGAGGTTTGCCTGGAGGATGGAGTTGAGCAGCTCGTCGAAGCCGGTGACCTGCTCCTGCACCCGGGCGAGGTGGTCGGCGACGTCGCGGAAGTACTTCTGGATGTCGGGGTCGATCAGCCGCATCGGCCGCTCGCTCAGCAGTTGCAGCGGACGCATCAACGGCTGCACCGCCCGCCTGAACTCCATGACCTCCCGCTTGAGCTGGTAGATCCGCCCGGCGTCGGTACCCCGCGGCGTGCCCTTGCGGCCCGGCGAGAACACCTCGGTCTCCACCTCGTCGATGTCGTCCTGCACGGCGTCGGCCACCGCGATGTAGCCGTCGACGACGTGGTCGGCGATGGCGTGCAGCACCGCCGAGGGGCCACTGGCGAGCAGCTCGGGGTCGTCCTGGAGCCGGTGCCGCAGCGCCCGCAGCGAGCCCTGGCCCCCGTGCCGGACGGTGATGAAGAAGTCCCGCCCGGTGAAGCACATCACCTCGCCGGTCTCGACGACCTGGCTGTTGGCGGTGAGTTCGTCGTGCTCGACGTAGTGGATGGTCTTGAAGACGGTGAACAGGGAGTCGTCGTAGCGCTCCAGCTTCGGCCGCTGGTGGGCCTGCACGGCGTCCTCGACCGCCAGCGGGTGCAGCCCGAACTCACCGGCGATACCGGCGAATTCGGATTCCGTGGGCTCGTGCAGCCCGATCCACACGAAACCGCCGTCACGCCGCACCCGGCGCATCGCCTCGTGCGGGGTGAGCGGGCCCGGGGTCTCGACGCGGGCGCCGTCGCGGTAGACGGCGCAGTCGACGACGGCGGTGGTGGTCTGGGGGTCGCGGGTCGTGTCGTACGCCCCGGTGTCCTTGCGCAGTGCGGGACGCGGCGTGCGGACCGCGGCACGGAGGTCACGGATCATCGACATGGCGGGCTCCTTCGCGGGCGAGCAGCGAGAGGCCGTGGGCGCCGGGTGGAACTGCCCGGAATGAGGACGTCCTGCGGGGATCCCCGCCCAGCGGGCAGGGGAAGGATGTTTGGCACGTCCACAAAGCGGGGAGCACCGCACCGTCGCGGTGGCGAACTTCGCTACTGGTTCAGCTGCTGATGCGGGTCATACAGATCAGGCAGAGGCAGGACGAGACGAAGTGCTCTTCCGCGGACACCGCAGGAGGTGCGCATGCGAGAGGTGGCGGCAGGCTGGAGCCAGAGCAACGTCAGCGGCCGGAAGAGCGGGTGGTACTGCACGGTCGACTTCGGTCCATTGCAGCCCCACCTCCTCCGGCCGGTCCCTCGTAAGGGAGTGTCGTCGGCGTCGGGACTTGATCGCGACGCTTCTGCGTGCTGCCCCGAACCACCGGGCAAGAGTATCAGCAGACCGAAGTGTCAAGGCGCTGCTTCGCCTGGTACTGACGAGTTCTATGCTCGCCCCATGGCTGATGTTCTCCCGCTGGTCGAGGCCAGGTTGCGCTCCGCGCTCGGCGAACCGGACGCGCGCGCCGCGGTCACCTTCCTCGGTACCGACCGCGTGGAGGTGCTGCGTTTCCAGGAGGGGGACATCGTCCGCTACGCCACGCTCGGCATGTCCGCGCAGCCCATGGCGGACCCCACCGCGGTCCTCGCCGACCCGGTCAAGGGCCCGCGCGCCGAGCTGGTCCTCTCCGTGCGGTCCGGGCTCGCCGAGACCGACAAGGTGCTCCGCCCGCTCGCCGTCCTCGCGGCGTCCCCGCAGGTCGAGGGCGTGGTCGTGGCGCCCGGCGCCTCTTTGGACGTCGGCGAACCACTGTGGCCCGGGGCGCCGTTCACCTCGGTCCTGGTCGCCGAGCCGGGCGGCCTGGTCGAGGACCTGGAACTGGACGAGCCCCTCGACCCGGTCCGCTTCCTGCCGCTGCTCCCCATGACCCCGAACGAGGCCGCCTTCAAGCGCGTCCACGGGGCCCAGGTGCTCCAGGAGCGCTGGCTCACCAGTGGCACCGACCTGCGCGACCCGTCGCGCAGGTCGGTGCCGCTGGACTGAGCGAAGGGCGTGAGGAAGCTCACCAAAGCCCTTTCGTGAGCCGTCAGTTGGCGAAGACCCCCACATTGACCCCGGGGGCGTGCCGCACCGGGAGCTCGTCCGCCCGCGCAGTCGGCGCCCCGCGCCGTACGGCGACCACGGCCGCGCCCAGCGCCGCGGTGACCGCCGCCACCACGAACGGCATGCGCACACCGCTCCACTCCTCGATCTTCGGCGCGAGGAACGGCGCCGCCGTCGCGAACCACCGCACGAAGGCGCAGCCCGCACTCGCCAGGCCGCGGCGCGTCCGACACCCCGAGCGCCGGCTCTGTGGAGACTGTGTCGTTCACGCCGTTCCAGCACGAACGGTGTGAAGGGCCGGCGCGGTGAAGAACGTGCAGATGTAAATTAATGTAAGTTACATCTAATAGTTCGGGGTGATGCTGCCGCCCGGACGGGTGATCGTCCTTGACGTGGCGAAGAAGGGGTAGGACCGTGGGGCCCTATGAGGGGCGAACCCAGTTGCCCGAAGTGTGGTGGCCGGGTCAGGGCCCCCGGACTCTTCGCCGATACCTGGCAGTGCGATGTGCACGGCACGGTGCATCCGCTCCAGCCCGTGATCCCGCCCAGCGTCGAGGCCCTCGGGGTCGTGGTGGCTCGGACGCAGGTGCCGGTGTGGATGCCGTGGCCCCTGCCGGTCGGCTGGCTCTTCACGGGCGTGGCCTGCGCCGGTGACGACCGCAGCGGCGGTCGCGCCACCGCGGTGGCCTGCTCGGGACCCGGGCCGCTGGGCGGCATCGGTGAGCTGATCCTGGTCGCCGAGGAACTCGGCGTCGGTCTCGGAGCACGCTATGCGGGGATCGACGGACCCGACCCGGGGCCGTACATGAACGTCGAGAAGCCGCCCCAGGCCAAGGTGCTCGCCGCGGGGCGGCCGACGCCGCTGTGGCACGTGACCGGGGCGCCGGACGACCGCGCGGTGTTCGCGGGGGAGGCCCGCGGGCTGTGGCTGTGGGCCGTGGTGTGGCCCGAGCAGTCCGGGTTGCTGATGTACGACGAGCTGGTGCTCGCGGATGTGCGGGACGCGGGTGCGGAGGTCGAGCTGGTGCCGTGCGGCGCGTTGTCGCCGCGCCTGCTGCAGCCGTAGAGGGTGGTCCGCCCTCGTCACTCGTCCGGCATGTAGGGGGCGCTCGCCGGTTGCGGGTGTGACATAGGCATACAGGACTACCGGCTATCCTTAGGTGTCCCTTCCGTTCGGTGACCGCCTGGAGCCCGTGTCGTGCGAATAGACCTGCACACCCACTCCACCGCGTCCGACGGGACGGACACCCCCGCCGAGCTGGTGCGGAACGCCGCCGCTGCCGGGCTGGACGTCGTCGGGCTCACCGATCACGACACGACCCGGGGCTACGCCGAGGCGATCGAGGCGCTGCCCGAGGGGCTCACGCTGGTCACCGGAGCCGAGCTGTCCTGCCGCGTCGACGGTATCGGCATGCACATGCTGGCCTACCTCTTCGACGCCGAGGAGCCCGCGCTGCTCGCCGAGCGGGAGCTGGTGCGCGACGACCGGGTGCCGCGGGCCAAGGGCATGATCGCCAAGCTGAACGAGCTGGGCGTGCCGGTCACCTGGGAGCAGGTCGCCCGGATCGCCGGCGAGGGGTCGGTGGGACGGCCGCATGTGGCCTCCGCGCTGGTCGAGCTGGACATCGTGGCGAGCGTGGGCGACGCCTTCACGCAGGACTGGCTGGCCGACGGCGGACGGGCCTACGTCGAGAAGCACGAGACCGATCCCTTCGAGGCGATCCGGCTGATCAAGGGCGCGGGCGGAGTCGCCGTGTTCGCGCATCCGGGGGCCGCCAAGCGCGGGCGTACGGTGCCGGAGTCGGCGATCGCCGAGCTGGCCGCCGCCGGGCTCGACGGCATCGAGGTCGACCACATGGACCACGACCCGGACACCCGGGCGCGGCTGCGCGGGCTGGCCAAAGAGCTCGGGCTGCTGGTCACCGGGTCCAGCGACTACCACGGCAGCCGCAAGACGGTCACGCTCGGCGAGTATGTGACCGACCCCGAGGTGTACGGGGAGATCACCCGGCGGGCGACGGGCGCGTTCCCGGTGCCGGGCGCCGGCGGAGCCTGAGCGCACCACCCCACGCTCACCTCCGGCATCTCATCGCAAGGCCTGTAGCTCCGTCATGTTCGACCTCGCTGTCTTCGGTTCTCTCTTCCTCACCCTTTTCGTCATCATGGATCCCCCCGGGATCACCCCGATCTTCCTCGGTCTGACCGCCGGGCGGCCCGCCAAGGTGCAGCGGCGGATGGCCTTCCAGGCCGTCTGCGTCGCCGGTGGCGTGATCACCGTGTTCGGGGTGCTGGGGCATCAGATCCTCGACTACCTGCACGTCTCCGTACCGGCGCTGATGATCGCCGGTGGGTTGCTGCTCCTGCTGATCGCGCTCGACCTGCTCACGGGCAAGACCGACGAGCCGAAGCAGACCAAGGACGTCAATGTCGCCCTCGTACCCCTCGGTATGCCGCTGCTGGCCGGACCCGGTGCGATCGTGTCGGTCATCCTTGCCGTGCAGAAGGCGGACGGCATCGGCCTCCAGGTGTCGGTGTGGGCCGCGATCCTCGCCATCCATGTCGTGCTGTGGCTGGTCATGCGGTACTCGCTGCTGATCATCCGCGTCATCAAGGACGGCGGTGTGGTGCTGGTGACCCGGCTCGCGGGCATGATGCTGTCCGCGATCGCCGTGCAGCAGATCATCAACGGGGTCACGCAGGTGATCCAGGGGAGCTGAACCCCTGCCGGGGGCCGGGGGCCGGGGAGGGGGGGATCGGCGGGTTCCGGCACGGCAGGGCCCCGTACGGTGTGTCCGTACGGGGCCCTGAAGCTTGGGGGTGGGATCCGCTGTTACGAGGCCGTGGTCTCGGCCGGGCGGATCCAGAGTCGCTGCCCTGTGGCGGCGGCCTGCTGAACGATCCGATTGACGGAGGCGGCGTCCACGACGGTCGTGTCCACGGGCGTGCCGTCCACGTCGTCGAGTCGCATGATCTCGAAGCGCATGGCTTCTCCCTTCGTCTGGTCATCCTCCTGAGGAGAACTACTGGGGGCCTGGAGGCGGGGTGCCTCCGGTCCATACGTATGCAACGGCCTGTGGGTTACAAACATTCCCTACGCTAACGAAATTTTTCGAACGACTAATTACTGAACGGTAAGCAGCTCTCTTGAGACTAACCGGGACCAGTTGTGTTCGCAGCGTGACCAACGGGACAATGGAAGCAATGAACGACGACCTCGCGGCCCTGTCCGCCCGTATCGACCGCACGAACGAGCTGCTTCAGCGCATGCTCGCCGAGGTGGCGAAGACGCCCTCGACCCACGCCATCTTCGTCGACGCGGGGTATCTCTACGCGGCCGCGGGCCGGTTGGTCGCCGGGACCGAGGACCGGCGCGCCTTCGACCTGGACGCCGAAGGTCTGATCGAGGCGCTCATCGACAAGGCCCGCCAGATCTTCGCGGACAGCCGGCTGCTGCGGGTCTACTGGTACGACGGCGCCCGGCGCCGTATCCACACCAGCGAGCAGCAATCCATCGCCGAACTGCCCGACGTCAAGGTGCGCCTCGGCAACCTCAACGCCAACAACCAGCAGAAGGGCGTCGACTCACTGATCCGCACCGATCTGGAGTCCCTCGCCCGGCACCGCGCCATCAGCGACGCCGCACTGCTCGGCGGTGACGAGGACCTGGTCTCGGCGGTCGAGGCGGCGCAGGGGTACGGGGCGCGGGTACACCTGTGGGGTATCGAGGCGCCCGAGGGCCGCAATCAGGCGGAGCCGCTGCTGTGGGAGGTCGACAGCCAGCGCACCCTCGACCTCGACTTCTTCAAGCCGTACGTCTCCCGCCGCACGGCCGCCGCCTACGAGCCGGCCGCCGCCGCCCGGCCCGCCCGCGAGGACGTGCGCTTCGTCGGCGCGCAGATCGCGGCGAAGTGGCTGGCGGCGCGGGGGCGGGAGTCGCTGGTCGAGCTGCTGCCCGGACATCCTTATCTGCCCGGGTCGGTGGACCAGGATCTCCTGGTGGAGGCCGAGGGTCTGCTGCAGTACTCGCTACGGGGCCAGGCGGATCTGCGGCGGGCGCTGCGGGACGGATTCTGGGAGCACCTGCGGACGCAGTACTGAGGCAGGCAGGGGCGCGGAGAGGGCGTGTGCCACGAGCCGGCTCGTGGTGTGGGTCGTGTTTCAGTAGCTGGGGTCGGGCTCGTGGTGCTGGTCGTGTCCCAAAGGGTGGGAGCTAGCTGGAAGTGTGGGCCGTGTCCCAGAAGTCGGCGATCGCCTGGGCCGTCGGGAGGGGCTGCTCCGCGTTCGGCGAGTGTTCGGCGTCCTCGACGACCGTGCGGTGCGCGTGCAGTCGTAGGGCCATGTCGTCCAGGAGCGGCAGCGGCCAGGTGTCGTCCCGCACCCCTGAGAGGACGTGGAACGGCAGTGGCACGGCGGCGAGTTCGGTTACGCGGTCCGGCTCGGTGGACAACTGGCGGCCGGTGGCGCTGAGTTGTGCGGGCTTGTTGCCCAGCCAGCGGCGGCGCAGGAGTTCGGGGCCGCCGATGCCGCGAGCGGGTCCGCCGACCTCCTCCGGTGCGCCCATCGACTGGATCACCTCCCAGACCTCGGCCATCGACATCACGGCGAGCGCGTCCCGCAACAGCTTCACGCGCTGCTGCTGGGAGACCGAGATCTGCGCCGGGCCCGAGGACATGAGGGTGAGCGAGACGAAGGGGGAGTGGTCCAGGAGCACCGCGGCCCGGGTGATCTGGCCACCCAGAGAGTGCCCGAGAAGATGCAGCGGAGTGCCCAGGGCCGCTGCCTGTGCCAGCACGTCGCGCGCCAACTCCGGCTGGGCGTAGGCCGTTTCGTCGTGCTCCGGACCGTCCGACTCGAACTGTCCGCGCCCGTCCACGGCCACCGTGCGGTACCCGCGCGCCGCGAGCGGCCCCTGCATCAGGCGGAAGTCCTCCTTGCTGCCGGTGAAGCCGGGGATCAGCAGAGCCGTGCCGCGTGGCCCGACGCCGGGGGCGACGGGCACGTCCACGACCGCGAAGTCACCGCGTGCCGTGTGCAGGGGGTAGGCGCGGGCTCCGGGGGGCGGGGTGTGGGCGGCGGGGGTGGTCACGGGGTGAGGGTAACGGGTGAGGGTGTGCGGGGAGGAACGGCGCCGGTGGGCACCGCAGATGGGGGCACGGGCACCGGGTGCGGCCGGCCGCCGCGTGCGCCGCCTGCCGGAACGCCGACGGCCCGGTCCCACGGGAAGTGGACCGGGCCGTCAGGCTGCCGTGCTCAGCTGTCCGCTGCCTCCGCGGTGGCCGTGGCCTTGCGGGTGCGGCGGCGAGGCTTGGCCTGAGGCTCCTGCGTGGCCTGCGCCGGGATCTCGGCGGCCGCCTCCGGGGCGGGGGCGGTCGCCTTCCGCGTGCGGGTGCGCTTGGGCTTGGCTTCCGCGCCTTCGGCGGTGTCCACGGCGGTTTCGGCCGTGGCGGCCGCCGTCTTGCGGGTGCGCTTGGGCTTGGCCTCGGTGTCCTCGGTGGTGGCGGCCGTTTCGGGGGCGGCGGTCGCC
>NZ_JBIDCW010000005.1:263902-273015 GCF_043204795.1 Streptomyces sp. NPDC047706 | reverse complement strand
CCTTCCGCGTGCGGGTGCGCTTGGGCTTGGCTTCCGCGCCTTCGGCGGTGTCCACGGCGGTTTCGGGGGCGGCGGCCGCCGTCTTGCGGGTGCGCTTGGGCTTGGCCTCGGTGTCCTCGGTGGTGGCGGCCGTTTCGGGGGCGGCGGTCGCCTTCCGCGTGCGGGTGCGCTTGGGCTTGGCTTCCGCGCCTTCGGCGGTGTCCACGGCGGTTTCGGGGGCGGCGGCCGCCGTCTTGCGGGTGCGCTCGGGCTTGGCCTCGGCGTCCTCGACGGTGGCGGCCGGCTCGGTGGCGGCCGGGGCCTTGCGAGTGCGGCGCGTCTTCGGCTTGGTCTCCGCCTCCGGCGTCACGACGGCCTCGCCGCCCTGGGCGGGCACGGTGACCTCGGGGACATCGGTGTTCCGGGCCGGCTCCGCGGCCTTGCGGGTGCGCTTCGGCTGGGCCTCGGGGGCGTCCACGACGGTTTCGGCCGCTGCGGCTGCCGTCCTGCGCGAGCGGGTGCGCTTGGGCTTGGCCTCCGCGCCCTCGGCCGTATCGACCACCGCCGCGGCCTGGACGGGCGCCACCGTGTCCACGGGCTGCCCAGCCTCGACGGCCTGGGCGGGCCCCGCCTCCGCCGACTTGCGCGTACGGCGGCGGCGCGGGTTCGCCGGCGTCTCGGGGGCGTCCACGGTCGGGGTGCCCTCGGCCGTCGCCACGGCGGTCTGCGCGGCCTCGGTCACGGGGGACTCGACCGCCGCCTGGGCCGTCGTCTGCGGGGCTCCGCCACGGGTGCGGCGCCGGCGGCGCAGGGTGCGCGGCGCGCCGGCCTCCTCCGGGGTCGCCTCGGCGGTCGTGGACTGCGGCGTCTCCGTCGCGTCCAGCGGCGTACCACCGCGCGTCCGGCGGCGGCGCCTCGGCGTACGGGCGGGACGCTCCCGGTCGGCCGGCCGGGACTCGTCCCGGCCGCCACGGCCACCGCGACCGCGCCCGCCACGGCCGCCCGGCTCGCCCAGGTCCTCCAGCTCCTCCGCGTCGAGCCCGGCGCGCGTGCGCTCGGCACGCGGCAGGATGCCCTTGGTGCCCGCGGGGATGTTCAGTTCCTCGAAGAGGTGCGGCGACGTGGAGTACGTCTCCGGCGGGTCGTTGAACTTCAGCTCCAGCGCCTTGTTGATCAGCTGCCAGCGCGGGATGTCGTCCCAGTCGACGAGCGTGATCGCAATGCCCTTCGCGCCCGCACGGCCGGTACGGCCGATGCGGTGCAGGTACGTCTTCTCGTCCTCCGGCGACTGGTAGTTGATGACGTGCGTCACACCCTCGACGTCGATGCCGCGGGCGGCGACGTCGGTGCAGACGAGAACGTCCACCTTGCCGTTGCGGAAGGCGCGCAGGGCCTGCTCGCGGGCACCCTGGCCGAGGTCGCCGTGGACCGCGCCGGAGGCGAAGCCGCGCTGCTTGAGCTGGTCGGCCAGGTCGGCCGCGGTGCGCTTGGTACGGCAGAAGACCATCGCCAGACCACGGCCCTCGGCCTGCAGTATGCGCGCGACCATCTCCGGCTTGTCCATGTTGTGCGCGCGGTACACGTGCTGCGAGATGTTCGCGACGGTCACGCCCTCGTCGTCCGGCGCGGTGGCGCGGATGTGCGTGGGCTGCGACATGTACCGCCGGGCCAGGCCGATGACCGCGCCCGGCATGGTCGCCGAGAACAGCATCGTCTGGCGGCGCGCCGGGAGCATGTTGATGATCTTCTCGACGTCGGGCAGGAAGCCCAGGTCGAGCATCTCGTCGGCCTCGTCGAGCACCAGGCACTTGACGTGGCTGAGGTCGAGCTTCTTCTGGCCCGCCAGGTCGAGCAGGCGGCCCGGGGTGCCGACGACCACGTCGACGCCCTTCTTCAGCGCCTCGACCTGCGGCTCGTAGGCGCGGCCGCCGTAGATGGCGGTGACGCGCACGTTGCGCACCTTGCCGGCGGTCAGCAGATCGTTGGTCACCTGGGTGCACAGCTCGCGCGTGGGGACCACGACGAGGGCCTGCGGGGCGTCGGTGAGCGCTTCGGGCTTGGCGCGCCCGGCCTCGACGTCGACGGGGACGGTGACGCGCTCAAGGAGCGGAAGGCCGAAACCCAGCGTCTTGCCGGTGCCGGTCTTGGCCTGGCCGATGACATCCGTGCCGGAGAGGGCGACGGGGAGGGTCATCTCCTGGATGGGGAACGGGGTGACGATGCCGACGGCCTCCAGGGCCTCGGCGGTCTCGGGGAGGATCCCGAGCTCTCGGAACGTCGTAGTCAGGGTGCTGCCTCTTCTGTGTGCGCGGTACGAGGCGAGCGCGGGGGTCGTGTCGGACCGTGCCGGGGACGTCGGCCGCCGTAGGGGCGCGCCGTGGCACACGGGACCTCTGCCAACGCTCCAGCGTTCGTACCGCTGAGGGTGTCCCTCCGATCGTCGTACGCACAGTGCCGTACGGTCAGGGAGGGCTGTCGGGTCGGAGCCGATCGGGCCTCCGACCGGGCATCCTCATACGTGCGGCCTGTCGAGATACGGCGAAGACGTCGTCGTACCAGCAGGCGCATTACCACCATACCCCGGAATCGCGCACATGCGATGGCCGATTCGGTCACGTAGTCATCGTCACACTCGCGCCCATGGTCATTCGCGTCGTCGTGGTCACACTGATTGACCAGGGACTTCCACCCCTGGGCGAGCGGGCTATTGTGCGCTGCATGACGACCTCTGACAAGCCTGAGCACGCCGCCGAGACCACCGACGCCGCCGCACACACCGGGGTCGCCGCCCAGGACTGGGCGACCGCCTCCGCCGATCCGCAGTACCGGGCCGCGGTCGTGGACCTGCTGGGCGCGCTCGCGTACGGGGAACTCGCGGCGTTCGAACGGCTTGCTGAGGACGCCAAGCTGGCACCGACGCTGGAGGACAAGGCGGAGCTGGCGAAGATGGCGTCGGCGGAGTTCCACCACTTCGAGCGGCTGCGCGGCCGGCTCACCGAGATCGGCGAGGAGCCGACCGCGGCGATGGCACCGTTCGTCGCCGCGCTCGACGGCTTCCACAAGCAGACGGCGCCGTCGGACTGGCTGGAGGGGCTCGTCAAGGCCTACGTCGGCGACTCCATCGCCAGCGACTTCTACCGTGAGGTGGCCGCACGCCTGGACGCCGACACCCGCTCGCTGGTGCTGGCCGTGCTCGACGACACCGGCCACGCCGGCTTCGCCGTCGAGCGGGTGCGCGCCGCGATCGACGCCGACCCGCGCGTGGGCGGTCGGCTCGCGCTGTGGGCGCGACGGCTGATGGGTGAGGCCCTGTCGCAGTCCCAGCGGGTGGTGGCCGAGCGCGACGCCCTGTCCACGATGCTGGTGGGCGGCGTCGCCGACGGATTCGACCTCGCCGAGGTGGGCAGGATGTTCTCCCGGATCACGGAGGCGCACACCAAGCGGATGGCGGCGCTGGGACTGGCCGCGTAGATGCCGGTGGCCGGTGGGGTGGGGGCTTCGCGGGGTCGGGGGCCCGTGGCGTCCTGATCCGATCTGCGGGCGCCGGGGTGGCCGGTGGTGTCCTGATCCGATCTGAAGGCGCCCGTGGCCGGTGATGTCCCGATCCGATCTGCGGGCGCCGTGGCCAGTGGTGTCCGGTGGTGTGGGGCTCGTAGGGTGGGTGGCCCGTGGGGGCCGGTGGCGGTGTCCGGCGGTGTGGGGCTCCGTAGGCAGGGCTCCGTGGCCGGTGGCCCGTGGTGTCCCGGCGCCGTAGGTTCGGTGGCCCTGGGGGTCGGGCCGGGACGGCGCCCGTAGGTTCGGTGGCCCGTGGCCCGTGGTGCCCCGGCGCCGTAGGTTCGGTGGCTCTTGGAGGTCGGGCCGGGACGGCGGCGGGTTCGGTTGCGCGGGTGCCGGGCGAGTGGTGGCCGGGTCGTCGGCATCGCGTGGCTGACGGCGAGGTGGGTGCCCTGACCTCGACGGCGGTCAGGGCCTGCCCGGCCGGTCGATCCGCCGGGCGGGCCCCTTCGGGCGGGGGCGCCCGCGGCGGCGGCTCAGGCCGCCGCCGATCGGCGGCGCAGTCTTCCCGCCGGGCGCAGTAGCAGGGAGAGGGACGCGACGGAGACGATCGCCGCGCCGAGGAGCACCAGCAGTACGCCGCCGGCCTCCAGCGCGCTGTGCGTGAGGAAGGCGCCGAAGAGAGCACCGGCGACTCCGGTCGACAGGACCAGATGGCGGGCCGGGAGGCGGTGCGGCAGGCGGGCGGCGTAGATCCATGACAGGGCGAGACCGAGGATCGCGGAGCTGAGTGCTTCCAGGAGCATGTTCAGGTTCCTCCCACATGGCCGGCCTGCCCGAAACGGTCGTAGCCCGTCTTACCCCTGACCTGCGGAATGCAATCCTCCCCTGTGCGGGAGGTGTGGTCCGTGCGGGAGGTGTGGTCCGTCCGTGAATCCGTGCCGGAGGCGTCGCAAAAGGTCAACAGGGGAGAAGGCGAAACGGGAGGGCTCGGTGGCCTGCCCAAGCCACCGAGCCCCTCCCGTCTGCTTCTGTCGCAGCCTCCGGCTACAGCGCGCCGAAGCCCACCTTGCGCGGCGCCGGCTCACCGAGCTCGACGTACGCGAGACGGTCGGCCGGGACCAGGACCTTGCGGCCGTGCTCGTCCACGAGGCTGAGCAGCTGCGACTTGCCGGCCAGCGCCTCGGCCACCACGCGCTCGACCTCCTCGGCACTCTGACCGCTCTCCAGAACGATCTCGCGCGGCGCGTGCTGAACGCCGATCTTGACCTCCACGGCTATGTCCCTCCGAACGGTCAGTGAAGTGCGCGGGCGACCGCGCCGTACCCAGCACACATTAGCCCGGTGAGGGGACGCGCACGCTCCAGGCGAGAACGCCAGGAGCGAACACCCCACGGGAACAAACGCGCAGGCGTCAGTGGTGCGACTGCTCGCTGCCGTGCAGCGGGAAGCCCGCGATGCCCCGCCAGGCCAGCGAGGCCAGCAACTGCACCGCCTGGTCTCGCGGCACGCTTCGGTCGCTGTGCAGCCAGGAGCGGGCCACCACCTGGGCGAGGCCGCCGAGCCCGGAGGCCAGCAGCATCGACTCCGCGCGCGAGAGGCCGGTGTCCTCGGCGATCACGTCACAGATGGCCTCGGCGCACTCGTTCGTGACCTTGTCGACGCGCTCGCGCACGGCGGGCTCGTTGGTCAGGTCGGACTCGAAGACCAGCCGGAACGCGCCGCCGTCGTCCTCGACGTACGCGAAGTACGCGTCCATCGTGGCCCGCACGCGCTGCTTGTTGTCGGTGGTCGACGCGAGCGCGTGGCGTACGGACTGGATCAGCGACTCGCAGTGCTGGTCCAGCAGCGCCAGATACAGGTCGAGCTTGCCCGGGAAGTGCTGGTAGAGCACCGGCTTGCTGACGCCGGCCCGCTCGGCGATGTCGTCCATCGCGGCCGCGTGGTAACCCTGCGCCACGAAGACTTCCTGGGCGGCGCCCAGCAGCTGGTTCCGACGGGCACGGCGCGGCAGGCGCGTACCCCGCGGGCGCGCCGCCTCAGTTTGCTCGATGGCTGTCACGCCGCCTCCCAATGTCGTCCACATGCGGTGTGCGCCGCGCGGCCATCGTACTTTTCGGTAACCGTGCTGTGCGCGCTGCGAGCGCAGAATTTCACGGACCGGACGGCTGCGAAAGTCACACAGAGCGTTTTGAACGAGTGCAGAGCGGGCAAAAAAGGTCCTCTCTCCCGCTCGAACGCGCCGATGCCGTCGTGAGTCACCGATAGTCGTCCTCGTCGAGGCTGACCACCCGGGCCTGCTCCGCGAGGTCGGCTTCGCTGCCCCGGTCGGGCTCCACACCGGTCAGCGGGTCGTCACGGCTCGGTGCGATGTCCGTGTGCTGTTCGGCGGCGTCTACCTCCGGGGCCTCGACATCGAACTCCTGAACTTCCTCGATCTCCTCGTCCTCGAAGGTCTCGGGATCGCTGGGATCAATGGCCATGGCGGGCTCCCTTCCTACGAACGTCCCTGAGAGAAGCAGGGGCCACACGCGGGTGCCCTCAATACGAGCGTAGGAGACACCCGATCCGGACGCTATGCGATCCGCGTCCGGATCGTCACGCGCTGCGCATCCCGCGGCCGTGCCGAAGCCGGGGATCCGCGCGTGTGTGGATCTTCCGTGTGGGGGACCGTCGCATCCGATGGCTGTGACGGTGATCTCCCGTGTCTGTGTCGGCGAACACATGAACCACCGCGTGATCACCTCGTAACATTGCCGCATGTCTTCGACCGAGTCGCCGTTCGTGCCGACCACCAACGTGCTCCCGAAGGTGGCGCCCGTCCGGGTCGCGGAAGGCGAGCGGCTGAAGTCGGTCCGGCTGCCCGGCATCACACTCACGGTGCGTTCGAGGCCACCCGCGCGCGAGGGGCTGCCTCCCGCCCTCTACGTCCATGGCCTCGGCGGTTCCTCGCAGAACTGGTCGGCGCTGATGGAGCTGCTCGACGCGGACGTCGACTGCGAGGCCGTCGACCTGCCGGGCTTCGGTGACTCGCCGCCCCCGGACGACGGCGACTTCTCGGTCACCGGGCACGCGCGCGCGGTCATCCGCTACCTGGACTCCTCCGGACGCGGACCCGTGCACCTGCTCGGCAACTCCCTAGGCGGCGCGGTGACCACCCGCGTCGCCGCCGTCCGGCCCGACCTGGTCCGGACGCTGACGCTCGTGTCTCCGGCGCTGCCGGAGATCCGCATCCAGCGCACCGCCGTGCCCACGGCGCTGCTGGCGCTGCCCGGGGTGGTCCGGCTTTTCACCCGGTTCACCACCGGCTGGACCGCCGAGCAGCGGGTCCGTGGCGTCCTCACGCTCTGCTACGGCGACCCCGAGCGGGTGTCGCCCGACGGCTTCCGCAATGCCGTGGAGGAGATGGAGCGGCGGCTGCAACTGCCGTACTTCTGGGACGCGATGGCGCGCTCCGCCCGCGGGATCGTCAACGCGTACACGCTCGGTGGCCAGCATGGACTGTGGCGACAGGCCGAGCGGGTCCTGGCACCCACACTGCTCGTCTACGGTGGACGCGATCAACTCGTAGGCTTCCGCATGGCGCGGAAGGCCGCCCGAACGTTCCGTGACGCACGGCTCCTGACACTTCCGAACGCCGGGCATGTGGCCATGATGGAGTACCCGGAGACCGTGGCGAAGGCGTTCTGTGAACTCATGGCGGAGGCGGAGGCGGAGTCCAAGGTGAGAGCGACCGACGACGTGGCCTCCGGTGGTGCGGGTCCCGGTGGTGCGGGTTCGGCTGGGGCCACCTCCGGTGCGTCCGGTGGTGGTGCGTCCGGTGGTGGTGGTCCCGGAGGCGCTCCGTCCCGTGGTGCCGCTCCGGCCGGGCGTGGCTCCGGCGACGGGGGTACCGAGGGCGGGACCGAGTCCGCGAGCGCGGGGAGCTGAGGGGCGAGGTGGGACGCCATAGTCGCCGTGGCCCGGCACCCAAGGGTGAGGCCACGGGCAAGGGACTACGCCGCCGCGCGGCCGGGTCCGCCGAGGGGCAGCGGGATACGGGGGCGCAGAGGGTTGCCGAGGAGACGCCGCCGCGGGGGGTGCCTCGTTTCACGGACGGCGGTTTCGGGCCGGGGGTGCCTCGTTCCGCCGAGGGCACGCCGGCCCATGGCATGCCGCGGTCGCCGGAGGGCACGCCGGCCCATGGATTTCCGCGTATTCCTGACGGCACGCCCGCGTACGGCACGCCCGCGCGTGGGGTGCCGCCTCTTTCCGACGGGACGCCCGCCCATGGGTTCCCGCCGATGCCGGACGGTACCCCCGCGCACGGCACTCCCCAGGTGCGTGGCGGCCATCCCGAACAGCGTGAAGATGGGGGCGGCTGGGGTGAGTTGAGGGGGCGCACGGTCGATGGCAGCGGCGCTCCGGTGTTTCCCCGCCAACGGCAGGCACCCTCCGGACCGCGTCAGGACTACGTCGACGCCTTCGAGGAGCAGGACGACGTCTTCGTACGCCGAGCCCCGGCGCCCACCACCGCCACCACCGGGCACCTGTCGGACCTGTACGGCTCCGTCACCGACCGGGACACGGAACCCTACGCGGACGCCGAGGCACCTCCCACCGGCGAACCCGCGCCCGTCAAGGGCGGCAAGGGCCGGGCCTTCGCCGGTATCGCGGCCGCCGCCGTGACGACCGTGCTGGCCGTGGTCGTCGCAGGCCAGGTCGCCGGCCAGGACGACGACGGTGCCCTGGAGTCGCAGTCCGCCGCCGACAGGGCCAGGGACCTCCAGGATCCCGCGTCGCGGGGGGACGGGCGGCCGACCCCGTCCGGTTCGCCCAGCGTGACACCGCTGACGTACGAGCAGAAGATGGGCCGTACGTACCCGCTGAGCGCGAAGCTCGACGGCTCGGGCGAGTTCGAGGCGATCGCGGGCATCGACAAGGCGCCGGGCGCGGGGCAGAAGTACACCTACCGTGTCGACGTGGAGAAGGGGCTCGGCCTCGACGGCGAGCTCTTCGCGCAGGCCGTGCAGAGGACGCTGAACGACGACCGGAGCTGGGCGCACAACGGCGGCCGTACGTTCGAACGCATCCACTCCGGGAAACCCGACTTCGTGATCACACTCGCCAGCCCGGCCACCACCGCGGACTGGTGCGCCAAGTCGGGCCTGGACACGACGGTCGACAATGTGTCCTGCGACTCCGCCGCCACCGAGCGCGTGATGATCAACGCCTATCGCTGGGCGCAGGGTTCGGAGACGTACGGTGACAAGATCCACGCCTACCGGCAGATGCTGATCAATCACGAGATCGGCCACCGCCTCGGCTACGACCACGTCACCTGCGACAAGTCCGGCGAACTGGCGCCCGTCATGCAGCAGCAGACGAAGTTCCTGGAGCACGACGGGATCCGGTGCAAGGCCAACCCCTGGCCGTACCCGGAGAGTTGATCCCACTTCCTGCGCCATGACGATCCGTACGCACCTGGTCTCCTAGCGCGACGAAACGCGATCCGCACGGGAAAGTTACGACCGTTCACCCCTTTTGGTGGGGGGGGGGGGGGCCCCCCCGCCCCCCCCCCCCGGGGCCCCCTCAGGTGTTTTGCCCCGCGGGGCCCCCCGGCCCCCCCGGGGGCACCGCAAGAACTGGAGGGGGGGGGA